>NZ_JAYRDJ010000006.1:11040-141391 GCF_041909475.1 Niveibacterium sp. | reverse complement strand
GTGGAAAAAGCGCTCGACGACGGCACGCCGGTCGATCGCGTGACGCTCTACCGTGTGCTCGACTGGCTCGTTGAACAAGGCTTGGCACACAAGGTTGCGGACGAGCAGCGCGTGTTCCGCTTCTCCGCCGCCAGCACCGATGGCCAGCCGCATCAGGCGCATGCGCACTTCGTGTGCGACGACTGCGGCAAGGTGTTCTGCCTTGAAGACACGCCGCGCGCTGCGCCGCGCCTGCCGGCCGGCTTTGCCAGCACGCAGGTCGAATTCGAAGTGCACGGCCACTGTGCCGCCTGCAACGTGCCGGTGGCGGTGCACCGATGAGCGCGCACGATCACGCCGGCCACCACGGCCATGTGCATGTGCCGCGCAGCACCTGGGACAAGCTGGGTATCTTTGCGTCAGCGGCCTGCCTGGTGCATTGCCTCGCGCTGCCACTGTTGATTCCGCTGCTGCCGGCGCTCGCGCTGGTGCCGCACACGGGGGTGCATGCGTTGCTGCTGCTGCCGATCATCGGTTTGTCGCTGCTCGCCCTGCTGCCGGGTTACCGGCGCCACCGCTCGCGCTTCGTCGGCGTGGCGGCGCTGGCCGGCATCGCGCTGTGCACGATCGCGGTCGGTGCCGAGGCGCTGTTCCACATCGAATCGCTCGATGTGCCGTTCACCGTGGCCGGCGGCATGCTGCTGGTGGGCGCGCATGTCGCAAACCTGCGCCGCATGCGCAGCCAGACTTGCCTCAGCGAGTGCCCCGCCTGAGGCGGGCGTCACGCGGCTGCAACCTCGTCGCGTTTTAATCGCCGGTTCAACCTGACCTTGCTTCTTCGACTGCCTTGATCGCCCCGAAGCGCCGGCATTTGCTGCCGGCCCTGCTCCTGCTGTGGCTCCTGCTGCTGCCCCTGATGCAGCTGGGCGCCTACGCGCATGGTTACGGCCATGCGGCGCAGGCGGCGGAAGCGACCCGTTCGGTGCAGGCGCCCGCCGCGCCGGACTCGACGCTGTGTGAGGCCTGCCTCGCATTCAGCGGCGTCACCGGCGGCATTGCCGGTGCAAAGATGCCGCTTGCGCTGCTGGCGCCGGCGCCCGTTGTCGAGCAGACCCTTCCGCTCAACCCGCCGCGCGCTGTCGCGCCGCTGCCTTACGCCTCACGCGCGCCCCCTCGCGCCTTCGCCTGAACCTTCTCTGACGGCATCCCGCCCGGGATTGGCCGTTCCTGTTCATTGCGATTGACGTGAGGCATCGATGTTTCAACGGAAACTCCTGTCCGCGAGCCTGCTGCTCGCGCTGACGACCCCTGTCCACGCGGCCGAGAGCGCCGATGTGGCAAAGCTGCGCAAAGAAATCGAAGCGATGCGTGCGAGCTACGAATCGCGCATCCAGGCGCTCGAAAAACGGCTCGAAACCGCCGAGGCGCGCAGCCCCGCGCCCGCGGTGGCCGTGGCCCCGAGCGCGACGCCAGCTGCCGTCGCCGAGGCCCCGGCGCCCGTAGCTCAGGCCGCACCGGTTGCCGCTGCACCGCAGTCGAGCGACAGCGCCTTCAACCCGGCGATCTCTCTGATCCTGGCCGGCCAGTACACCTACACCAAGCGCGACCCGGCCAACTACGCGATCACCGGCTTCCCGCTGCCGTCGGATGCCGAGGTTGGCCCCGGCGATCGCGGCTTCAACCTTGGCGAATCGGAACTCGGCCTGTCCGCCAACATCGACCACCGCTTCCGCGGCGTCGCGAACATCGCGCTGCATGGCGACAACTCGCTGTCGGTCGAGGAGGCCTATGTGCAGACGATGGGCCTCGATCACGGTCTGGGGCTGAAGGTCGGCCGCTACCTTTCCGGCATCGGCTACCTGAACGAAACCCATGCCCATACCTGGGACTTCGTCGACGCGCCGCTCGCCTATCAGGCCTTCGTCGGCGGCCAGTACGGCGACGATGGCGTGCAGATGCGCTGGCTGGCGCCGACCGACACCTACCTCGAATTCGGCGCCGAGCTGGGCCGCGGCCGTGCCTACCCCGGCAGCGACTCGGGCGGCAATGGCGCGGGCGGTGGTGCGGTGTATGGCCACATCGGCGGCGATGTTGGCGAGAGCCACAGCTGGCGCGCGGGCCTCTCGTATCTGCAGACCAAGGCGAAGGGTTTGTCGTGGGAGGCGGATGACCTTGCCGGCAACAGCGTCAGCAATGCCTTCACCGGCGACTCCCGCTTGTGGATCGCGGACTTCGTGTGGAAGTGGGCGCCGATGGGCAACGCGATGGTGCAGAACTTCAAGCTGCAGGGCGAATACCTGCGCCGCACGCAGAAGGGCGATCTCGCTTACGACACGGCCGGCGTTAACAGCAGCGATGCGTATCGCAGCACGCAGTCCGGCTGGTACCTGCAAGGCATTTACCAGTTCATGCCGCAGTGGCGCGTTGGCCTGCGTGGCGAGCAGTTGCAGCACGGCACGGTGGATTACGGCCTCAACGCCGCGAACCTTGCCGCCAGCAACTACGACCCGGCACGCGCCAGCCTGATGCTGGACTACAACCCGAGCGAGTTCTCGCGTATCCGCCTGCAATTCACGCGCGATCTGTCGCGCGAAGGCCTCGCCGACAGCCAGGCCTTCATCCAGTACCAGATGAGCCTCGGCGCGCACGGCGCGCACACCTACTGAGCCACCACGGAGCACCGGACATGAAGAAACTGTTTGCCGCCATGCTGCTGATCGCAGCCACCGCCCCGGCCTCTGCCGCGCTCAAGGTCCTCGCCTGCGAACCCGAATGGGGCGCGCTGGTGCAGGAACTGGGGGGCGACAAGGTGGATGTGACCCTTGCCACCACGGCGCTGCAAGACCCGCACCATGTGCAAGCCAAGCCGAGCCTGATCGCGCGCGCCCGCAATGCCGAACTGCTCGCCTGCACCGGCGCCGGGCTTGAGATCGGCTGGCTGCCGGTGCTGCTGCAGCAATCGGGCAACGCCGCGATCCAGCCCGGCAAGCCGGGCAACTTCGCCGCATCCGATTTCGTACAGAAGCTCGATGTGCCGACCCGCGTGGACCGCGCCGACGGCGATGTGCACCCCGAAGGCAATCCGCACATCCAGACAGACCCACGCAACATCGCGAAGGTGGCCGTAGCGCTGGCGCAGCGGCTGGAGCAGATCGACCCGGCCAATCGCGCCACCTATCAGCAGCGCGCGCAGGACTTCGCCAAGCGCTGGGATGCCGCACTCGCGCGCTGGTCGGCGCAGGCGGCACCGCTGCGCGGCACACCCATCCTGGCCCAGCACAAGGCATGGACCTACATGGAGAACTGGCTCGGCCTGCAGTACGTGGATGCGCTCGAACCGAAGCCGGGCGTCGAGCCCACCGCGGCCCACCTGCAGGAAATTCTCACGCGCCAGAAAGACCGCCCCGCCAAGCTGATCGTGTATGCCGCCTACCAGGATGCGCGCTCGGCCGACTGGCTCGCCGAGCGGGCGAAGATCCCCGCAGTGCAACTGCCCTTCACGGTGGGCGGCACGCCGGCCGCGAAAGACCTGTTCGGCCTGTTCGACGACACGATCGCCCGCCTGCTCAAGGGAGCCGGAAAATGATCGACCTCTCGGCGCTCGATGCGTCCATCCTCGGCCCGGCGTTCGTCGCCGGCCTGCTGGTGCTCGCCACCCATGTGCCGATGGGCATGCAGGTGCTCGATCGCGGCATCGTCTTCATCGACCTCGCGATCGCGCAGATCGCCGGGCTTGGCGTGATCGCCGCCGACTTCATGGGCTGGGAGCCGCAGGGCCTGATGGTGCAGGTGGCGGCGGTGGCCGCCGCACTGGCCGGCGCGCTGCTGCTGACCTTTACCGAGCGGCGCGCCGGGCGCCATCAGGAGGCGCTGATCGGCGTGCTCTTCGTGCTCGCTGCGAGCGGCGGGCTGCTGCTGCTCGCAAGCAATCCGCACGGCGGCGAGCACCTGAAAGATCTGTTGGTCGGCCAGATCCTGTGGGTCAGCCCGAAGCAGATCGGCTGGCTCGCGGTGCTGACGGCGGTGTTGCTGGTGCTGTGGTTCGGCGGTGCGCGCAAGCGCGGCAGCTTCGTGTTCTACGCGCTGTTCTCGATTGCGGTGACGGCCTCGGTGCAGGTCGTGGGCGTGTATCTGGTGTTCTCCAGCCTGATCATTCCGGCGCTGGCCACGCGTGAGCTGAGCGGCACGCCGCGGCTGCTGGCGGCCTGGGCGCTGGGCGCGGTGGGCTATGGGCTGGGCCTGGCCGCCTCGGCGGTGTTCGATCTGCCTTCCGGTGCGGTGGTGGTGTGGGTGCTGGCGGTGGCCGCCGTGGTGCTGGCGCTGCTGGTGCGCCCGCGGACTGTCGACGTGGTGCCCGCGCCGCTGACCGAGTTACGTTAGCCAATCCGGCCGGCGCGGCATGGCACCGCGCCGCCCGCCACGGGCGATCAGCACGCGAACTCGCTGCCGCAATGTAGCCACACCGCCACCGTCATCGTCAGCGCGGCGAGCAGGTTGATGCCCGGCAGCAGCGCGATGCGGATGGCGCGGCGGCGGGTGCGGCTGCGGTTGAGCGCCAGCCGGCTCCAGGCCAGTGCACCGATGTAGGTCATCGGGTACAGCCATACGCACGCCAGCATCAGCACAAGGTAGCTGTCGTTGGTGGCGCGGCTGCCCTCGACCAGCGTGAGCGAGAACACCGCCATGAACGGCCAGCCGACCAGGGTCAGGCCGAAGATCAGGTTCAGCGCGAGCACCGTTTCGCGTTTCGTGCTTGGCATCAAGCACCTCCTTGTCCAGGCTGGGGGTTGCCTGTGCGAGACAGCACGCAAAGCGCGTGCCACGCGGCCGGCCTGTGGCGGGAATCTGCGCCTCGATCGCCGCGGCTGTCCGTGACGGATCGCGCAGTTGCCGGCATTGCGTTCAAGCCCCGTCAGCGCAGGCCGTAAACGGTCGTATGAATCCGCGATCCGTCCATCGCCGGCGCTTCGGCTGCGCTCACCGGGATTCGCGATGCCCCTGATCGCGCGCCTGATCCTTGGCGTCGTCGGCGTGCTGGCGATTGCGGTGCTGCTGGCGGCCGGCCTGCTGGCGAGCGGCATCGGTGCGAGTTTTGTGCAGATCGAACGCGAAGCCGCCGAACACGAGACCGAACGCCTGGTGAACGCGCTGGAAATCGAAGCCCGCTCGCTTGGCCAGCTCCTGCTCGGCTGGGCGCACTGGAGCGAGCTGTATGCCTATGTGGCGGCACCGGGTGCCGCTTTCCGCACCGAGAACCTGCAACCTTCGGTCTTGGTGCCTTCTGATCTCGCCTGGGTGCTGGTGATCGCGCCCGATGGCCATCTGCTCGATGCAATCGCCGCGCCGGCAAAGGGTGATGCCGCGCCCGACCTGTCGCCACTCAAGTCGCCGGATAACCCGCTGCTGCGCACGCTGAGCAGCCCGATCGCGGCGGACGCGAGCCAATGCGGCGTCGCGCGCCTTGGCGTGGCGAACTACCTTACCTGCCGCATGGCGATCCGCGATACCGCGGTATCACAGCCGCCGCGCGGCATCGTCGTGATCGCGCGCCGCTTCGATGCAACGCTGGTCCGGCGCGTGAAAGCCGAAAGCCACATCGATTTCACGCTGGCACCGCCTTCGGGGCCGGCGGCGAGCCCCGACATTGCCGGTGCGCCGATCACGTCGCAGGTATTCGGCCGCGCCGCGCCGGTGATCCGCTCGACGCCGGATACCCTCGAAGTGCGCCACGCCGTGGCGGATCTGGGCGGAAACGTGTTCGGCGATCTCGTGATGAGCCTGCCGCGCGAGATCAGCGCACTGGGCCGCAGCAGCCTGTGGCGTGTCAGCCTGAAGCTGCTCGCGGTGGCGCTGCTATTCGCGGTGGCGCTGATCTTCGTGCTCGACCGCGCGCTGGTGTTTCGGGTACGCAAGCTCTCAGCCGAAATTGACCGCATCTGGCAGCAGAAGGATTGGACGCTGCGCGTGACCGAAAGCCGGCGCGACGAAATCGGCCACCTTGCCGCGCACACCAACGCGCTGCTCGCGGTGATCGGCGAGCAGGTACGCGACCTCGAACTGCGCGCCACCACCGATGCGCTGACCGGGCTCGCGAACCGGCGCGCCTTCGACGAGCGCCTCGCCCTCGCGCTACGCCGCCAGCAACGCAGCGGCGCCGGCCTCGGGCTGGTGATGCTCGATCTGGACAACTTCAAATCCTTCAACGACCGCTACGGCCATGCGGCGGGCGACCACGCGCTGCAGAAGGTCGGCGAAGTGATGCGCGCTGCGGCGGCGCGGGCGACCGACCTGTGCGCGCGGCTCGGCGGCGAAGAGTTCGCGATCCTGCTGGAAGACGCCGACATCGCCGTCGTCATGAACGTCGCCAAGCATGTGCGCTTCACGATCGAGTCGATGAACATCCCGCACAAGAATTCGCAGCACGGCCGGCTGACGATCAGCATCGGCGTTGCGCTGCACGAGTACGGCGAAGATGGCGAGAGCTTCTACATGCGCGCCGACGCCGCGCTGTATCGCGCCAAGGAAGGCGGCCGCAACCGGATCGAACTCGCGCGCGAGGGGCTGCCGGTGGTGATCGAGGCGCCCGGCAACACCAGCCGCATCTGACGCGGCGGCGTCAGGCCTGGTTTCAGGCTGTTTCGCGCCGCGTCACGCGGGCGCCCAGGACGAGCGCCACCAGGGTAACGGCGGCGGCCAGCAGCATCGCTGCACCCGGTAGATGCCAGCCGACAGCCGGGTCGATCGAGGCCGCGAACACCAGGCTGAAGGTACCCGGCGCGAGCAGCCCGACCAGGGCCGACATGCTGCTGTTGGCGCCTTGCAGTTGCCCTTGCTCCTGCGGGCTGACATGGCGCGTCATCAGCGCCTGTAGCGCGGGGCCGAAGAAGCCCATCGCCGCGAACACCGGCAGGCCGGCCCAGAACCAGAAGCCGGTCGGTGCCAGGCCATACACCGTGAAACCGGCAACGCCGGCCGCCAGGCCCAGCAGCAGCGCATTGCGCTCGCCGATCAGCGGCACCACGCGGCGCACCAGCCCGGCCTGCACGATCACGTTGCAGATGCCGACTGCGGCGAGCGTGAGGCCCACGGTTTGCGCATTCCAGCCGTAGCGGTGGCCGGTGTAGAGCACGAAGGTGGAGGGCAGCGCGTAGTGCGCGAACCAGTACAGCGCGTTCACGCCGGCCAGCCCGAACAGCTCGCGGTGCGAGCGCAGCAGCTTCAGCGCGCCGAGCGGGTTGGCGCGCTGCCATGAGAACCGGGGCGAGCGGCGTTCGCGCGGCAATGATTCGGGCAACACGAAGAATCCGTAGCCGAAGTTCGCCAGCGCCAGCGCGCCGGCAACCCAGAACGGCAAGCGCGGATCGATGCCGCCGAGCAGGCCGCCGACCGCCGGGCCGATCACGAAACCCAGGCCCCAGGCCGCGCCGATCATGCCGAAGGCACCGGCGCGCTTGTCTTGCGGCGTGACATCGGCGATGTAGGCGCCAGCGGTGGAGAAGCTCGCCGCGGTGATGCCGGAGATGACGCGCCCGACGAACAGCCACCACAGCGTTGGCGCCAGCGCCATCAACAGGTAGTCCAGCCCGAGGCCGAGGCAGGAGATCAGGATCACCGGGCGGCGGCCGAAGCGGTCCGACAGCGCGCCGAGCAGCGGCGAGAACACGAACTGCATCAGCGCCCAGGCGGTCGAGAAGAGGCCGTTGATCTCGGCGGCGCGCGCGGTGTTGCCACCCATGAACTGTTCGATCAGCTTCGGCAGCACCGGGATCACGACGCCCAGCGCGAGCACGTCGAGCACCACGGTGATGAAGATGAAGACGACGGTGGCGGTGCGCGGGGCTGGGCTCACGGCAGGCTCGGCGGCGGGAAAGCGCCGATTGTGGCAGAGGCCTCGCGCACCGGGTGTGTCAGCGCATCGCGAAACGTTCGTTGTGGAAGGCGCCGCGCGGCAGGCCCAGCGCTTCGAGCCCCGTGCGCAGATTTTGCGCAAAGCCGCTCGGGCCGCAGAACCACACCCGCGCGCCGTCGAGCGAGCCGGTCGTGGCAGCCACGCGTTCGGCCGACAAGAGGCCCGCGCAATCAGCCGCCATGCGGCGCAGCGTCACGCCGGCGCGCGCGCAGCGGGCTTCCAGATCAACCGGGAACAGCGCTTCGGCGTGCTGCTGCGTGCAGTACCAGAAGTCCACCGGCCGGCTGCTGCCACCCTGCGCCGCCAGCGCATCGAGCCGCGCGAGGAAGGGCGTGACGCCGATGCCGCCGGCGATCCAGATCTCGCGTTTGCCGTCGGCGCTGAAGTCGAAGCAGCCGTAAGGGCCTTCCAGTTCCACTGCCTGCCCGGCGGCGAGCCGTGCCGCCAGCGTATCGGTGTAGTCGCCGAGCGGCTTGATGACGAAGCGCGGGCGGCAGGGGTCGTCGGCCGACGCGATCGTGAAGGGGTGCGGGCCTTCCTGCGCGTCGAACTTCAGGAAGGCGAACTGGCCGGCGCGGTAGCGCAGGCCCGGCGCCGGCAGCGCGAGGCGCAGGTCGATCAGGCCGCTCGGCGATACGGCGACCGATTCGATGCGGCCCTGGTGCGTACGCGTTTTGCCGATGCGGCCGGCGAGCGACCACAACGCACCCGCACTGCCGATGGCCGCAGCCATCATCGTGAGCCAGCCGGCGGGGGCGCTGAACCAGCTGTCCGGCATCAGCACCACGGCATGGAAAGCGCCGAACAGGAACACCACGGCGAGCGCCTTGTGCACCCAGCGGAAGTAGCGGTAGGGAATGCGCTGCACCAGCGCAACCAGCACCAGCGCGATCAGCACGTAGAAGGCCCACTCGCCACTGTCCTTGGCGAAGTCGATCAGGGCGTTCTCGGGGCCGTGCGGGCCGCCGCGCGCGCGACGCATCACCAGGCCGAGCTGCACCAGCCATTTCGCGCCGTTCTCGGCGAACCAGTGCAGGCCCAGCGTTACGCCGGCCGCGATGCCGAGCGACTTGTGCAGGCCGTAGGCCTTGTCGAGCCCGTTCAGACGCTGTTCAAGCCAGCGCGGGCGGGTGGCGAGCAGGATCGCGGCGCTCATGGTGACGAGGCCGAGCAGGCCAGTCAGCAGCACCGCTTCGCGGCGCCAGGCCCAGAAGCCGGCGCCGTTGGCACTCGGGCTCAACAGCCAGGCGCCGGCCGCAAGCGCAAGCAGACCGTACAGGTAACGTTTCATGACGCATCTCCGGGAGGAAGGATGGCGCCAGTGTCGGACTGCAAGCTTAAGCAGCGATTAATGCGGCGCCGTATTTGCGGCGGCCCGCGTCAGTGGCCGGGCGGATTCGCTCAGCGGTTCTCCAGCCGGTTGTAGTCGAGCAGGCCGCCATCCACCGGCCCTTCGCGCCGCATCGCGTCGTGCAGTGCATCGCTGAAGGCCCAGAAATCCGGCCGCGTGCGGCGCACGGCGAAGCGGTCGGCGAGGCGGCGGTAGTCGGCTTCCGAGGTGAGCCCACGCACAGCGTCGGTCAGTGCCCGCAGGTCGCTCGCCTTGAGCTGGTAGAGCGCGTTCGGGTAGGCGCCGACGAAGCCGGGCACGATGGTGAGGCGGTTTTCGTCCGGCGCCAGGCCTTTGGATTCGCGCAGCAGATGTGTCACGTTGAAGTGGCCGGTGTCGCGCAGCAGCGAGAAGTAGTGCGGGCGGCCCGCGGCGTCGCTCACTTCGAGGTAGGCGACCTCGGGCATCCAGTCGAGGCTGGCGCCCCGCACCGCGGCCAGTGCCTGCAACGGCCGGCGCAGCGCGGCGTCCGGGTATTGGTCGAGCGCGAGCTGGGTGTCGAGCGCCGGGCCGAGGCGCTGCTTCAACAGCACGAAGAGTTCGGTCTTCGGGTCATCCGTGCTGAAGCGCACGCCGGTTTCGACACCGGCGTCCATGCCCAGCACCCGCTTGAGTGCGTCGCCGTCGTGGCGATACCAGTAGGACAAGGTGTCCTTGCGCGCAGCCTGCGGCAGCATCATGGCGAAGTTGGTCTCGCCTTCCATGCGCAGGAAGTCCATGTACAGCCGGCTGTGCAACTGGTGGCCGATGTTGCCGTACACATCGAACCCGGCCGACAGCAGGTAGAAGACGCGCTCGAACAGGTTGTAGCCCATCACCCAGGCGGTCTTCGGCGGTTCGCCGACAAGGCCCTTCACCACTGTGGCGCTGTCGAAGTGGCGGAAGATCGTCAGCGCGGCGTTGGGGTTGCGGCGATCGCCATCCCAGATCGTCTTCAGCGTCGGGCCGCCGCCCTGCCTGCCGATCTCGCGCAGCGCGGTGGTGCGTGCACGCACGAATTCCTCTTCCTGCTCGGCGTATTCACGCCACGGCTTCAGCAGGCCGGCGTCGCTGCCCCAGGCGGCCGGCAACTTCAGTTTGGCGGCCTCGCGCTGCACCCGCTCGCTGGCGTCGCTGACGGCGCTCTCGTCGGGGTCGGTGAAGAAGACCCAGAAGCGGTCCTCGATCACGTCGAGCGCGAGCTGGCCGCGGCAGACCGGGCCCTTGATGAAGTTCATCACGAAGAACTGCGCTTCATCGAGCAGGAAGCGGTGGCGCGAATCGACCGGCAAGGGGCGGAAGGTGGCGAGTGGGTTGGCCGCCGTTTCGGCGGTGTAACCCGGCAGGGTGTCGACGGCGTAGTCCGGCTTGAGGAACCAGTTGCGGTACTTCGCCATGCGTTCGGCGTCGAGCCGGTAGGGCATGTGGGTCTTCGCGACGATCGGTTCCTGATCGCGCTGCAGGCGGTAGAAGACGCGCAACACGCCGGGGTCGTCGAAGGGCCGGCGGGTGGCGACCAGCCGGATCGGCTGGCCCGGCGGCATGGCGCTGCGCACCAGCTTGTAGGCGCTGGCGTCCTTCGCGTTGCTGACGTACAGATGCCCGAGGAACAGGTGTTCGTACAGGTAGCGGCTCATCAGCCGTTCCTTGTTCGAATCGCCGTTCAGAAAGCGTTCCCAGTTGTCGACCTCGCGCTGCTCTGCCGCAGGTACTGGCGCCGGGCCTTCGTCCGGTGCGCCCTGTTCGAGCCAGCGGGCGACCAGATCGAACTCGGCTTGCGTCAGCCCAGGCAGCCCGTAGGGCATGCCGGCGAGCGGGTTGTCCTGCGCGTAGTCGGCGAAGGTTTCGATGCGCGGGCAACTCTGCTTGCGATCGAGGCCGAAGTCGAAATCCTTCGGCAGCACGTCGACCTGCGGTAGCGGGTGGGCCTGCTTCAGTGCCAGTGCGCGGTACAGCAGACTCGCGGTGTGGTTGGCGGCCGGCGTGGCCTCGCGTTCGTTGAGCACCGGCGAAAAGCCCTTCTCGCGCCATTCAGATGCTTTCAGCGCATCGGCGAACAGGCGGGTGGTCGGCGCTTCGTTCAGCCGCGTGCCGTCGTACACCAGCTCCGGGCTGATGCCGCGCGCGATGCCTTCCCAGCTGCCGAGCTTGAGCTGGCAGGGCGCGTCGTAGCAGGCGTGGCAGACCACGCAGCGCTGGCCGAGCAGCGGCTGGATCTGGCGCCGGTAGCTTACTTGCCCGGCGCTGGGCGCCACCGCGTGGTCGTAACGCGTCGGGTCGGCCGGCGCATGCTCGCGCTCGAAGGCTTCGCGCGCCAGCATGCCGCAGCCGGCGAGCAGCAGCGTGGCGAGCAGGATCAGGCGAGCAGGTGACAGCAACATGGGTTTCCAGCGCGGGGCGAAAGAGGTCGGCGATGGTAACCCGCCGACCCGGCGCCGCTGCTGGGGTAAACTGCCGGGCTTGCACGAAAGCGTGCGCGGAGGCCACCCATGAGCGGACTCGACACCGATACCCCGATCCCGACCGATATTCGCCTGCACCAACGTTCGCGCCTGCTCGAGATTGCCTTCTCCGACGGCGAGCGCTTCGAGCTGCCCTGCGAGTACCTGCGCGTCTATTCGCCGTCGGCTGAGGTGCGCGGGCATGGCGAGGGGCAGGAAGTGCTGCAGACCGGCAAGCGCGACGTGAACATCAGCGCGATCGAGCCGGTCGGCCACTATGCGGTGAAGCTGGTGTTCACCGACGGGCACGACAGCGGGCTCTACACCTGGGACTACCTGTACCAGCTGGGCGCGCGGCAGGAACCGCTGTGGGCCGAATACCTGCGCCGCCTCGAAGAGGCCGGCGCGAGCCGCGACACTGAAACGCCGAAGGCGCCCAAGGGCGGCTGCGGCTCGGGCGCCTGTGGCAGCCATTGAGGAATCGACGATGAACGACAAGACCACGCACTTCGGCTACGAAACGGTTGCCGAGAGCGAGAAGGCCAAGAAGGTTGCCGGGGTGTTCACCTCGGTTGCGCAGAAGTACGACGTGATGAACGACCTCATGTCGATGGGCATGCACCGGCTGTGGAAGAAGTTCACCATCGACATCGCCAATGTGCGGCCCGGCGAGCGGGTGCTCGACGTGGCGGGCGGCACGGCCGACCTGTCGCTGGCCTTCGCCAAGCGCGTCGGCGACACCGGCCAGGTTTGGCTCACCGACATCAACCACGCGATGCTGGCCGTCGGCCGCGACCGTGTGCTCGACAAGGGCTTCAACTTGCCGACCGCGCAGTGCGACGCCGAAAAACTGCCCTTCGCATCGGACAGCTTCGATCTGGTGACCGTGGCTTTCGGCCTGCGCAACATGACGCACAAGGATGTCGCGCTCGCCGAGATGCGCCGCGTGCTGCGTCCCGGTGGCCGCCTGCTGGTGCTGGAGTTCTCCAAGATCTGGAAGCCGCTCGCGCCGGCCTACGATGCCTACTCCTTCAAGCTGTTGCCGTGGATGGGCAAGAAGGTCGCCAACGACGCCGACAGCTACCGGTACCTCGCCGAATCGATCCGCATGCACCCCGATCAGGACACGCTGGCGGAGATGATGCGTGGCGCCGGGCTCGAGCGCGTGCAGTACTTCAACCTCGCTGCCGGCGCGGTGGCGCTGCATCGCGGTTACAAGTTCTGAACGCCATGCTGCAAGTGCCAGGGGCTTGGCTTTCGCGGCCAGCCCTTGAACTTGTCGTGCTCGTTCGCATCTAACAGCCCGACTCAACTGACATGAAAGCAGTCGCACGAATGAAACGTCTGATGATCGCGGTGTTTGCAATCTTCATCGGTAGCGCGATGGTTGTGGCCGATGCCGAAGCCAAGCGCCTGGGTGGCAGCCGGTCGATCGGCATGCAGCGTACACCGGCCACCGCGCCGGCACGTCCCGCCACGCCGCCGCAAACCGCGCCGCAACCTGCCGCGGCGAATGCCGCCAAGCCGGGCGCCACGCCACCGGCCGCGCAGCCTTCCGGCTGGCGCAAGTGGGCAGGGCCCCTGGCCGGCCTCGCTGCCGGTATCGGGCTGGCATCGCTGCTGTCGCACTTTGGTGTTGGCGGTGACTTTGCCGGCATCCTGCTCGCGGTGCTGGCGGCTGGCGTGGTGTTCATGCTGATCCGCCGCTTCATGGCCGGCAAGGCACCGCAGCAGGCTTCGTCGATGCAGTACGCCGGCGCCGGTGCACCGTACAACGCGCAGGCTGATCGCCCGGTCGTGACGTCCATCGGTGGTGGTGCAGCGCCGCTCGCCGCAGAGCCCGTTGCCAACACGCTGCCGGCGGGCTTCGATGCCGAGGGCTTCGTGCGCAACGCCAAGGTGCAGTTCGTGCGTCTGCAGGCAGCCAACGACGCCGGCAACCTGGACGACATCCGCGAGTTCACGACGCCCGAGATGTTTGCCGAGTTCAAGCTAGACATCGACGACCGTCGCGGTGCAGCGAACCAGACCGACGTGATCCAGCTCGATGCGGAAGTGCTCGAAGTCGCCGAGGAAGGCAGCCGCTACATCGCCAGCGTGCGCTTCCACGGCCTGCTGCGCGAAGAGAAGGATGCGCCGCCGGCGGGCTTCAACGAGGTGTGGCACCTGACCAAGCCGGTTGCCGGCAACGGTGGCTGGGTGTTGGCCGGTATCCAGCAGGTCGCCTGATCGCGATGACCGAAATCGCGCGCCCGACGCTGGCCAGCAACGCCTTTGCACGCCTGCTGGGGCACCTGCTGGCTCGCAACACCTGGGCGCGTGAGCGGCTGCAGCCTTTCGCGGGGCGCCGCGCGCATCTCGCGCTGGGCGCGGTGGCGGTGGATTTCGTGATCGGCGACGGCGGCCAGGTGGGCGCTTGCGCCGAGGCGGATGACGCCGAGGTGCGGCTCGAACTGCCGGCCGGCGCGCTGGCCGAGCTGCCGGAGGGCCCGGACGCGCTGTTTCGCCAGGCCCGCATTTCGGGCGACGCGCATTTCGCCGAGACCCTGGGTTTCGTGCTGCGCAACCTGGAGTGGGACGCCGAGGAAGACCTGTCGCGCATCGTCGGCGACCCGCTTGCGCACCGCCTGCATCAAGGCGCGCGCGAGTTCGCCGGCTGGGGTCGGCAGGCGGCGCGTAATCTGGTCGATAACCTGCGCGAATACGCGATCGAAGAGGCGCGTCTGACACCGCCGCGCCCCGAGCTGGAAGCCTTTGGCCGTGATGTGGCGGCGCTGCGCGATGATCTCGCGCGGCTTGGAAAACGCGTCGAGCGAATCGAACGCAGCAAGGTCTGATCGGCACCGGCTTCGACCCGCCAGCAAGCATGAACGCCTCCGTACCGGGGGCGTTTTTCATTGCACCGCCGCATGCAGTGGCTTGATCCAGCTCGACTTTCTGCTTGACGACGGCATTGCGCGTCGGAGGCTTTTACACTTAAAGTCGCGCTTTCCACCCGCTCGTCCGGGCTCGGCCGCCGCCAGCGCCAGGCGCCGCCACCCGTACAGCCCGGCCCCTCCGGCAACCCCGGCCCGGGCACGAGACACCACAAGTAGATCCAAGGGAGGGAGACCAGAATGGCGTTTGTCATGCTATCCACCGGCGGGCTCACCGCCTCGGGGGTGCGTACGCTGTCGACCCGCACGCTGCTGGTCGGCGCGCTTGGCATCGCGACGCTTTTGCTCGCGCTGGGCGCCGTGCTGGGTTACCTGATCGCTGGCGGCAGTTCGAACACGCTGCCGAAGCTCCCGTCGTTCCGCCAGAACCCGTACACCGTTGAACAGCTCGGCGCGATCGCCGGCCGCGTGTTCAAACTCGAAAACGAAGCCGCGCACCTTGGCCGCAAGATCGGTGTGCTCGAAGACTACGAAAAGAAGACCCAGGGAAAGGGTGGCAGTGGCGGCCCGATGCTGCCGCCACGCGTGATCAGCAGCCATGACCCGATGGCGGAACTGGATGCGGCCCTCGCGCGTGTCGAATCGCAACTGGCCGAGATCGGCAAAGCCTCGGCCCAGCGCAACCTCGGTTTGATGACCTTCCCCAGCCGCCGCCCGATCGACAGTGTCGAAATCGGATCGACCTTCGGCAACCGCGTCGATCCGATCACGCGGCGGCTGGCCTTTCATGCCGGGCTGGACTTCACGGCTGATCCGGGCACCGCGATCCGCGCGGCCGCGGGCGGTGTCGTCGCATTTGCGGGCTGGAGCCCGGATTTCGGCTGGGTGGTGGAACTGGACCACGGCAACGGCCTGATGACGCGCTACGCCCACGCCTCGAAGCTGCTCGTGAAGACCGGGCAGCTCGTCGAGCCCCGTCAGGAGATTTCGCGCGTCGGTTCCACTGGCCGCTCGACCGGGCCGCATCTGCATTTCGAGGTGATCCGCGACGGCGAATATGTCGACCCGCGCGACTACCTCGCCGGGCTCTGACATGGCGATCCCGTTCCGCGCCGGCCGCACGCGCCAGCTGACCCACGCCGGTCTGGTGCTGTCGCGCCGCAAGCGCCCGGCGACGCATCTGATGCTGGGCGTGCTCAGCGGCATCGTCGTCGCAGCGCTGCTGGTGGGGGGCTTCCTGCTGTTCGCGCCCGAGAGCGCCACGGTGCGCGAGCTGGCCGAGGCGCGCAGCGAACTGCGCACGCTGCACAAGGCACTCGAAGACACCACGCTGCGCTCGCGCATGAGCGAGGCGCGCGCGAGCGAACTGGAACGCCAGGTCGACGGCCTCAACGAACGCATCCGTGCGCTGGAAGATGAAGTGACCTTCTTCCGCAAGGCGCAGGAAGGCCGGCGCTAGCCTGCTGCTAACAAATCCCGGATGCGCCGACCGCACGGCGGCCACGGCGCACGACCCACCATTGCAGGAGACCCCCGATGTTCGGCAAGAGCAAGAAACCGCACCTGATTGAAGTGAGCAAACTATCCAGCCTGATCGCCGAGGATGTGGAGATCACCGGCGACATCGTGTTCGGCGCCGGCCTGCGCATCGACGGCACGCTCAAGGGCAACGCGATGGGCAAGGACGGCGACAGCAAGAAGGAGAAAAGCCTGCTGGTGCTGTCGGACAAGGGCCGTATCGAAGGCAGCGTGCGCTGCTACGACGCCGTGATCAACGGTACTGTGATCGGCGATCTCGAAGTCGAGCACTTCCTCGAATTGCAGCCGAAGGCGCGCGTGTCGGGCACGATCCGCTACCACAAGCTGCAGATGGAAGTGGGCGCCGGTGTGCAGGGCACGATTACACAGGTGGGCGGTGACGCGCTGCGCGACAACGTCGTCGAACTTCCGGCCGAGAAAGCTGACAAAGCCGACAAGGCCGAGCGGGCGCGGAGCGCCTGATCTGCAAGTGTGGCGATCACGACGGGGCACTTCGGTGCCCCGTTGTCCTTTGTGGCGCGGTGCGACCTACAATCGCGCTTCGCGAATTCCCTGGCCGCGCGGTGACGTGCGGTGTCCCCCGAAAGATGGAGCCTGAACCGATGTTCCGCATCCCGAAGCTCGCCCTTTTGTTGCTGCTGGGCGCCCCACTGCTTGCCGCACCGGCTCACGCGCAGACTGACTATGCCGGCCTGGGTGCCGAATCCGTCAGTGCCGCGACGCTTGAGCAGTTCCGCCCGAAACCGCTGCCGCCCGAAGTGTCGCGCCGCATCCAGTCGATGCTGGATCTGCGTGCGCCCGGCACCGGCTTGCTGGCGCCGGATGGCAAGCGCCTGTTCTTCAGCTGGCGCGTTAGCGGCAGCGACCAGGTATGGCGACTCGACGGGCCTGATCGCTTCCCGGTGCAGATGACCGGTGGCGAAGACCGCACGCTGCCGCTCGCTGTCACGCCGGACGGCAAGTGGCTGGTCGTGTCGCGCGACCGCAAGGGTGAGGAGAACCCCGGCATCTACCTGCAGCCGGTTGGCGGTGGCGCCTTGAAGATGGTGCAGCACCTGCCGAAAGTGCAGTCGCGTTTCGGCGCAATCAGCCGCGACAGCCGCTTCCTCTACTTCACCGCCAACGACCAGAAGCCGGACAGCTACGCGGTGTATCGCTACGAGATTGCGACCGGAGAGAAGCAGCAGGTCTTCAACGAAGCCGGGCTGTGGAATGTGGCCGATCTGGCCGACGACGGCACCCTGCTGCTGGTGAAGTACACCGGTTCGCAATCGCGCGAGTATGTCGTGATCGAACGCGGCGGCCGCGTCACGACACTGTTCGGTCAGGGCGAGAAGGAGAACTACGAGGCGCAGTTCGGCGCTGCGCCCGGTGAGCTGCTGGTGAGCACCAACAAGTTCGGCAACTTCCAGCGCCTCTACCGTTGGCGTGCTGGCAACTTCACGCCGATCACCGGCGAGCTGAAGTGGGACGTCGAATCGTTCGGCACCGATCACGCGCGCAAGCGGCTGTACTACACGGTGAACGAAGCCGGTTACAGCCGCACCCATGCGATCGACCTGAAAACCGGTAAGCCGCTCGCGCTGCCCTGGCCCGCCGACGCCGATCACCAACTGGTCGGCTCCGCGACGCCGGATGGCCGCTTCGTGACGCTGGCCGTCGGCACGCCCAAGGCGCCGCGCCAGAGCTATGTGTGGGACTGGCAGACGAAGAAGCTGACGCGCTGGATCACGCCGTCGGCGCCGGAAGAGGACACCCGCCGCTTCGTCACCGCACGGCTGGAAAGCTACCCGGCGCGCGACGGCACGCCGATTCCGATGTTCGTGCGCCGCCCGCCACAGTGTGAAGGGGCGGATGCGCCGGTCTGCCCGGTGCTGGTGCATTTCCATGGTGGCCCCGAAGCGCAATCGCGCCCCGGCTTCTCGCCGCTGTGGCAGATGTTCGTCGATGCCGGCTTCATTGTCGTGGACCCGAACGTGCGCGGTTCCGACGGCTATGGCCGCGACTGGCTTGATGCCGACAACGGCTCCAAGCGGCTCGATGTGATCACCGACATCGAGGATGCCTCGAAGTACATCCGCACTGCGTGGGCCAAGAACGGCGTAGCGCCCAAGGTCGGCGTCTTCGGCGGTAGCTATGGCGGCTACTCGACGCTGATCGCGATGACGATGTTCGCCGGCGCTTACGATGCGGGTGCCTCCGCGGTCGGCATGGCCAACCTGCTGACCTTCCTGCAGAACACCGCGCCCTATCGTCGCCAACTGCGCACCACCGAGTACGGCGATCCGGAAAAGGATCGCATCGCGCTGCTGAAGCTCTCGCCCACCACCTACATCGATCGCCTCAAGGCGCCGCTGCTGATCAGCCAGGGCGCGTCGGACCCGCGCGTGCCGGTTGGCGAGGCGGTGCAGATGTATGAAGCCGCCAAGGCCAAGGGGGCGAAGGTCGAGCTGATGATCTTCGCCGACGAAGGCCATGGCACCGCCAAGCGCGAGAACCAGGCGCTGGAGTGGGGCCACATCCTGCGTTTCTTCCAGCAGAACCTTCAGTAATCAGGCTCGCCTAGAAAAGCGCCCCCCGCTTTGTCGGGGGCGCTTTTGTTTCAGCTCTCCAGCAGGCTGCGCAGCATCCAGGCGTTCTTCTCATGCACCTGCATGCGCTGCGTCAGCAGATCGGCGCTCGGGCCGTCGTGCGCCGATTCGGCCAGCGGAAACACATGGCGCGCGGTGCGTACCACCGACTCCTGACCTGCCACCAGATGGCGGATCATGTCCAAGGCCGACAGGCCCTCGGCTGGTTCGCCGATGGAACTCAGGCGCGCATACGCCGAGTAAGTGCCGGGTGCCGGGTGGCCCAGTGCGCGGATGCGTTCGGCGATCAGGTCCACCGCCAGCGCGAGTTCGGTGTACTGCGCCTCGAACATCAGGTGCAGCGTGTTGAACATCGGCCCCTTCACGTTCCAGTGAAAGTTGTGCGTGGTCAGGTAGAGGGTGTAGGTGTCGGCCAGCAGGCGCGACAAACCGTCTGCGATCCGTGCGCGATCCGTGTCGGTGATGCCGATGTCGATGCTCATGATTTTCTCCTGCGTATTTTCTAGATCGGCTGGCATCGTGCCCCGATCTGCCTAAACTGAAGCCTAGATGCTTGCTGCGCCTGTGCCCAATCAAGCGTATGGATGCATCACATAGCGCCGGGCTATCGCGCTACGCCGCGGCGTGCCACTGATACCCCTCAAGGCGGAAGCCGGTTCGCCCGATAACCCTTCAGGGAGATTTGGGGGATGTGATGCAGAACGACAACGATGCAGGCCTGGTGCTCGTCATCGACGACGATGCGCTGATCCGAGAAATGGTCACCGATGCGCTGGAACCCGCCTGGCGGGTCGCCGGCGCGCAAGATGCCAGCCAGGGCCTGCACATGGCCGCTGAACTGCAGCCGGCGCTGATTCTGCTGGATGTGCAGATGCCCGGCATCGACGGCTTCGAGGCCTGCCGTCGCCTGAAGGATGATTTCGCAACATCCGACATCCCGGTGCTGTTCCTGTCCGGCCTTAATACGCTGGAAGACCGGCTCGCCGGGCTCGAAGCCGGCGCCGAGGATTTCATCGCCAAGCCCTTCGACGCGATCGAGCTTAATGCCCGGGTGCAGGGCATCGTGCGCCAGCTGGCCGAGCGCAAGCGGCTCGCCGCCAGCGCGCAGAGCGCCTTCAGCACCGCCTTTACCGCGATGAGCAGCGCCGGCGAACTGGGTGTGGTGATCGAGTTCATGCGCAAAGGTTTCGGCTGCGCAGACTACGAAGCGCTTGCAAACGCCGTCTTCGCCGCGCTCACGCAGTACGGGCTGGACGGCGCCTTGAGCCTGCGTGGCACGGCCGCCCCGTTGATCCGCACCGCGCAGGGCGAAGCCAGCGCGATGGAAGCCGGTGTGCTGGCGCTGATGGGCAACCAGGACCGCATCGTCAGCCTTGGCCGCCGTGCGGCCTTCAACTACCCTGGCGTGACCTTGCTGGTGAAGAACATGCCGCAGGACGACCCGGACCGCGCCGGCCGCCTGCGCGACCACCTTGCGATCCTCGCCGAAGCGGCCTCGGCGCGGGTGCGTGCGATCGACGCGGATGCCGCGGTGCGGCTGCGCGAGCGCCAGTTGCGCGAGGTGCTGGACGAAACGCGTCGGGCGATCGATGCAATCGAGCAGCAGCGGCGCGCCCAGCGTGCGGCGGTGACGGTGGCACTGGAAACCATGTTGCACGGCACCGAGCGCGAGTTCCTGCACATGGGGCTGAGCGAATCGCAGGAAGATCGGGTTGCTTCCCTGCTTCGCGCGGCCACCTACGATGTTTCCAACGTCTACGATCAAGCCGACGATGCCAGTGCCGGCCTGCGCAAGCTGGCCGAGCGTCTCGCGCAGGAGACCGGCACCGCGTGAGCGGAGGAGGGCAATTCATGTCCGCAAACGGCTATCACCTGCTGGTGGTCGATGACGATCCGCTCGCGCGCGCGGTGGCGAGCGATTGCCTGGAAGAAGTCGGCATTCGTGTTACCGAATGCACCGATGGTGCGGCAGCGCTGGGTCTGCTCGGCGCGCAGCATTTCGACGCGGTGCTGCTCGACCGCCACATGCCCGGCCTGTCGGGCGACGAAGTCTGCCGCCGCATCCGCCACGATCTGGGCGACGCGATGCTGCCGATCCTGATGTTGACCGGCGATTCCGGCAGCCAGGATCTCGCCGCGGCGCTCGATGCGGGCGCCACCGACTTCATCCGCAAGCCCTTCGATCCGGTCGAACTACATGCGCGTGTGCGTGCTGCCGTTGAACACAAGCGCCTTACCGACCAGCTCGACAACGCGGAGAGCATGCTCTTCGCGCTTGCCCGCATGGTTGAGGCGAAAGACGAAAACACCGGCGATCACTGCAGCCGGCTGGCGCACAACTCGGTCGAATTCGGCCGCGCGCTCGGCCTTGCCGAAGCGGACCTGCAGGCCCTGCGCCGCGGTGGCGTACTGCACGACATCGGCAAGCTCGGCATTCCGGACGCGATCCTGATGAAGCCGGCCAAGCTTACCGACGACGAATGGAAGGTGATGCGGCAACACACGCTGATCGGTGCGCGCCTGTGCTCGCCGCTCAAAAGCATGGCGCGCACGGTGCCGATCATTCGCTCACACCATGAGCGCTGGGACGGCAGCGGCTACCCGGACGGCCTTGTCGGCGAAGCGATCCCGCTGCTGGCGCGGGTCTTCCAGATCGTCGATATCTACGACGCACTGGCCTACGCCCGCCCCTACAAGCCGGCGCTGCCGCAGGCCGAGGTGCTCAGCATCCTGCGTGAAGAAGGTGCGCGTGGCTGGCGCGACCCGAAGCTGCTAGCGGTGTTTCTCGATCTGCTGGCACGCAGTCCGGACAGCTTCGCCTCGCCCGCGCCCGATGCGGGCGACCTCGGCCGTGCGGTGTTTGCCGACATCGCGGGCCTCGGCCGCGGCGCGGTCTAGGCGGGCCGCGCAACCGTGGTCGGCAGCACGCCCAGACCGAGGTTGTTCAGTTCGATTCGAGCCCGTTTGCTGGGCTGGTTGCTGCTCAGCAGTCTGGTGCCGACGGCGCTGACGGCGTATTTCGTCATTTCCAGCCTCGAAGAACAGATCGGCAGCGCGGCTGGCCAACGCATGGACGAAGTTGCACAGGGGCGCGAACGGGCGCTGCGCGCGTGGATCGAACAGGTGCTCAACGACGGCCATGTGTTCGCCGCGCTGCCCGCCACCAGCCAGTGCCTCGAAAGCCTCTCACGCGCGCTCGATCGCGGCGAGCCGACCGGTGCCGACTACCGCAAGCGTGACGTGGAATGCCTTGCCAGCCTCAACTTCATCGGCCTCTCCTTCCTCTACGACGTGATGCTGGTCGACCGCGAAGGCCGCGTGGTGATGTCGCAGCAGAAGGAGACGCCGCCTGCCACCTCACTTTTCGTCGGTGCCGCGGCCACTGGCGCGACGCGTCTGGCGCAGGCCTTGCACACCGCGATCGACGAGCAAGGGGCCAGCTTCGTGCCGCACGAGATGTATGCCCCTACCGGGGCGGAGTCGGCCTTCGCCACCATCCCTATCGTGCGCGGCGCCGAAGTGCTCGGCGTGCTGGTGCTGCAACTCAACAACCGCGAATTCCTGCGCCCGCTTGCGGCCGGCATGGCCGACACCCAAAGCGGTGAGCTGTTGCTGTTGCGCAGCGAGGGCAAGGGCGGCGTGCTGGTGCTCACACCGCCTCGCGGCCACCCGGAACTCGCCTTCACGCAGCGCTTCACACTGGCGGGTGTGCGCGGCCAGAGCCTCCAGGCCGCGCTTGACGGCCCGGCAGGGCGCGGGCCGTCGCAGGGCGACCGCGGAGAGCCGGTGTTCGCGGCGTGGCGGCCGCTGCCCGACTACGGCTGGGGCCTCGTTGCCCGCATTGGCGCCGAAGAGGCGCTGGCGCCGGTGCGCGCGATCAAGCTCGCCTTGCTGCCGATCGTTGCCGTGCTGTTACTCGCAACCGGCGCGATTGCGCTGGTGCTGGGCTGGCGCCTGGTGCGGCCCTTGCAGCGCTTCACCGCCTTTAGCCGCGACGTCGCAGCCGGCAATCTGGGGGGCGAGGTGGGCTATGCAGGCAACGACGAACTGGGCGAGCTGGCGAGCACGCTGAATGCGATGTCGGCGCGGCTGGCGTATTCCACCGCGTCGCTGCAGCGTGCGAAGGGTCTGCTCGAGATACGCGTGGCGGAGCGCACCGCGGAACTGACCGAGAAGGCGCAGAACCTCGAAGCGGCCGAGCGTGTCGCCAACCTCGGGCACTGGGAGATGGACTGGCGCAGCGGCCGGCGCTACTGGTCACCGCAGGTTTATCGCATCCTCGGCTTGCCGCCCGGCAACCCGGACCCGGTGGCTTTCCGCCGCCGCATTCACCCGGATGACCGCGCAGCGGTGTCGCAAGTGATCGAGCGCGCCGGCACCGAAGGCAAGCGCTTCGCGATCGAGTTCCGCCTCGCGATGGACGACGGCAGCGTGCGCTGGGTGCGCGAGGAAGGCGAAACGGCGCTCGATGCCGATGGCCGGCCGGCGAAGAGCGTCGGCATGCTGATCGACATCACCGAACGGCAGATGACCGAGCAGGCCCTGCGGCGCTCCGAAGCGAGCGCCCGCTCGGTGCTGGAGGCAGCGCAGGAAGGCATCATCATCATCAGCCGCGCCGACCGCTCGATCCTGTACGCCAACCCGGCCGCCGAGCACATGTTCGGCCGTGCGCGCGACGACTTGCTCGGCCAGCCGACCACGATCCTGTATCCCGAGGATGCACGCGACCAGGTCGAAGCCGAGTTCGCCGCGCTGATCCGTGCCCAAGGCGGGCGTGCCAGCAGCCTGCCGGCGGTGCGCAGCAACGGCGAGCGTTTCATGGTGGACATCTTCGCCTCCGAGATCCGCTACGAGGAACGCGCGGCCATGTTCGGCTTCTTCACCGACGTGACCGAACTGCGTGCCGCCGAGGCCGAACGCGCAAGGCTGGAGCAGGAGCTGATCGAAGCGCGCGCGCTGCGTGCGGAGGTGCGCGCCGAGATGATTCTCGACGCGGTTGATGAAGGCGTGGTCGAAGTCGACAGCGAAGCGTGCGTACGCTACATCAACAAGGCCGCGCTGCGCAGCTTCGGCCTCAGCGCCGATGCGGTGATCGGGCGGCACCACGGCGATGCGGTGCCGTGGGAGATCCTCGACCGCAAAGCCGATGCCGAGGCGCCGCTGGCGAAGGTGCTGCGCAGCGGCGAGCCGCAATCGAGCGAGGGCGCCACGGTGCGGATGCCGGACGGCCGCGAGCTGCGCGTGGCCTACTACATCCGGCCCCTTGCGGCGGCGGCCGGCAGCGGTGTGCTGCTGGTGTTCCGCGACATCACCGAGCGCGAGCGCCAGCAGCTGCGCCTGCAGTTGATGTCCAGCGCGGTCGAGCAGAGCGCCTCGGCGATCCTGATCACCGATACCGACGGGCGGATCGAATATGTGAACCCGAAGTTCTGCGCGCTCTACGGCTTCGAGCCGGCGGAGCTGATCGGTTCGACGCCGCGGGTTCTCAAATCCGGCCACACCACGGCTGCCGAGTACCAGGGCTTGTGGCGCACCATCATGGGCGGCGGTGAGTGGCACGGTGAATTCCTCAACCTGCGCAAGAATGGCGAATCGCGCTGGGTTGCCGCGGCGATTGCATCGCTGCGCGACCACAAGGGGCGCCCGACGCATTTCATCGGCGTGCATGAGGACATCACCGAGCGCAAGGCGATCGAAGCCGAACTGACGCAGGCACGCGAGGTGGCCGAGACGGCGGCGCGCGCGAAGAGCGAGTTCCTCGCGCGCATGAGCCACGAGATCCGCACGCCGATGAACGCGATCATCGGGCTCTCCGACCTTGCACTGCAGGGGCCGCTCGCGCTGCGCGAGCGCGATTTCGTCACCAAGGTGAATCGCTCGGCGCAGTCGCTGCTGGGCATCATCAACGACGTACTGGACTTCTCGCGCATCGAGGCGGGCCGGCTCGAACTCGAAGCGGTCGAGTTCGCGCTCGACGATGTGTTGCAGCACCTTGCCGACATGGTGCACACACGGGTGCATGACGGCGTCGAGCTGTACTTCGATACGCCGCCCGAGGTGCCGACGCGCTTCGTCGGCGATCCGCTGCGGCTTGGCCAGGTGCTCGTCAACCTCTGCAGCAACGCGACCAAGTTCACGCGGCAGGGCTTCATTGCGGTACACGTCAGCTGCGTGAGCGAAAAGCCGGGCACGGTGACGCTCGCGTTCGAGGTGGAGGATAGCGGCGACGGTATCCCGCCCGACCGCCTGCCACTGCTGTTCGATGCCTTCGCGCAGGCCGAGGCCTCGATCGCGCGGCGCTACGGCGGCTCGGGTCTGGGGCTCGCGATCTGCCGCCAGTTGGTGCGCTTGATGGGCGGCGAGATCCGCGTGCGCAGTACGCCCGGTGTCGGCAGCGTGTTCGCGTTTACCGTGCAGCTCGGGCGCGCCGGCAGCGGCGACGAGTTCGTGCCGTCTACTGCCCTCGCGCAGCGCAGCTTGTTATGGGTGGCGACGCGCGCGCCGGGGGCGGAAGTCCTGCAACGCAGGTGCGCCGAACACGGCGTACAGCTCACCGTCGCGGAAGATCTCGCGGCGATGGGCGATGCGATCGACGCCGCACGTCGGTGCGGTGCGCCGTTTGACGTGGTGGTGGTGGACTGCGCTCTGAAGGACGAGGCCTTGCCGGGCTGGCATTGTTCAGAGTCGGCGCCACCGGTGGTGATGCTGTGCGGTGGCGGCAACTGCGCGGAATTCGAGCTTTACCTCGCGACGATGGGACTCACCGTCTGCCAGCACGTCGATCGACCGGTCACCCGCAGCGCGCTGATGCTCGCGCTGACGCGCGCGCTCGGTTGCGACAACACGCCGCCGCCCACGCGCCGCCAGCCTGCGCTGGCAGATGCCGTGGCAATGCTGGCCGGCACACGCGTGCTGGTGGTGGACGATGCCGAGCTGAACCAGGAAGTGGCGCGCGAGTATCTGCAGAGTGTCGGCGTCAGCGTATCGATCGCGAGCAACGGTGCCGAAGCCCTGGCCATCATCGCGCAGCAGCGCTTCGATGCGGTGCTGATGGATTGCCAGATGCCGGTGATGGACGGCTACGCCGCAACCCGCGCGCTGCGCCAGCAGGATGCGTTTGCGCGGCTGCCGGTGATCGCGCTGACGGCAAACGCGCTGGCTGGCGAACGTGAACGGGTACTGGAGGCAGGCATGAACGACTTCATCGCGAAACCGGTCGACCCGGAGCGGTTGTTCGAGGTGCTGATGCGCTGGATCGCGCCGATCGACATGGTGCCTGCAGTTGCGGCGGTGGCGCCCGCGGCAGCGACGTCGGTGACGGCCGCACTGGCGCAGGCGTCCGCGCCGATTGAGGGCGTGCCATCACTGCCGGGCGTCGATACCGCCGCGGGCTTGGCGCGCGCGATGGGGCGGTCAAAGACCTATCTGAAGTACCTGCGCATCTTCCACGAATCCCATGCCGGTTTTGCCGGCAATTTCGACGCGGCGCGTGCGGCGGGTGACGCCGCACTGGCACAGCGGCTCGCGCACACGCTCAAGAGCGGCGCGGCCAGCATTGGTGCGGGTGAGGTGGAAGCCGCTGCGATGGCGCTCGAGAACCTGTTGCGCGAGGGCGGCGACGCAGCGGCCGTGAGTGCCGCACGCGATCGGCTGTATGCCGCCCTGACGCCCTTGCTGGCAGCGCTCGCCGCGCTGCAGACGGCGAGCGCCTGAGCCGCTGCGCTTAGCGCAGCGGCTGGGTGCCCGGCAGGGCGGTGTCGAGCATCGCGCGTCGCAGCACGTCGATGATGCCGTTGCGCGGGTAGGTCACGCGCCATGCAATCGCCACCGTGCGGTGCGGTTGCGGGTCGACGAAGGGGCGCACCTCGACCAGGCCGTGCGCGGTGTTCAGCCCGTCGGCGGCGGCGCTCGGCAGCACTGTGACGCCAACGCCGGTTGCGACCATGTGGCGGATCGTTTCCAGCGAACTGCCTTCGAGCGTCTTCTGCAGGCCGCTGCCGCCGTTCGGGTTGGCGCAGCGCGGGCAGGCTTCGAGCACCTGATCGCGGAAGCAGTTGCCGGCACCCAGCAGCAGCAGCGGCTCTTCCATCAGCCTGCTGGCCGGCACTTCGGGCATCGCGGCCCAAGGGTGGCCGGGTGGCATCACGACGCGGAAGGGTTCGTCATACACCGGCTGCGCGACGATGCCGCTCTCGACGAAGGGCAGCGCGATCACGATCACGTCCAGCTCGCCGCGCTTGAGCGCCTCGGTGAGCTTGGCGGTGTAGTTCTCCTGGATGATCAGCGGCACGCGCGGCGCGCGCTCGCGCATCAGCGGAATCAGCCGCGGCAGCAGGTAGGGCGCGATCGTGTAGATCACGCCCAGGCGCAGCGGCCCGGAAAGCGGGTCCTTGCCGGCCTCGGCGATCTCGCGCACCTGCTGCGCTTCCATCAGCACGCGTTCGGCTTGCGCCACGATCTGCGCGCCGATCTCGGTCAGTTTCACGTCGGCCGCGCTGCGCTCGAACAGCATCACGCCAAGCTGGTCTTCGAGCTTCTTCACCGCCACCGACAGCGTGGGCTGGCTGACGTGGCATTTCTCCGCCGCGCGGCCGAAATGGCGTTCGCGAGCGAGGGCGACGATGTAGCGCAGATCGGTGAGCGTCACGAGGCAGTTCCGTTACCGGGAGGGGGTTCCGATTGTATCCCCGACGCTGCGCCGGCTTGAAAATTGCAACAGGCATCCCCAGTTTGTAATGCCATGTAAGCGGCCGGATTGCGCTTGCCGGCGTCGCATCGATAATCCCACTTCCATTCCAATACGGAGATGCAAAGATGAAGATGACGCTACCCCGTTCGCTCGCGCTCGCCAGTGTGGCTGCGGTGGCGTTTGCCGGATGCCTGCAGGAAGGGCCCGGCGTGTCGACCTCGCATGCCAGCGCGCTGGCCTCGGCCCCGGTGGCCGCCGCGAGCAGCACCGCCACTGCCACGGCACGTGCCGGCCTGCCCGATTTCTCGGCGCTGGTCGAGCAGGTCGGGCCGGCGGTGGTGAACATCGCCGTTTCCAGCGTGCGTGCCTCCGGCGGCGAAACCGCCGGCGAAAACCCGTTTGCCGATGATCCGTTCTACGACTTCCTGCGCCGTTTCGGCGTGCCGGTGCCCGGCCAGGGCGGCCAGCAGGGTGGCCAGCCGCGCGTGCAGCAAGGCGTCGGCTCCGGCTTCATCGTGAGCCCCGACGGCCATGTGCTGACCAACGCCCACGTCGTGGATGGCGCAACCGAAGTGACCGTACGCCTGACCGACAAGCGCGAGTTCAAGGCCAAGGTGGTCGGCGTTGACAAGCGCACCGACGTGGCGCTGCTGAAGATCGACGCGAAGAACCTGCCGACCGTGAAGATCGGTGACGCAGAGCATGCCAAGGTCGGCGAATGGGTGATCGCGGTCGGTTCGCCCTTCGGCTTCGACAACACGGTGACCGCCGGCATCATCTCGGCCAAGGCGCGCCGACTGCCGGACGAAACCTATGTGCCTTTCATCCAGACTGACGTCGCGATCAACCCCGGTAACTCCGGCGGCCCGCTGTTCAACCTGAACGGCGAGGTGATCGGTATCAACTCGCAGATCTACTCGCGCTCGGGCGGCTTCATGGGCATCTCGTTCGCGATTCCGATCGACACCGCGATGAAGGTGCGCGACCAGCTGCAGAAGTACGGCAAGGTGCAGCGCGGCCGTCTCGGCGTGCTGATCCAGGGCATGGATGACGACCTTGCACAGACCTTCGGCCTCGACAAGGCCAAGGGCGCGCTGGTCTCGCAGGTGGAGCCGGACGGCCCCGCCGCGAAGGCAGGGCTCGAGTCGGGCGACGTGATCCTCGCGGTGAATGGTCAGGACGTGAAGGATTCGACCGATCTGCCACGCGTGATCGGCGACCTGAAGCCGGGCGACAAGGTGAAGCTGCAGGTGTGGCGCAACAAGGCCAGCCGCGAATTCACGGCAACGCTGGCCGAGATGCCGGGCGAAGGCAGCAAACCGGTGGCCGGCAAGGGTGGCGAGAAGCCCAGCGGCAAGGTCGGCCTCGCACTGCGTCAGCTCGAATCGCGCGAAGCCAGCCGTCTCGGCGTGCCGGGCGGCCTGCTGGTGGAAGACGTAGCGGGCCCGGCCGCCAAGGCCGGCGTACGTCAGGGCGATGTGATCATCGCGGTGAATAACCAGCGTGTCACGACGATGCAGGAGATGACCGCGCGGCTCGATAGCGCCGGCGACCGTTTCGCGCTGCTGGTGCTGCGCGGTAACCAGCGCCTGTTTATTCCGGTGCGGCTGAAGTAAGCCGCGCACGGCGCGAGCCAAGGGGCGATGCGGGTAACCGCATCGCCCTTTTTCATTGGGGGGTTTGACTCTTCAGGGCGCACCGTCTAACCCTAGGATTGGGACGCGGCCATCGCCGCGCGTGGACGGGGTAAATCATGGACATCCGAAACCACTGGTTGACCGGCGATCAGGTGCGCAAGCAGGAAACACCGAACCGAGGTGGTGCGCTCACCGCACGCTTCCTGATCATGCATTTCACCGGAGGCGCATCGGCGCAGAGCTCGGCTGACTGGCTCTGCAACCCGGCCGCCAAGGCCTCGGCACACGTGGTGCTGGCGCGCGATGGCAGCATCATCCAGCTCGCGCCCTTCAACGTCGTCACCTGGCACGCCGGCGTCAGCCAGTGGAACGGCATCGTAGGCCTCAACCAGCATTCGATCGGCATCGAGATGGACAACGCGGGCGGCCTGCGGCAGGTGGGTGACGCCTTCCAGACCAGCTTCGGCAAACCGGTCGACAAAGCGGATGTCGTGATCGCGGCGCACAAGTACGGCGGCCCGGTGATGCCCTGGCAGGCCTACACCGCGGTGCAGATCGAGCGTGCCTTCGCGCTCGCCGAGTTGCTGGTCGCGCACTACGGGCTGGAAGACATCCTCGGCCATGAAGACATCGCGCGCGGCCGCAAGACTGACCCCGGCCCTGCCTTCCCGCTCGAAGCGTTGCGCAGCCGGGTCAAGGGCCGTGCCGACGACAGCCTGCCGCGCTACCGGGTCACCGCCAGCACGCTCAACATCCGTGCCGGCGCCGGTGCCGAGTTCGCCACCGTGGCGCCCGCGTTGAAGAAGGGCACCGAGCTCGTGCTGCTCGAAGCAGGCGACCGCTGGAACCGCGTTGAAGTGGTCGGCAACACCGATGTCGAAGGCTGGGTCAACAATCAGTTCATCGAGCCGCTCAACGCCGGCACCTCGCGCGCGCTGGCCGTGAAAAAGCCCGCTGTGAAGCGTAAGAAGGCCGGCTGACGCGCTCGCATCGCACTGGCGGGGCTGCCAGAATGGTTGTCCCGCCGCTGCCGATGCACGCCGTGTTTCAAACCTTCCGTTCCCTCGTTTCCTGTCTGGTGTCACTGCTCGGCTTTGCGGCGCTTGCTGCACATGCCGAGGGCACTCAGAGGGGCCCGGACGCCTTCGCGGCGCTGTGCGAAACGCGCCTGCCGCCGGTCGAGATCCGGGTGTTGACCGAACAGGAACTACCGCCGCTCGATCTGACGCGCAGCGCTGCCGAACTGGCCGTGCTGCGCAAGCAGCCGCTGAAAGCCGGTGAGGTGGTGGTCGGGCTGACGCAAGTCCGGCAACGCTACGACATGCGCTGGAGCTACCAGGGCTTGCGCGAACGCAATGGCGCGCGCAGCTGTATCCGCTCACGCATCGAGGTGAAGCTGATCCTCAACCAGCAGGTGTACGTCGCGACCGAGTTCCCGGCCGGTACGTGCGGCTACGACGAAGTGCTGGCGCACGAGCAGCGCCATGTTGCCGCCAACCTCGCGCAGCTCGAAAAAACTGCCCGCTTCGTCGAAGACAGCTTGCGCGAGCAAGAGGGCGGCGCTGCGCCCTGGATGGGCGAGCCGGCCGCGCTGCGCGAGACGGTGCTCGAACGTGCGCGCGTCAGCTGGATGGCGCAGCTCGAAGCGAACTTCCATCAGGTGGATCGCGAGCACGCCATCATCGACTCGGTCGAAGAGTCGCAGCGCTACCGGCAGCTCTGCAACGGCGAGATGGCGCGGACCTTGCGCGGGCTGATGGGTAAGGACGGCGCGAAGGGCCGCTGATCCGCCCTACAGATTCCCCGCCACCAGCGCCCGCATCAACTTCTCCTTCAAATCCTTCGGCTGATCGAGCCCCATGCGCGCGAGTAGTTCGGGCCGCGGGTTGGCGGAGAGGCCGCGGATCAGCGAGCCGACCAGCGCGAGCGGTGTCTTTTGCTGCGCCTTGAGTTTCATCAGCGCCTTGGCGAGCGCGAGTTCGGTGGCGTCCAGATCCGTACCGAAGGGGAAGTCGGGCAACAGGCCGCGCTGGCGGAATTCGGCGAGGCGCTGCGACAGCACTTCCGGCAGGTTCTGGCGTTGTTCGGGCGGGATCTGGTAGTCCGCCGCGATCTTTCCATTGGCCTTGGCGCGCGCGAGCAATTCGTCCTGGAAGCGCGAATCGGTGATCGCGAGCAGGCGCTTGATGACGTCGGCGTCGGATTGGCCGCGCACGTCGGCGATGCCGTATTCGGTGATGTACACGTCGCGCAGATGGCGCGGGATCGTGACGTGGCCGTAGTTCCACACGACGTTGGAGGTCGGCTTGCCGTCCTTGCCGATGCGCCAGGAGCGCAGCATCAGGATCGACAGCGCACCGGGCAGCGTGTGGCCCATCGCGACGAAGTTGTACTGGCCGCCGACGCCGGAAACGAGGTTGCCAGTGTCGAGCCCGTCCGACACCGCGGCGCCGAGCAGCGTGACCATCATCGTGGTGTTGATGAAGCGCGCGTCGCGGCGGTGCGTGGCGGCGAGCTTTTCCTGCCCCATCACCTGGTTGATGAAGCTGATGCGCGTCATGTTGATCTTGGCCAGCAGCTCACGCGGCATCGTGCGCAGGCGCTGGTAGAAGTGTGTCGGGCCGATGAAGAAGCCGCCGTGCATCAGGCGCCCGTGCATGAGGCGTTCGCCGAGCATCTTGCCGGCGATCTCTTTGCGGACGGCGGGGTCGGCCGGCGTGGCCGGGATGCGGTCTGCGCCGCGCACCAGCGCACCATCCTCGAACTGCACATCGGCATGCAGGATGCCGAAGTGGCGCATGAAGCCGTAGTCAGCCTGCGACAGCGGCGAGCCGATCACGCGTGCGTCGAGCATTGCGGCGAGCATGGGCTCGTCCGGGATCAGGCCGACCTTGCCGTCGTTCAGCAGCGTTTGCAGCGCGACGTTGTCGAACACCTCGCGGCGGATCACGCCGGCATCGATCAGCTCCATGAAGCCATTGACGAACATCTCGCTGCAGCCGTAGAGGCCTTCCTTGAAGGGCTCCTGGTAGTTGTGGCCGGCCTGCAGCGGGCCACCCAGCGCCTTGAGCATCGCGCGGTAGGTGGCGTTGTCGCGGTCGCGCAGGATCAGCGCATGGGCGATGCCGTCGCCGAGCGAGCCGATGCCAATCTGCAGGGTGCCGCCGTCCTTCACGGTACTGCTTGAATACAGCGCGATGCCGTAGTCCTGGTCGTCCACCTTCATGTTGGGCGGCGCGAAGATCGTGTGGGTGGAGACCGGGTCGTCGACCAGGATAGAGATGTCGTCCTCGGGCAGGATCGCATCGTTCGGCATGAAGGGCAGTTCGCGATTCACCACGCCGATCAGGTGCATGTGGCGGGTGCCGTCGCGGTTGGCCTGTTCGAGCGCATCGATGGTCAGATCGGTGTTGCACGACATCGAGTAGCGCGGGCCGTCCGGCGTATCTTCCACCGCAATCGCCTGCGCGAACACATTCACGCCTTGTGCCAGTGCGTCACGCACCGCATGGGTGTAGTTCGAATACACGTAGTTCGACTGTGCGTTGGCGTTGCCGAGGTATTCGCCGGTCTTCAGGAAGAACTCGCAGATCTCCACGTTCGGCGGCAGTGCGCCACGCTTGACGTCGACCGAATAATCCATGTCGGGGTAGTTGCCGAACACGCGCTCGACGAAGGGCCCGAGGAAGCGTTGCTCCAGCGCGCTCTTGCCGCGCGGCCGATCGAGCGACAACGCGGTGAAGATCTTGAGCTTCAGGGTCGGATCGCTCTTCGCGCGGCGATACAGCGCGTTGATCCATGCGTTCGGTTTGCCGATGCCGAGCGGCATCGCCATCACGATGTGCTTGCCGACACGGTCGATCAGCGCATCGATCGAATCCTCGATGCGCGAGCAGCGCAGTGGCGCAGTCATGTTTTCTCCCCCGGGCTCTGGTCTATGTGCCGGCCCTGATTCATGGTCTCGACGGACGCATCGCCAGGCGGATTACGCGCTGGCGACAAAGGCATTCTGCGGTGCTGCGCGCCGCCCTGTCACGGTAGCTGTTGGGGCGGCTTGAGGCGAGTCAATTTGTCGCAGGGCGCACGTTTGATGCGCCGTCGAGCAGGCGGACTTCGAGCGGGCGCGAGGTGTCGAGGTGGATGTCGCGCTGCGGGAAGGCGATCGCGATGCCGGCTTCGGCGAAAGCCTTGTCGATCATGAAGCGCACGTCGCTGGTGACGATCCGCCCGGCGGTTCCGGCGTCCAGATCAAGCCAGAAGTAGAGGCCGAAGTTCAGCGCGTCGGCGCCGAAGTCCTCGAACAGCACCTCGGGTTCCGGCTCCTTCAGGATCTTGCCGTGGCGGTGCGCCACGTCCAGCAGCAGTTCGGCCACGCGGCGCACGGGCGAACCGTAGGCCACGCCGATCTTCACGGCGAAGCGCACCTTGCCGGAGGTGTAGGTCCAGTTGGTGACTTCCTGCTCGATGAAGCTGGCGTTCGGTACCAGCGTTTCGATGCCGTCGATGTTGCGGATCGTGCTGGCGCGCACGCCGATGTCGGTGACGGTGCCGCGTTTGCCCGCCACTTCCACCGTGTCGCCCAGCTTGAAGGGGCGCTCGACCAGCAGCATCAGCCCGCTCATCAGGTTCTTCAGCAGCGTCTGCATGCCGAAGCCGGCGCCGATCGCGATCGCACCGCCGAGGAAGGCAAATACCGTGAGCGGAATACGCACGATCGCAAGGCTGATCAGGAACAGCACCACGAACACGCCGGAGAGCAGCCAGTTGCTGGCGGTGTTGAGCGTTTGCAGCGGAATGTCGAAGCGGACATGGATGCGCTGGTTGATGATGCGGGCCAGCCGGCGCGCGAGCCAGAAGCCGGCAAACAGCGTGATCAGCGCGATCAGCAACTTGCCGACGGTGACGCCGCGCTTGGTGGGGATCGTCTGGCCGTCCACCACGGCGGTGTCATCGACTGTGGTGAATTCGTACGACCACACCGCGCTGACGATGTCGGTCACTTCCTTGCGGATCGCGTTGACGCGCGCCTGCGCGCTGCGGTCGGCGGACTGGCGGTCGAACTCTTCGCTCCAGCGGCTCGCCATCAGATGCAGTTGCCCGACTTCCGACAGGCCGCGCAGGTCGAGTTGCACCCGTTCCTGCATGGTTTCGATCGCGCTGCGGATCAGGGCCGCTTCGTCCGGCGTGGCGCCGACAAGGCGATCCTGGATCACCGAGATCTGGTCCAGCGTCAGCTGCAGTTCATGGCGCAAGGTCTTGCTCGGTTCGTCGATGCGCTCGGTCAGCTCGCGCACCCCCTTGCGCAGCGCCTCCATCGTGGCGGGCGTGGCGCCCGGCTGGGCGGCGGCGTAGCGCAGCTCCCAGAACGTGCGCTGGAAGTTCTGCGAATCGATCAGCCGCGTCAGCACGTCGACCTTGTCGCCCGCCGTCGCGACCCTGACCTGTTCGAGTTCGAGCAGGCGCTGAGCGAGTATCAGCGTGTCTTTCTGCTGTGCGAGCTGGGTCTCCAGCGTCTCGATGCTGGGCGCGTGGTCGCGCTTGCCCTTGGTGCCGACCTGTTCGGCCACGTCTTGCGGTGCGCTGCGAGCCGCCTCCAGTGCGGTGGTGGCGGCTTCGACACCGGCCTGGCGTGCGTCGCGCTGCTGCCGGCGCTGAGCCAGCGCCTTGTCGCGCGCGGCAGCCTCGCTGCGTGCGTTGGCCAGCTCGGTTTCCAGCGCGGCGCGGCGCTCTGCCAGGCGTGCAAGCAAGGCCTCGCGGTCGGCGGCGTTGAAGCGGATCTTGTTTTCCGTGAGGGCAACGCGCGCTTCGACTTCGCGGAATACAGTGTTGGCCTGCGCGAGTTCATCGGCCAGCACTGCCTCCTGTTGCTGAAGGGCGCGCAGCGTCGCGCCGGCGCTGTGTGCGCGCAGCGTGGCCAGTTGCCACAGCCAGCGCAGCCGCGCGGCGCGCGCCGGCTCGCGGTTCTTCTCCAGCGCTTCGACGCTCTGGCGGGTTGTCAGCTCGGCCGCCTTGTTGTCGTTGGCCGCGTTCTCGCGTTCCTTCGCAACCAGCCGCTGCTGCGCTTCGATGGAATCGATCGATAGCGCGATGGTTTGCAGCTGTTGCCGCAGGCGGTCCACCAGCACCACCGAATAGGGGGGCTCACCGAGTGGTTCGAATTCTCCGAGCGCGTCTGACCCACTCATGACCTCGGCACGAGCACGCACCGCCGCGGCGCGGCGAACCATGTCGAGCTGCAGCGCGTAGGCCGACACCTGTGTCTGCAACTGGAAGCGCCGCGCGGCGATTTCTTCCGCTGGCGTGCCCGGCGGCGCGGCGTCGTCCTCGTCCGTCGGGTTGTCGGCGCGTGCCAGCGCGGCTTGTGCCGCTTTCAGGCGGGCTTCGATGGAAGCCGGGTCGACTGCGCCCGCTGGCGCCGGTGCCGCGGGCGCAGCGCTCGCAGGCTTGAAGAGCGTGGCGAGGCCGGACGAGGGCGCAGCGAATGCCTGCGTCGCGAGCAGCGCGAAGGCTGCCAGCAGTGCGCGTGAGTACATGCGTGTCCTTGATCGGGTTTGGCTCGCATTGTGGGCAAGCGGCTGCGGCTTGTCATGACGTAGTGCAGACAAGTGCTCGCCAAGCGGCTAACCTCGCCGCGTTCCCCTCCGGAGATTCTGCATGCGCCCGATCGCACGCTTCCTGCTCGGCCTGGTGGCCGTTCTCGTCAGCCTGTGGGCCGTCGCTGCCCTGTGGATTGACGGCCCCACGTCGCGCCCGCTGGCCGCCGGGCTCTGCGGCCTGTACGCCGGTGGCGTGATCGCGCTGTTGCTGCGGATACGCCCCTTCCGCCGCGGCGCGCTGGCCGCGATCATCGCGTTTGCGGTGGTGCTGACGTGGTGGTTGGCGATTCCGGCGAGCAATCAGCGCGACTGGCTGCCCGACGTGGCGAACCCTCCCACCGCGACGATCGAAGGCAACATCCTCACTGTGCGCAATGTGCGCAACTTTGCCTATCGCAGCAGCGATACGGACTTCGAGCCGCACTGGGAGACCCGCCGCTACGATCTGACGAAGCTGCGCGGGCTGGATCTGGCCATCAGCTTCTGGGGCCCGACACAGTACGGCCACACGATCATGGTGTGGGAGTTCGATGACGCGCCGCCACTCGCGGTGTCGATCGAGACACGCAAGGAAAAGGGCGAGGCGTATTCCGCCGTGCTCGGCTTCTTCCGCCAGTTCGAGTTGTACTACGTCGTCGCCGACGAGCGCGATGTGCTTGGTGTGCGTACCAATCACCGCAACGAGCAGATCCGCCTGTACCGGCTCGGCACCTCGCCGGCCGCCGCGCGCGCGCTGCTGGAAGGCTATGTCGAGGAATTCAACGCACTGGCCGCGTACCCCGCCTGGTACAACGCGCTGACCGGCAACTGTACGACGGTGATCTTCAAGAACGTCAAGCATGTGTTCGGAATCAGCAAACTGACCGACTGGCGCATTCTCGCCAACGGGCATCTCGATGAACTCGCTTACGAAGAGAAGGTGATCAACACCACGATGCCGCTGGCCGAACTACGCCAGCGCAGCGACATCACGGCACGCGCGCGCGAGGCCGGTGCAGCACCCGACTTTTCGCAGCGCATCCGCGTCGGCCTGCCCGCGCGACCCGCGCCATTGCCTTGATCTGCAGCGACGCGTTGTCACGCATACCTGCGCACAATCCAGAATCCGAATCCCATCAAGCCGGAGTTCCGCATGAGTGCCACCCCGTCCGCCCCGCGTTACCTCGACGAGATCGCCGTCGGTGAATCTGCCAGCCTTAGCAAGACTTTCACCGACGCCGACGTGCGCGCCTTTGCGGAGGTGTCCACCGATACCAACCCGGTGCACCTCGACGCCGACTACGCTGCCACACCGCAAGTCGGCGCCCGCATCGTGCACGGCATGCTGACGGCGAGCCTGATCTCCGCGCTGCTCGGTAACCATCTGCCGGGGCCCGGCACGGTGTATCTGGGCCAGTCGCTGCGTTTCCGGCGCCCAGTGAAGCTGGGCGATACCGTGACCGCTAGTGTCACGGTGAAGTCGGTTGACCGCGACAAGAACCGCATCGAGCTTGATTGCGTGTGCAGCGTGGGCGGCAAGCCGGTGCTGCAGGGCGATGCGCTGGTGATGGCGCCGGTGCGGCCGGCCTGATCATCGCTTGAGGGCTGGCCCAAGAATCGGGCGCCGCCTGCGCGGCGGCGCCGTGCAAGGTGTCAGTCCGGGATGCTGCGCTCGGCCAGCGTGCAGCGGTTGCGGCCGGCGCGTTTGGAGGCGTAGAGCGCGTCGTCCGCAGCGACCATCAGTTCCATCATTGTCGCGTAGGCCGGGAAGTGGGCGATGCCGGCGCTGAAGGTGGCCGCGAAGAGGCCCTGATCGGTCTGATGGAAGATGCCGCTGAAGCCGCGCCGCAGCGCTTCCACGCGTTCCAGTGCGTCTTCCGGCGTGCTGTCGAACAGCACCACGACGAACTCTTCACCGCCGTAGCGACCGACCACGTCCGAGCGCCGCATGCGCAGTCGCAGGTAGCGCGCGAGTGACTTGATCACCTTGTCGCCGGTGGTGTGGCCGTAGGTGTCATTCACCTGCTTGAAGTGGTCGATGTCGAGAATCGCGTAGCTCACCGGCACACCCTGCCGGTCGGCCAGCAGCAGGGTTTGCTGCAGCAGCGTCTTGGTCTTCACATGGTTGTAGAGGCCGGTCAGGCTGTCTTCAACCATCAGGCGGCGCAGGCCGCGGTAGCGCTCGGCCTTGCTCACCACCGCGTTCACCAGCTGCGCGGCCGAGATCGGCTTGGTCAGGAAGTCGTCACCGCCCTGACGCATCGCCTCCTGCTGGATCGATTCGCTCGTCTCGCTGGTCAGGAAGGCGATCGGGATCGATTCGAAGGACTTGTTCTGGCGGATGATGCGTGCCACCTCAAGGCCGGTACAACCGTCCATGTGGAAGTCCAGCAACAGCACGTCCGGCGCGAAATCCATCAGGGTTTCGAGGATGCGCGAGGGCTCGCGCAGGCCGCGCACATGGATGTTGGGGAACTGGCCGAGGATGCGTTCGACGGTGGCGAGCACGGTCGGCGAATCGTCGAGGGTAAGCACCCGGTAGGGCTCGTCCTTGTACTCGAAGGCCAGCGGGTCGACGGCATCGACCAGCGTGGTGACCGACAGCGGCGCGACGAAGAAACCCTGTGCGTCATGACGCACCGCTTGCAGCCGGATGTTGAAACTGCCCTCGGGCGACAGTGCGAACCACTTCAGGTTGCAGCGGTTCATCTCGCCGACGACGGCCGTGGTTTCGGCATCGAGATCGCCAGTGAGCTCGGCGATGACGGCCACGGCGCGGTTCATTGCCGCGTAGCGCACGCCGTGCCGGTACTGGTTGAACACCTTGAAGCTGTAGCCGTAGTGCTCCATCTGCTGCGCGAGGTCGCCATGCGCCTGAACATCGTGCGCGAGCATCACGACCAGCGGCAGGTTGTCCTCGCCCGGTACCCGCTCCGGCTGGCGGGCCCGATCGGCCAGTGCCGAGCGCACGGCCGCAAATACGCCGGGCAGCAACTGATCAACACGCGCCTTCTCCGCATCCCCCGGGCTGCGCAGCGCGCCGAGCAGATCCATCAGCGGTGCCATCGCCGATTCGACCGCCGCCAGCTCCCCCGCATGTGCGAGCTGCGTCAGCCGCTCGCACTGCGTCGCGAAGGCGTGCCAGCGCGCCATGTCGTGGCTTGCCTGCCACACGGGGCGCCAGGCCTGAACCAAAGCATTCCAGGCCGAATGCAGTTCGACGCGGTTGATCATGTCGGGGGGAGTTTGCGCGTAATTCGTAACAAAGGGACTTTACGGCATCTGCGCGCAAATCCTTTGGCCGAAATGCACGGGCTTTCAGCCTTTTCCCGGCAGCATGCGTGTCAGGGTGTCGTCGCGCTGAACGCGGTGATGCACCACGGCCGCGGCGACATGGGCGACGATCAGCGCGATCATGGCGTTGCCCAGCAGTTCGTGCAGCTCATGCAGGTTCTCGCGCAGGCCGGCATCCGGCGCGATCAGCGCAGGCAGGCTCAAGCCCAGCAGCGTCAGACTGTCACCGTGTGCCTGCTTCATCAGCACACCACTGATCGGCAACGCAATCAGCACCGCGTAGAAGACGAAATGCATCAGATGCGCGAGGCCGTCCTGCCACGCGGGCGGTGCGGGTGTGATGCGCGGCAAGGGCTGTGTGAAGCGCCATACGATGCGCGGCACCGTCAGCAGCAGGATCAAGGCCCCGGCCTGCATGTGCAGCAGGCCGAGCAAGGCGCGCGTATCACTGCCCTTTTCGAACCAGCCCTTGGTTTCGATCAGCGCGATGGCGCCGATCACCAGCAGCGCACTCCACCAATGCAATGCGCGGGCCACCGGCCCGAACTGCCGTTCCGTATTCCCCAGTCCCATCATCCCTCTCCCCCGGTTCGCCGCTGCGATGGCGGTAGCGCCCGCAGCGCGTCCGGCCACGCTAACCAGCTGCGCGCATGCATGCCTTGACCTGTAACAACCCGCATCTGCTCAGGCAGGGTTTGCGCAAACCTCTCGACCGCGCGCACGCTCGCGTGATGTCCCCGCTTCCGAGCTTCTTGTGAACTACCTCGCACACGCTTGGCTTGCCGGCGAAAGCGCGGCCGACCGCATCGGCGGGCTCGCCGGCGACTTCGTCAAAGGGCCCTTGCCCGGTGCGCTGCCGCCGGATCTGGCTGCCGGCGTTGCCTTGCACCGTGCGATCGACGTGTGGGCCGAAGCGCACCCGGCGTTTCGCGCCAGTCGGGCGCGGGTCAGCGCCGAGCGGCGCCGCTACGCCGGCATTCTGGTCGATTTGTTCTACGACCATTTCCTCGCTCGGCACTGGGCGCGCCTGCATCCGCAGCCGCTGCCCCACTTCACGGCACGGCTCTACGACGAGGCGCTCGGTCGCGCAGCCGAGCTGCCGCCGGACTTCGCGCTGGTACTGTCACGCATGCGTGACCAGGACTGGCTCGCGTCCTACCGTGAACCGGCGAACGTCGGCATGGCGCTGGACGGCATGAGCCGGCGGCGTGCGCGCCAGCCGAACCCGCTCGCCGGAGCGATCGTCGAGCTGCATGCGGCCTACGACGAGTTCGAGGCCGACAGCCTTGCATTCCTGCCGGATGCTTTGCAATTTGTTGTCAGCCGCCGCCACAAGGCTTGATCGAAACCCGTCCGGGCAACTACGATCAAGAACCGGGACATACTCCCCTGCGAAAATTTCCCAGATCGACCAACCGGACTCCGGACAGCATGAAAAAGACCATGATTTCGCTGCTTGCCGTCGCGCTGCTTGGCACTTCGGCGGCCTTCGCTCAGGAACAGGATCCCGCCGATCTGCCGGAGAAACCCACCGGCCTGCAGCCGTGGACCCTGCGTGTTCACTACGCGCGTGACCACAAGGACTATGAGGGCTGGGGCGTGTATGCATGGAAGGGCCCGCGTAACGGTGCGCCCAAGTGGCCGGGCAACTGGCGCTTCAACCGCAAGGACGCTTACGGCGTCTACTACGATGTGGCGCTCGGCGAAGGCGCAACGATGATGGAATTCCTCATCACCGACGGCAAGGGCAACAAGAACTGCCCGAACGACCAGAAGCTTGAGCTCTCGTCGAACCTCGCCACCAAGGGTCAGGAAGTCTGGCTCCGCCAAGGCGAGTGCAAGATCTACTCGTCGCGTCCGAAGGGCTGATTGCCCGGCGCTCTGCGAAAAGCCCGCCGTATGGCGGGCTTTTTCATTTGTCTCAGCGTTGCATGCAGGTTTGCCAACGACCTTCCACCCGCCGCGCGAACCACTCTGTCGTGAGCTTGCGCGTGATCTTTGGGCTTTGAAGCTGGATTTGCGGCAGCACCTCGCGCGGCACCGCCCGGCCCGCTGCGCGATCCGCCTGGGCCATTACGCGCAGCCACAACGGAGTTTGCATGAAGGCTGCCGTTTTCTCCTGCAGCAAGTCGCGCCTGATTTCACCGGGCGTCATGCTCAGTTTGGTACTCATCGCGAGCAGCCCGGCTTCGGTGCTGCTTTGATCGGCCAGCGGCTTGCCGTCGCGATAGCGCAGCAGATCGCCGTCCAGCGCGAGCTTTCGCCCCGACAGCCGCGCCACCGCTGCCTGGAAGGCCGCGTTGCGCGAGGCGTAGCGGCCCGCGTTGAAATCGGCGAAGCGATACAGCGGCGATGGATAGCTTGCCGGATAGTCGAGCAGGTTCGCGATACCGAAGTAGACGCCACCGCGTCGCGTGAAGACCTCGTCTCGCACTGTGCCGTGGCGCGCATACGGGTAGCGATGGGTCTGCAGGTATTCCTCGGCAAAGCTGACCGAAACCTGCATCGGCCCACCGGTACGAATCGGGTTCTTGTTGCCGAGCGCTTTGGCGAAGTCCGGCAGCTCGGCGACCATTTCGTTGAACAAGCCATTCATCTCGCGCTCTGTCCGCAGGGCATCGATCCGTTTGCCGTAGCTGCGGCCGTCGCGTGAGGGCTTCAGCAAGGCCATGTCGACCACCAGTGGCGGCACGAGATAGGCGGCGGCCTTGCGGTACAGCTCTTCGCGCACGATGTGACCCAAGCCAGGCACGGGCGGGTCTGCAACGAAGCTCGATTCCTGCTCGATCACCGCGATGGCGGCGCAGAACTGCGCCTGTGTTGGTGCGAGCTGCTGTGCCGCGAACGCGCGGAAGATGTCTTCCGCCCAGCCGTTGCGGTCGGCTGCCTTGGGCGGAATCAGCCGCAGCAGTTGCGCAACCCCTTCCCGTTCGGGGGGATACGCCGGGCGTGGTGGCTGTTGCGGCAGGGCTGGCAACGTCGGGGCGGGCGGTCGGCTGCCGTCCGCCGGCGGCACCGCGGCGCCGGGTAGCGCGCCTGCTTGCTGCGCGGCGGGCGCTTCGATGGGCGGGCTGTCAGGCGGCAGACCTTGCGGTGCCGTGACGCACGCGGTCAACAGCAAAGCAGGAATCAGGGTGTGAAGGGCGGGGCGAATCATCTTGGCGCGGCGATACATCAGGCGGCCGATGATAAGGCAGCGGACGCGGTAAGCTAGGCGCTGGCCCTACTTCGTGCACCGACCATGTCCGAACACGTCTTCCCCCTCAACCGCGAGCATGTCGCACTGTGCGACCTGCTCAAGCTGCTGGCGATCGCGCAGTCCGGCGGCCATGCCAAGACCATGATTGCCGATGGCGTCGTCACCGTCGATGGCGAGGTCGAAACGCGCAAGAAGCGCAAGCTCGTCGGCGGCGAGGTCGTCCGCGCGGCGGGCGCCACGATTCGCGTGACGCGCCCATGATCGGCGGCTGGGAACTCACGGCACTGCTGTTGCTGGCGGGCCTGGTCTGGCTGTGGCTTGACAGTCTGCGCGCGCGCGACGCGGGGATCATTGCGGCCCGCCGCCAGTGCGAGCGCGAGGGCTTGCAACTGCTCGACGAAACCGTCGCGATCGCCAAGCTGCGACTTGCCCGCAACGACGACGGCCAGTTGCGCCTGCAGCGCACTTATCGTTTCGAGTATTCGGACACCGGCGACAACCGCCGCAATGGTGAGGTCACGCTGACCGGCGCCGAGGTGGTAAGCCTCTACACCGGGCCACACGTGCTGCACTGAGCAAGCGCACGCACCACATCAGCGACGGCGGCGCTGCCCCTGGCCGCCCTGCTGCATGTCGCCGCCGGGGCCGCGCATCTCACCGCCACGGCTGTTCTCCATCTCGATCCGGTCGGCAAGCAGCGGTACCGTCGCGGGCAGCATTTCATCTGCAACGCCGCGCTGGCTCTCGTCGAGCGCCCGGTAAAGCTCCCCTGCCGCAGCGCTGATCTGATCGAGCGCCGCGAGCCGGTTGCGCAAGGGCGTGATGCGGTCTTCAATGCGATGCAGCGCATCGCCCTGCGCCGAAACGGCATGCGGGCGCTGCATGTCCGTCAGCAGTGCTTGCAGACGATCGGTATAGGTGAGCCAAAAGGCTTCCTGGCGGCGATCGAGCTGCAATGCATCGTGCAGCAGCCCCAGTTGCATCGCGAGCGAATCCTGCGGCTGCTCCATCGCGCCACCGCGTTGCCCGCCGGGTCCGCCTGGGCCGCCGCGTTGCGATCGCCCTTCGCCGGTCGGTGGCCCTCGGCGGCTCTCATCCGGGCCGCATTGGGTGGCGCACGCGGTCAGCGTCGCGACAAGGACAAGGCAGGACAAGGTGGTGCGCAACATGATCGAGGCTTGAGTGGCTGAAGCCCACACCTTAGTAGCCATCCCGCTGTGAGGTGCCCCTGCGGCGGGTGGAGGTGCAAACAGATGTAAGCGCCGCGCTGCGCCTACAATTGCAAACCCCCCATCTGTCGAGTCGACGATGCGTTTTGCAATTGCGATCCACGGTGGCGCTGGCACGATCCGGCGCCGTGATCTGAGCCCTGCGGACGAGGCGGCCCTGCGTGCGAGCCTTGCCGCGGCGCTCAATGCTGGCCATGCGGTGCTGCGCCGCGGTGGTGCCGCGATCGATGCCGTCGAGGCGGCCGTCGTCGCGCTGGAAGATGACCCGCGCTTCAACGCCGGGCGTGGCGCGGTATTCAACGATGCGGGTTTCGTCGAACTCGAGGCGGCGGTGATGGATGGCCGCACCCGCGCTGCCGGATCGGTGACCGGCCTGCGGCGGGTGCGCAACCCGGTCAAGCTGGCGCGCGAGGTAATGCGCCGCACACCCCATGTCACGCTCGGCTTCGACGCAGCCGAGCGTTTTGCCGAACGCTGCGGCCTTGCCCTTGATCTGCCCAATTACTTTTACACCGAAGCGCGCTGGCAGGCCCTGCAGCAGGAGCTGACACGCATTGCGGCAGGCGGATGCGAGAGCGACGCATCTGAACAGGTACGCCATGGCACCGTCGGTGCGGTGGCGTGCGACGCAAGCGGGTGCCTTGCCGCGGCGACGTCCACCGGCGGACGCACAGCGAAGATGGCCGGCCGCGTCGGCGATACCCCGGTGATCGGCGCCGGCACCTGGGCGGATGCGCATGTTGCGGTGTCCTGCACCGGCCACGGCGAATCCTTCGTGCGCGGTGCGGTAGCCCATGAGATCTCGGCGCGCATGCGTCTCGCCGGCCAATCGCTCGCGCAGGCCACCGAGTCCGTCTTGAACGAGACGCTGACTCAGCTGGGTGGTACCGGCGGCGTCATCGCGGTAGACCGCGGTGGTCAGATCGCGATGCCGTTCAACAGCGAAGGCATGTATCGCGCCGCGGTGTGCGAGGGTGGTGCGCTGCAGGTGGCGATCTATCGCGAGGACCTGGCATGAGCCGGCCGACGCGTGCACCGCAGTTCGCCTATCCGCGCCTCTGGTGGGGCCTCGGCTGGGCCCTTGTTGCGCTGGTGATCTTCTTCTCGCTGGAACCGAAGGCCCCGGAAGTGCCGGGCGACCCCGGCAACTGGAGTGGCCACCTGCTCGCCTACGGCACGCTTGCCGGCTGGTTCACCCGCCTGCTGTACGCGCGGCGTTCGCGCCTGATTGCGCTGGCCATGCTTGTATCGATGGGCGTGGTGCTTGAGTTCCTGCAAGGCATGACCGGTTACCGCACCTACGATCCGTTCGACATGCTGGCCAACACCTGCGGCGTGTTACTGGGCTTGCTGCTGGCGCCGCCCCGCCTGCCGAATGGCTTGCCGATGCTGGAGCGCTGCGTGCGCCGCGTCGCCGGATGAAGCACGCGCTCGGCAGCGGTGTCGCGTGCGCGCTCGGCGCTGGCCTGTTGTGGGGGCTGGTTTTCGTCGCACCGCGAATGCTGCCGGACTACCCGCCGACCCTGCTTGCCTTCGGGCGCTATCTGGCTTTCGGGCTGATCGCATTGCCGCTCGCGTGGCGCGATCGCGCCGCGTTGGCGCGCCTGCGCGCGGCCGACTGGCGCATGGCGCTCGAACTCGCCTTGTCCGGCAACATCCTCTACTACCTTTGTCTTGCGAGCGCGATCCAGCTTGCCGATGCGCCGTTGCCCACGCTGATCATTGGCACCCTGCCGGTGGTGATCGCACTGCTGAGCAATGCGCGCGATGCGACGCTGCCCTGGCGCAGCCTGTTACCGGCGCTCGGCTTGATCGCGCTGGGTATCGGGCTCGTAAACCAGCAGGAGATCGCACGCCTCGCGCCGGGTGCGGGGCGGCACTATGGCCTCGGTGTGCTGTTTGCGTTGGGCGCGCTGGTCTGCTGGACCTGGTATCCGATCCGCAACGCGCGCTGGCTGAAAGCCCATGCCACGCTGGGTTCGAGCACCTGGGCGACGGCGCAGGGGCTGGCGACACTGCCGCTGGCGCTGCTTGGCTTCGTCGTTACGCTCGTACTTGCGCGGCCGGACGGCTATGCGCTGCCATGGGGCCCGCAACCCTTGCGCTACCTCGGCCTGATGCTCGCCATGGGCCTGCTTGCGTCGTGGCTGGGCACCTTGCTGTGGAATCGTGCGAGCCGCCTGCTACCCGCCGCCCTGAGTGGGCAGCTGATCGTGTTCGAAACGCTCGCGGCGTTCGCCTACGCCTTCATGTGGCGTGGCGAGTGGCCCGCGTTACCCGCCTTGCTTGGCATGGCACTGATGCTGGCGGGGGTGGTTGCCGCGGTGTGGGCGGTGCAGCGTCGGCGCGCTGCGTGAGCCCGCTCAGTGGCGGCGCTGCGCCAGTTCGGCGCGCCGCAGCAGGCTATCGAGCGCTTCGTCTTCAGGCTGCAATGCAGCGCTGCCGCTGCGTGCGCCGGCGATGATCTCGCCACCTGCCCATTGCACCGGATCGCTGGCGAGTTCGTGAGCCAGCCGGGTTGCGACCAGTTCGGCGGCGTCGGCGCCGGTTTCCGGCAGCAGGAGTGCAAAACGCGCACCTTCAAAGCGCGCCACCACGTCGAGCGTACGTGTGCTGCCGAGCGCGATGCCGGCCATGCGCCGCAGCACGGCATCGCTCGCACTGTGGCCGTGGCGCGCAACGATTGCGGCGAAGTCTTCGATCTCCAGCATCACGATCGCCAGCGGATGGCGATAACGGCGGGCGCGGTCGAACTCACGCTGCGCCATTTGAAGGAAGAAACGGCGATTGTAGGTGTGGGTGATTTCGTCGATCTGCGAGAGTCGCGCGAGCTCCGCGCGCATGCCTTCGAGGGTGTGCAACAAATGCAGGAAGGGCGCAACGCAGAGCGGGATCACGATCAGCGGCGCGAGTGCGGCGATCAGCAAGGGTGCGACGCCCGGCAGTCTCCCGACCACGACGTAAGCGGCGAGCGTCAGCGCCAATGACAGCAGCACCGCGAATGCGGTGGCAAGGAGCAGGCCGCGGCGCGGGCCCAGGTGCATCAGCGTGTCGGCAACCTGCCCCAAACCGCTTCCCCGGGCGGGCCGAGCTGTATCGTGCAGTACGTCCATACGGACTCCTGGCTGTATCGAGGCGACGAGCACCACGCTGACGGCGGAGCCCGCTGACCCTATCAGCATACTGCGATCGGGCTCGCTGCTGTGGCACCATCGCGCCAGGACCACCACAAACCGCCGCAATGCACGGACTTCATCTCACCGCCGACCTGCTCGATTGCTGCTGCGATCCGACGCTGCTGACCGATACCGGCGCGCTTGCCGCGGTCTGCCGGGCAGAAACGCAGGCGGCGGGGCTGACCGTGGTGTCGGAATTGTTCCACCGCTTCCCGGCACCCGATGACGCGCCTGCCGGCATCACCGGCGTGTTGCTGCTCGCCGAATCGCACCTTGCCGTGCACACCTGGCCGGAACTGCGTGGTGTGACGCTGGATGCCTATGTCTGCAACTACTCGGCCGACAACTCCGCGCGCGCCGAGGCCTTGATCGAGGCGCTGCTGCGACACTTCCAGCCGCTGCGCTTGTGCCGCAACCGCTTGCTGCGCGGCGCGCTGATGCAGCCGACCGATCCGGTCTGAGGCGCTTAGCGCGTCGCATGCCTCTCGCGCGCTCGTGTTGCGGCCGCGTACGCAGCCCGCTTCCTTGCCGCCTGCCTTGACAGGCGGATTGCCGCTCGTCAGCCATTTGTCATGATTCCGGGTGCGCTCGTTACACTGCGCGCCCGAATTCTGTTTGACGGAGTGCCAGGCGATGCGCAGCGAACCGCGAATCAACGTCTTCCTTGCCGGCGTGGCCGCCATCGCGCTCGCCGCGGTGCTGCTCGTTGCCTGCGGTGGTGGCAGCTCGGGCGACTCGGCCAGCCCCGCGGCGCCGGGTGGCACGACCGGAGGCGACACGCCGCCCGCCAGCGGCCAGATCCCCGCTGAACGGCCGGTTCCCAATCCGGTTGCTTCGACGACATGGTCACCCTGCAGCGCCGAGTACTTTGGCGGGTGCGAGTTCGAGGGCCTCCGCGAAATCCGCTTCGGCACCAACGGCAAGTGGGTGATCCAGCGCTACCTCAACAGCTTCCCCGGCTGGCATTGCAGCGCGGCCAACTTTGGCAGCGATCCGGCGCCGGGCGAAACGAAGCGCTGTGAAGTGTCGGATGTGATGATCACCGGCACGATTGCGGCGCCCAACGTGTGTTACGCCGGCGGCATGTGCCCGCAGATCGACCTCTCCGCCATCCCGATGGGCAGCGATGGCTATGGCGAGCTGCGGGTGCAAGCGACCACTGACAGGGGCGATCCGGCGAGCGATGGCGTCGGTGCCTTCCGCACGATCTGTGGCTTCTCGCACATGGCCTTCGACGACCCGATCGTGTTCCCGGGCAAGCCCGGCATGTCGCATCTGCACGCCTTCTTTGGCAACACCGGCACCAACGCCTATTCCACCGCGCAGTCGCTCGCCGGCAGCGGCAACTCCACCTGTGCGGGCGGCATCGCCAACCGGTCGGCGTACTGGGTGCCTGCGCTGATCGATACGGTCAGTCACAAACCGATCGTGCCGAGCGACCCGATCTGGTACTACAAGACCGGCTACGGCGGCGTGAAGGCGGCCGATGTGCGGGCGATGCCCGCCGGCCTGCGCATGATCGCGGGCGACATGAAGGCCAAGGGCGCGCAGGACGTCGCCAACTGGTCCTGCCGCAGCTCGCCGGAACACTTCGCGACCATCCCGAACTGCGCGGTGGGCGACAACGTGCAGATGTCGGTGCGCTTCCCGCAGTGCTGGGACGGCGTCAATCTCGATTCTCCCAATCACAAGAGCCACATGGCCTACCCCACCGGTAGCGGCTGCCCCGCCACCCACCCGGTCGCGCTGCCCGAAATCACGCTCAACGTGCTCTACCTCGTTCGCACCCCCGATGCACCGCTGAACTGGCGCCTGTCGTCAGACGACTTGTCGTTGCCGGCCGGGTACTCGGTGCACGCCGACTGGTTCGACGGCTGGAACCCCGAGATCCGCGATACCTGGGTCAAGCACTGCGACCAGGCCGCGGTGGATTGCCACGCCTACCTGCTCGGCGACGGTCGTACCCTCTACTGACGCACGCGCTGCAGGCTGACCGCGGTCTGGATCGGGTTTTCTGCAGTCTGTTCCGCGCCAGCGGCAGTTCATCGCAAGCCGGTCGCGGCAGGCCGGGCGGTCGTCCATCCTTCACTCAACGCAGCACCGAACGCTGCTCCCAAGTGAGAGACAGGAGACCGCCATGAACGCCCTTCGCATCCGCCCTACCCAAGCCCTCGTCGCTGCCCTGATCGCCGTCGCCGGCTTTGCTGCAACCGTGGGTGGTACGGTGATTGGATATCAACAGGTTGCCGCGCAAGCTGTTGTCGAAACGCCCGTGACGGTCGCGTCCGCTGCCACGCAGCGCGGCTGAGGGCTGCGAGTGCGACGCACCTCTAATCCCCCACGTAGTCGTGCGTCGGAGGGTCACCGTTGGTGAGCACGGACGCCGTCAGGGCGGCGGAAGCTGGGACAAATAGTCCGCCAGCGCTTCCAGATCGGTATCCGGATAAGGCTTGAGCACGCGGATCATGTCCGGATCGGAGTTGCCGCGTTCGCTGGTGCGAATGAGCTGGAGTTCGCGTAGCAGGTAGCCGTAGTGCTGGTCGGTGACGCGCGGGATGTAGTGCGCGGCGAGGCCTTCGCCGTTCGCGCCATGGCAGCGCACGCAGTCCTGGAGATACAGCGAGCGGCCGCGCTCGATCTGGGTGCCCGGCCCTTTTCCGGTCGGCCCTGCGACGGGCAGCGAGGCGAGGTAGCTGGCGACGTCGGCGATGGCCTCGAGCGTGAGTTCCGGGTCGTCTAGAAGGGGCGCCATCAGCGGGTTGTTGCGTTTGCCGCTGCGGATGTCGAGCAACTGTTTGCGGATCACCGCGGCGTGCTGACCGGCGAGCCGCGGGATGCTGCCACTGCTGCGCCCAGCGGCGTCTTTGCGGTGACAGCCCGCGCATTCTGCAAATACCGCCTTGCCGCGTTCAGGATCCCCTTTTAGCTGCAAGGCGGAGTCGAATTGCGCCGGGCTGAGCGAGACCGGCAGTTCGGCGTACGCACCGCCGGAGGCCAGCATGGCGAGTACGAAGATCACGTTGCGCATGGGGGTGAGCCTCCGATCGTTTTGGTATCGGCAGTGCAGCGCGCAGGTGCCTGTGTAGTGGCTTGCGCCGTCTATTCAGACAGGCCGAGCACGCGCCGCAGCGCGGCGGGCGTTGCGGGGTAGGTAAGCGCTGTTATACGACCGCCTTCAAGGCGCAGCACCGTGACGCTGCCGCCTTCGCGCGGCAGTTCGCCGGTTAGCGCGGCATCCCGTACCAGGCCGACCGAGTAGGAGCGTTTGCGCAGTGCTGGCAGCGCGAACATGCTGGTGACGAGTGCAGGCATTGCGCTGATATCCGCCACGTAGCGTAACTGCAGTGCCTCGATACGCTCGGCGGTGAGGCCTTCGAGGGCCTGCGTCACCAGATCGCTGGCGGCCTTGTCGGCCGCGAACAGCAGCGTACGCGTCGTGGGGGCGACATTGAATGCGTTGCCGTGCTGGTCTTCGAGACGCGGCAGCTGCAGCGTGTCGCCCACTGCCAGCGGTGCCGCGCAGGCCAGTGTGACGTGGGTAAGCAGGGCAAGCATCGTTGCCCATCGCAGGTATCGGGTCATCGCGGGTGTCGTGCGAAGCAGGGGGATGCACACCTTAGCAGCACGGCCGCGTCTCCGTGCGCGCTGCAGCCTGGACTCAGTGCGGGGCCCGCTCCGTCGACTGAGCGTCGCGCGCCTGCAGGATCGTTGCCAGATTGCCTTCAATCCAGTCCGCCAGCGCTTGCACCCGCTGCGCAACTTCCTGCCCGATCGGGGTGAGCGAGTATTCGACGTGCGGCGGCACGACCGGGTAAGCCACGCGCAGCACGAAGCCATCACGCTCCAGCCATTGCAGGGTCTGCGCCAGCATCTTCTCGCTTACGCCGCCAATCTTGCGCCGCAGGTCGCTGAAGCGGTGTGTGCCGCCCAGCAGCGCGACCAGCACCAGCACGCCCCAGCGGCTGGTTACATGCTGCAGCACTTCGCGTGAGGGACACAGTTCGGCAAAGACGTTGCCGCGCATCAGGCGTTCGGACAAGGTTTCTGCGTGCTCGGCGGCGATGGGTCGGAGATCGGTCATTACACTAACTTTCAGGTGCGTACTTACGAAAAGTAAGTTTAATCGATAGGCTGCGAACTCACCAACTTTCCGCAACAGGAGTTCGCGTCATGATCGTCGTTACCGGTGCTTCAGGCCAGCTTGGCCGCCTCGTCATCCAGTCCCTGCTCGCCCGCAACGTGCCTGCGGCGCAGATCGTCGCCGCTGTGCGCAACCCGGCTCGTGCGGCCGACCTTGCAGCGCTGGGCGTACAAGTCCGCGCAGCGGATTACACGCAGCCGGCCACGCTCGATGCCGCCTTCAGCGGCGCCGAAAAGCTGCTGCTGGTGTCGTCCAGCGAAGTGGGCCAGCGCTTCCCGCAGCACAAGAACGTGGTCGACGCCGCAAAGCGCGCCGGCGTGAAGCTGCTCGCCTACACCAGCCTGCTGCGCGCCGACAGCTCACCGCTGGGCCTGCGCGACGAGCACTTCGCGACCGAGCAGTATCTGAGCGAGTCGGGCCTGCCGCACGTGGTGCTGCGCAACGGCTGGTACACCGAAAACTACCTCGCCAGCATTCCGCCTGCGTTGCAGCACGGCGCCTACATCGGCAGTGCCGGTGAGGGGCGCATCGCCTCCGCTGCGCGCGCGGACTATGCCGATGCGGCCGCCGTGGTGCTCACGTCGCCGGATCAGGCGGGCAAGGTCTACGAACTGGCCGGCGACACCAGCTACACGCTGACCGAATTCGCCATCGAGCTGAGCCGCCAGACCGGCAAGCAGATCCCGTATGTGAACATGAGCGAGGCCGAGTTCAAGGGCGCGCTGCTCGGCGCAGGCCTGCCGGAGCCGATCGCCGCGTTGCTGGCCGATTCCGACACCGGTGCCTCGAAGGGCGGGCTGTTCGACGACTCGCACACCCTGAGCGCGCTGATCGGCCGCCCGACGACATCGCTCGCTGCGCTGATGCGGGCCGCGTTGAACTAGGGCGCTGTCAGCCGCCGGCGTCGTGGGCCGGGAGATTCGCCAGGCACACCAGACCTAGGCGGGAAGAAAAAAGAGGGCTGCAAATGCAGCCCTCTTCTCTTTTCGGTTTGCGGCGGACCCTGCCCCGCTACGCCTTGCCTTTTAGCTTGAGGCACGCCGCATTGATTCAAGCGCGCGGTTGCCGGCGAACACTCAACCCAAGCCCGGCGAACGCAATACCGAGGAGCAAGAGCGAGGCCGGTTCAGGCACCGCCAATGCCAGCCGTGCCGGTCCGCCGAAACCTTCCGTGTAGACCAATGAGAAGTCGATCAAGCCAGAAGGGCCTGCATAGGTGCAGCTTTCGATGCCGGCGCCGGCGGTGTAGTGTTGGCCCGAGCCGTCCTTGAAGCAATCCATCCAGAGCCCGCTCAGCATCAGGCTGACGCCGTCATCGTGGTCGATCTTCACGTGCCCGCCGGTTTCCATGTTGATCTTGCCGGTGATCTCGATGATCGAGCCCCAGCAACCCACCTCATTCAGGTCTGACGCGCCGCAACTCTCAGACCATAGCTCGGTGTTGGCGTCTACCGTTGCGCCGACCAGAGGATTTACAAGACCGGAGAAGGCCGCGTTCTTCACCACGCCGGGAACGAAGAAGCCCTGCACGGTATTGGGTTTGAATTCGCTGTTGTACTGGATGAGGTTGGTCTGGAAGCTCAGATCTGCCGGACTCCCAGGAACGTTTGCAGCCACGGCGTTCACGCCGTGTGTGCCCCCGATCGTAGGCCCCAAGGGATCGAGATTCACCATCCACAATTTGACGTCGGCATCCGTCGGCAGCCACGTACCCAGCAGCGGGCTGGCGCTGGCGTTCGGCGCGCAAGCGATCATTGCGGCCGCAAGCGCAATTCGTTTCAAGTTCGAGGTACCCATGAGCTTTGCTCCTTCAGGCGTTGATGTCGGTCTCTGCACCAGAAACCAAGCTCGCGAACTCAAGCGAACCCTTGCCTGTAGGCCAAAATCAGCACTCCTTCGCCTCGCTCGCGACCAACCGTTACCGAACGCATACTTCGAGCCATCTGACGCAAGCATTTGTTATCTATCGTGTATTGATAGATTGCTTCTCCAGCAGATTTGTGGTTTGGAAAGGATTTCGACACCCAGCCGATTCGGCTCATGTCACCGGCCGGGTTTGACGGCAATGCGCGGCACTGTGCTTGAATCCCGTCGGGGCCGTGGGGTGTTGTTGGCGGCATCGACCGCCTTCTGTGCACTCGTTCGTGGCGATACGGCTCGCCGCAGCCACCCCGCGGGCGCGAGGAGCGCCAGCGCGGGCAGGTCTCACCCGCGCTGGCTGAGCGACCTTAACGTGCGGGTTTCTTGGTCTTGGGTGGGCCCCAAGGCTTCTTGTCACCGCTGTAGGCGGGTTTGGCCGGACGATCGCCGAAGGGGCGCGGGCCACGATCGCCCTGCGGGCGCGGTGGGCGGTCGCCCCAGGAACGCTGACCCTGCGGGCGCTCACCGTAGGGCTTGTCGCCTTGCGGACGATCGCCCCACGGACGATCGCTCTGCGGCCTATCCCCCTGCGGGCGATCGGAGCTCGCTCGCTCGCTGAAGCTGCGTTCCCCCTGTGGCCGATCGCCGTAGGGGCGGTCGCCTTGCGGACGCGGGCGCGGCGGGCGGTCGTCGGCCCAGCGGCCTTGCGGCTTGCGGTCCTCGAAACGGCCGCGCTCGCCATCGCGTTGCCGGCCACTGTCGCCCCAACCACCGCCGCTGCGCTCATCGCGGAAATCGCGGCGCGGCGGGCGGCGCTCCATGCCCTCGTCTTCACCCTCTGCAAGGGGGCGGATCGCCAGTGCCTGGCGACGCACGCGGATCGCGCCGATCTGTGCCAGTACGTCGGCCGGCAGGTCGCGCGGCAGTTCCACCGTCGAGAAGTCCGGGAACAGGTTGATCTGGCCGATGTGGCGGCCTTCGATGCCGCCCTCGTTGGCGATCGCGCCGACGATTTCCTTTGGCATCACGCCATCGTTGCGGCCCACGTTGATGCGGTAGCGCGCCAGCGCGCCGGCCGAGAATTCACGCCGTTTGGCGAGGATCTCGTCGCGGTTCTCGCGCGTCGGGCGTTCGCGTTCCGGCCTTGCCGCGGGCTCATCCGGCCACTCGGCGGGGTCGAGCTTGAGCGGGCGCTCGCGCTGCGCGATCCAAGCCAGCGCGGCGGCGATCTCGTGCGCGGTAAGGTCCTGGTCGTCCTCCATCTGGCTTACCAGTTCGACGAAGTACTCCAGCGATTCGTTCTCGATCACCTCGGTGATCTGCAGCTTGAACTGCTCGGCGCGCTTGATCTCGACTTCGCTGCGGGTCGGCAGGCGCAGCGGTTCGATCGTTGCGCGGGTGACACGTTCGATCGTCTTCAGCATGCGGAATTCGCGCGGGCTGACGAACAGGATCGCGTTGCCGGTGCGGCCCGCGCGGCCAGTGCGGCCGATGCGGTGCACATAGGCTTCGGTGTCGTACGGGATGTCGTAGTTGATCACGTGGGTCACACGCGGCACATCGATACCGCGCGCGGCCACGTCGGTCGCCACGACGATATCGAGCTGGCCGTTCTTCAACTGCTCGATCACGCGTTCGCGCAGGCCCTGCGTCATGTCGCCGTTCAGCGCGGCGGCGGCGATGCCGCGCGCTTCGAGTTTCTGCGCCAGCTCTTCGGTGGCGATCTTGGTGCGCACGAACACGATCGCCGCATCGAAGTCCTCTTCCACTTCAAGGATGCGGGTCAGCGCGTCGAGCTTGTCCATGCCGCGCACCGTCCAGTAACGCTGGCGGATCGCTTCGACGGTGCTGGTTGCGGCGCGGATCTTCACCTCGCGCGGTTCGCGCAGGTAGGTACGCGCGACGCGGCGGATCGGTTCCGGCATCGTCGCCGAGAACAGCGCCGTCTGCCGCTCGGCCGGCGTGTGCTGCAGGATCCATTCGACGTCGTCGATGAAGCCCATGCGCAGCATCTCGTCGGCTTCGTCGAGCACCATCATGCGCAGGGAATCAAGTTCCAGGCTCTTGCGTTCAAGGTGGTCCATCACGCGGCCCGGCGTGCCAACGATCACCTGCGGGCCGCGCGACAACGCGCGCAGCTGCACCACCATGCTCTGGCCGCCGTAGATCGGCAGCACATGGAAGCCCGGCAGATGATGCGCGTACTTCTGCAAGGCTTCGGCGACCTGGATCGCCAGCTCGCGCGTCGGCGTGAGCACCAGCGCTTGCGGGCGGCGTTCGGCGATGTCGATGCGCGACAGCAGTGGCAGCGCGAAGGCGGCGGTCTTGCCGGTGCCGGTCTGCGCCTCACCGATGATGTCGTTACCTTCCAACAGCAGCGGGATACAGGCGGCCTGGATCGGCGAGGGGGTTTCGTAACCCACGTCGGCCAGCGCGCGCAGCAGCGCATCGGGCAGGCCGAGCTCGGCGAAGGTGGTCGGGGTGTCGGGTGTAGTCATGGCGGGGGCCCTGCGAGGACGGCCCGAAAACACGGGCCAACCCTGAAGTATCGCCGACGCGGCGCCGTTTGCCGAATATCTTGAGGGGGCAGATGTGTCGCTGGGCTGCTCAAGCGTCGCGCTCGTCGTCGCGCGGCGGCGTCCAGCGTTCGGCCAGCTGGCGCGACTGGTAATCCAGTTCGGGGAACAGCGCCGCCTCGGTGATGCCGATCAGCGCGAGCTCGCGCCGGATGCCGGCGCGCTTGGCGGCCGGAATGCGCAGCCACTTCAGGATGCGCGTGCGGCGCAGCGCCGCATCAATGTCGAGCAAATCGATCGGCGCGCCGATCGCGCTCGGCGATGTGGATTTGCCCTCCCAGGCCGCCGTGTCAGCGACGTAGCGCCCGCCATGCAGCGTGAAAGTGCCGGACTGATTGCGGATGCGCGCGTTCGCGCGCGGCGGGAACACCGCTACCGGCATCGACAGGCGCAGCGCGAGGCGCTCGGGGGCCGCCCAGTTTCCGTCGTCGAACAGGTTGAGCGGCTTGGCGCCGCGCGTGCTGGCGATGGGCACCGCACGCAGATCCACCGCGCGCGCCTCGCTGGCGATCTGTGAGACCGGCATCGGCGTGTCGCCGATTGCGCCGAGCAGCCGCGTGTGGCGATAGCTTTCACCGTCGATCTGCGGCGCGTGCAGGCTGCGCGCTACGCTGTCGTGCCATTCGTCGCGGTTGCGCACACGGCAAAGGGTGGCGCGGGCGACCACATCTGCATCGTTGGCGTAGAGCAGTTCGGCGCTGCGCCGGCTGGCCGAGCTGTAGTAGTTGAGCCGCCGCGCGTTGAGGATCCACAGCGCGGCGTCTTCGTCGCCGTCGTCCAGACGCGGATCACGCACCGCGAAGAACAGCGCGACGAGCAGGTTCTCGGTCCAGTCGAGCAGGCGGGTCGGCGCGAGGTAGTGCTGCATCGTGACCAGCGCGGCGAAGTCCGGCGTACCGGCCGGCACCGCGTCCGGGTTTAGCGCGCGGAAGTGCCGCGTCAGCGAAACCTCGTCCATCGGTGCACGCCCCGGTGTCGGGCGCAGCAGGCTCGGCACCAGCCGGTAGCTGGCGCGCTCATGGCCGCGGAACCACAGCCCGAAGCGGGCGTCGCCGCGCCGCGCGCTGGCTTCCGGCGCGAGCGCGTCGAGCAGCTTGCCGCGGGTCAGCGCGTCGATCGCCTGCGCGACGCTTTCGATGGTCTTCGATTCGGCAGGGGTGTCACGCATGGCGGGCGTCGGTCTGGCGCTAGGAGGCCCTGATTCTACGTGGCGTACAAACAAGAACGGCGTGCGGGTGCGCACGCCGTTCTGTCATTGTGCGGTGCGGATCAGATCAGCACGTTGATCACTGCATTGCCGATGCCAACCAGTGCGGCACCCGAGATGAGGCCGGCGCAGATCGGCTCAAGGCCATCCACCCAGATCGAGTGCGCGCGCGTGCCTGGCTTGTCGGCATTGCACCGATGCATGTACCAGAAGAGCAGCGCGCCGACGAACATCGTCAGCGACGCATCCGGCGGCAGCACCACGCCGAGGCCGATCGACACGGCGGACAGCGGGAAGCGGCCCTTCGTAACGATCTTCGCGACTTCGATCGCGATGGCGGCGAGGCAGGCGACGACCATTGCGATCACCGCCGAGGTCGGCAGTGCCGACACGCCCTTTGCGATGATCTCGGCCACGCCCTTCCACTGCAAAGCGGCCGGGAAGGCGAAGGCATCCGAAACAATCGTCGCCGTCGAGCGCACGCCTTCGGCGTTCTTCGGCAGGAAGAGCAGGAAGAACAGCGGCACGCAGGCCAGGGCGCCCGCGAAGATGCCGATGATGTGGCCGATCGCCTGCTGGCGCGGCTTGGCGCCGAGCATGTAGCCCGGTTTGATGTCCGACAGCAGGTTCGCCGCGTTGGCCGAGATTTCGGCCGTCATGCCGGCCGGCAGCAGGTTGCTGGCCGGGTTGCTGCGATCGAGCGCGCCGATCGAGAACTGCGTGATCTTGCTCATCGCGCCGATCGGGATCCACGAGGTCAGCGCCATCGAGTTGGTGCCGATGATGGTCAGCACGAAGATCAGTGGCAGCGACACCACGCTCAGCAGCCAGGGCACGCCGAAGAACTCGTGCGTGACCCAGGCGCCCAGCACCGAGAACACCGGCACACCAACGTAGGACACCCACAGCGGCAACTCGATGTCACTGAGAATGTCCGGGCCCTCGTTTGCCACCTTCTTGCGACCGGTCAGCGACTTCCATGCGCTGGTGAAGATCTCCGGCCGCGCGATCAGGCTGACCAGCGAGCCGGTTACCATCATCGCGACACCCCACCACAGCGACCACTGATTGACGATCTCGCCGCGGTTGATCGGAATGGGGGTGCCGTCGGCCGCCACGCGCGGCACGATGTCGCCGAGCTGGATCACGATCGGCGCGAGCACCGCGAAGTTGATGAAGCTGCCGAGCAGCACGCTGCTTGCCACGGCGATGCCCATCAGGCCACCGACGCCGATCAGCGAGGCATCCAGTGTGGCGCGCCAGCCCAGCTGGCGGATGTCCATGCCGAGGATCTTCGGGATCCACAGGTGGTAAGCCGTCGCGAGGTTGTAGTAGTAAGTGTCGAAGCGTTCATGGAAGACCCAGGGCTCGGTCATGCCGGCCCACTTGTCCATGCGCAGCAGCTTGAACTGGATCAGCTTCATCCAGCCGTCCGAAATCAGCATCTGATACACGCCCGCACCGGCCGCCACGATCGCCAGCAAGCGTGCCTTGAACACACCTACCGCGGCATCGCTGGTGTATAGCGAATCAAGCACCACGCCGCAGGCACGCCCCTCGGGGAAGGGCATTTGCTGGTCGTTGATGAAGTGGCGCTTGAGCGGGAAGGCGATCAGCACGCCGAGGATCGCGACGATCACCTGCCATACGACGATCTGCCAGCCGGGGATGATCTTGTCGGAGATCAGCATGTAGGCCACCAGGCTGGCGGTGAGCGGCGTGGTCATGTAGCCCGCGGCGGTCGCGATCGACTGGGTGCAGTTGTTCTCCAGGATCGTCATGTCCTTGCCATAGCCCGCGTTGCTCAGCGCACGGAACATGGCAAAGGAAAGGATCACCGAGGTGAGGCCGACGCCGAGGCCGAGGCCTGTTTTTGCGCCGATGTAGAGCATGGTGGCGGAAAGGATGCCGCCGAGCAGGAAGCCGGTGATCGCGGAGCGGATCGTGAGCTGGGCCATGTCGCCCCGATACACGTTCTTGAACCACCACTCGTCTTTTTGTGCCCGCGTCCAGGTGCGGGTCTCTTCATCGGTCAGATGTATCAGGGCCATGTGCTGTTTGAGCCGGTTGGTTGAAGGGCCTTGCCCTGCAGCGGCCGGCGCCTTGGTGGGGCGCCCGTTGCCAGGGCGCGCGCATTGTGACAGAGGCGTGACCGCTGACGATAGAGCCGCCCGCAGCGCCCTTGCGCCGGCACAAACTGGGCCGCCGATCCGCCGCAGCCTGCCTCCGGGCGGCATGTCGTGCCGGCAAGCGAGTACTGGCCTTAGTTTTCGCTGCCGCGCCATGACAACGGCGTTGCCCGGTCAAACACCAGAACGGCCCTGAAGGAACCCCGATGCATCGCTTGTCGAACCCGTCGCGTCTCACTTGGCCCGGCCACGCCATGGCCACCCTGCTGCTCACGCTGCTCGCCGCCTGCGGGGGCGGTGGCGGTGGTGAAAGCGCGCCAACCGCGCCCGGCCCGGCCACCCCCCCTACCGCACCGGTCAGTTATCACCACGGCGACACCGTGACGATCAAGGGCGACTTCGGTCTGCAGGATGTGGTGCACAGTTTTCTCGGCGGTGCGGGCGGCATGATCGAGGCGCAGGTGACGGGCGCCTCAATGCCCAACGGCAACGGCTGGCAGTTCAACGATCTCGGCGGCCCGACCTCGGTGGCAATCGACGGCACGCGCGGCAAGGTGCTCTTCACACCGGAAGACAGCACACGTTACAACGCTACGCGGCGCTTCGACCCCGGTTTTGCGATCGGCGAGCAGCGTTACTTCTACAAGGCGCACTGGGTGCGCAACATGATGCTGCTCGGTGGCGCGCCCTACACGAAGAGCTACCAGTGGAAGCATGAACGCATCAACTGGGAAAACTCGGTCACCGACAGCGACTGCCAGATCAAGGTGCACAACTGGCCGACCAGCCAGGGGCCGATCACGATCATCAATCGCGGCGGTGGCGACGACAGCACCTACTGGGGTGGCGCAGCCGCCGACAGCAACGGCGGCTGGGCGTTACTTGAAATCATGGGCTACACCGGCACGCTGGGGCAGCAGGACGGCATGCTGATCACGCGTGTGCACAAGAACGGCCGCACCTTAATCAGCCAGAACCGGCAGGCCGAACGCATCTACGCCGATCCTACGCTGCGGCTGCGCTACTTCGTCGAGCAGAACTACTTCGGCAACTTCGGCCAGATCGAAGACGGCGTCGACAACGCGCTGCCCAAGCCCGATACACGTGAGGTGTATTCCGATGACAGCCGCGTCATCGTCGGCCGTGTACCGGGGCAAGGCTGGCAGCGGGTAGAACTGCGTGACAGCGTCGATCTGCAGACCGCCACCGTGCGTGAGGTGCAGGACTGGAGCGAATGGAACGGCAACATCACGCTGCACCTCAATACCGGCGGATTGGCGCCGGGCGTGCACGCGCTTTACCTCGTCGTGATCGACGGGGTGGATGCTCAGGGTTGGGATCGCGTGATCCACAGCGAGCCGGTGACGGTGCAGGTGGACTGATCAGCCGCGCATGCGGCGCGTGAATCGACTACGCTCGGCGGGCGGCCGCCCAGCGCCGCGCCATCGAAAGGTCGATTCGTGAAGCCCTTGAGCGGACTGGACGGCAGCTTCCTGCATCTGGAGACGCCGGCAACGCCGATGCACGTCGGCGCACTGCACCGCTTCGAGCCGCCGCCGGGTGGCGTAGCACAGTTTCGCGCAGCGATCCGCCAGATGCTGGCCGAGCGCCTGCCCCGGACGCCGGTGTTGCGGCGCAAGTTGGCGACGATGCCGCTGCAGTTCGCCAACCCGGTGTGGGTGGAAGCGCCAGAACTCGACCTCGACGACCACGTCCGCAGCGTCACGCTGCCATTGCCGGGAGGCCTCGCCGAGCTGGAGGCCTGCGTGGGCGAACTGCATGCGCAGCTGCTCGACCGCGAGCGCCCGCTTTGGATGCTGTATGTGATCAACGGGCTCGCCGACGGGCAGGCAGCCTTCTACGTGAAGATCCACCATGCCGTGCTCGACGGCAGTGCTGGCGTCGCGCTCGCACGCGCGCTGTTCGATAGCGAAGCGCAGCCGCCCGCCGAGTCGACGCTTCACTCCCGACACCACCCGCGGTCGAGCGAGCCTTCCGTGCTGAGCCTCGCCGCCACCGCTGTGCGGCACGACGCCGCGCAGTACCTGAAGTTGGTTCGCCATCTACCGGCCGCGGCCCGCCTGCTTGCCGGGCTGACCAAGCAGGCGATCGGCGCGCGCCGCGACCCGCCTGGCGATTCAGCCTTGCGACGCAATCTCGCGCTCGGCCCGAAAACACCACTGAACGTTCAGATCACCGGCGAGCGGCGCTTTGCCGCAATCAGCCTGCCGCTGGACGCCCTCAAGCAGATCGCCGCGGCGCACGAGGCCAAGCTCAACGACGTGGTGCTCGCGTTGTGCAGCGGTGCGCTGCGACGCTACTTCGCGCAGCACGGCGGCATCCCGCAGAAGTCGCTGATCGCGGCGATGCCGATCTCGCTGCGTGAAGCCGGCAATGCCGAGTTCACGACCAAGGCCACGATGGCCGTGGTGAACCTCGCCACACAGATCGCCGATCCGGTTGCGCGCCTGCGGGCCATCACCGACGCAGCCCGCGCGGTGAAGGGGCTCGCCAAACGTGCGGAATCGATCCTGCCGACCGACTTTCCTTCGATCGGCCTGCCCTGGGTGCTGGGCGGGCTCGCCAGCTTGTACGGGCGCAGCACGCTGGCGAACCGGATACCGCCGATCGCCAACCTCGTGATCTCGAATGTGCCGGGCCCGAGCGTGCCCTTGTACTGCTGCGGCGCCCGCATGCTCGACTACTGGCCGGTGTCGATCGTCGAGCACGGGCTCGGGCTCAACATCACGGTGATGAGCTACGCGGGCAAGCTGGACTTCGGTATCACCAGCGCGCAGGCTGCAATGCCGCAACCACGGCGGCTTGCCGAAGCACTGCAGCAGAGTTTCGACGAGCTGTGTGCAGCGCCGCGGCCTGGCGAGGCGCCACCAAGGCCGCGGCGCAAGCGGCGCGTCGGCGGGGCGTCGACATGAGTCGTGTGGCGGCCAACGGTATCGAACTCGAATACCAGTCGCTCGGCGACCCGGCGGCGCCGACGATCTTGCTGATCATGGGGCTGGGCATGCAGCTCGTGAGCTGGCCCGAAGCTTTTTGCGACGCGCTGGTTGCGCGGGGCTTCCGCGTGATCCGTTTCGACAATCGCGACAGCGGTTTGTCCACGCACATCCGGGCGCGCCGGCGGCCAGGGCTGCTGCGCACAATCGTCGGCAGCGCGCTGGGTCTGCCGCCGCGTGTGCCCTACACGCTGGCCGACATGGCGGACGACAGCGCGGGTCTGCTCGACGCGCTGGGCATCGCGCGGGCGCACATCGTCGGCGCCTCGATGGGCGGCATGATCGCGCAGCTGATGGCGGTGCGGCATCCGGCGAAAGTGTTGAGCCTCACGTCGATCATGTCGTCGAGCGGCCACCCGCGCCTGTCGCGCCCCAAACTGCATGCCATGCGCGCACTGCTGAGTAGGCCGGCCGAGCCGGGTAACCCCGACAGCGTGGTCGAACACCTGATCGGCGTCTTCGGCGTGATCGGCAGCCCCGGTTTCCCGATCGAGCGCGAGCAGTTGCGGCGGCAGATCGCGGCGGGGGTGGGGCGTGCCTGGCATCCGGCCGGCACGGTGAATCAGCTGCTGGCCGTCATCGCCAGCGGCGACCGGCGCCGCCTGCTCAAGCGCATCACCGTACCGACGCTGGTGCTGCATGGCGATGCCGACCCGCTGGTGCCACTTGCCGGTGGTCGCGATACCGCAAGGCATATCCGCGGCGCGCAACTGCAGGTGATCGCGGGCATGGGGCACGACCTTGCGCCGGGTGTGCAGGCGATCCTGGTCGACGCGATCGCGCGACATTGCGCGGCAGACGCCTCGCCCGCCTGACACACTGCGCCGCCCGGCCTGCGTGACGGACGCTGTCTATACTCCGCGTATCCACCAACACCTGTCAGGAGCACACATGCAATGGGCTCAGCACGGAACCTACACGCTGGAATGGCAGGGCGACATCCTCGTCACGCGGCTCACCGGTGAGTGGAACGACGTTGCCGCGCTCAACCTGCATCGCGATGCGCGCAGCCTGTGGCAGGCACGTGGGGGACAACAGTGGGGTCTGCTGACGGATGCGCGCGAATGGGGCGGCGGCACGCCCGAGTGCTTCGACGCCTGGTGGGCGTTCTTCGAGGAAGGTGTCGCCGCGGGCATGCTTGCGGCAACCGACGTCCTGCCCTCGATGCTGCATGCGCTGATTGTCAGCCAGCTCGCCGAGCGCGCAAGCCGCATGGTGCGCTACCGCCGCAGTCAGAGCGTCGACGACGCACTCGCCTGGCTCGCCGGCCAGGGGCTGCGCACCCGCTGAGCCTCAGGTGCTTTGCAGTGTGCTGCGCCGCGTCAGGCGGCTCGACAACCAGCGGCGCAGCGGAATGTCGACGCGTCGCTCCAGCAACACCGCGAGCGGCATGAGCAGCGAAATGAAGGTGATGCCACTGTAGGGCGCGAATGCGGGAATCGCGCCCGGCAGCAGATGCAGCACGAGTTCGCCAAGGGGCGCATGCAGCACGTAGATCGGGTAGCTTGCCGCGCCCAGCGCAAGCAGCGTGCGATCGAAACGCGTGGCGGCATCGCGCGACATGCTGAGTACTGCAAGCGGAAACAGCATGCACACCGCCGCGAGATCCACGATCGCATTCAGGCGGCCCATGTCCGGCGACAGCATCACAGCGCTGACCGCGGCAAACGCAAGCCAGGGTGAGCCAGCGTGGCGGGCGATCTTGCTCAGGGCGCCAGCCGATCGAAACAGCAGCACGCCAAACGCAATGCCGAATACGGCACGCGATACGCCCAACAGCAGCGAGGTCTCCGTGAATGAAAAGCCTGCGTCCAGTGTGCCCATGCGCAGCGCCATGCGGGCCATCACGGCGGCGGAAACCAGCAGCACCCCAAGCAGCACTCGCGTGCTCAGAACGCGGTGGAAGAGCGCGTAGCCGAGGTTTGCGACCAGTTCAAAAAACAGCGACCAGTAGGGCCCGTTGAGCGGGAACAGAATCGCATCGCGATGCGGCGGCGTTGGCAGGAACAGCGCCGTCATCGTCGCGGCCAACCACAGCGAGCCGCCAAACATCGGCGCCGGTTTGTCCGACGCGCTCCAGGCGAAGACCGCTAGTACTAACGAAAGCAGGAACATCGGATAGAGGCGGATCAGGCGAACCAGCATGAAGCCGCCAACGCTCAGCACACCGTCGCGCAAGCGCCGGTCGTAGGCGCTGGCGATCACGAAACCGCTCAACACGAAGAACAGGTCTACCGCGAGATAGGCTCGGTAGATCTCGAAGTTCCAGAAGGCGTCGGTGTGCCGGGTGAGCACCAGCAGGGCCGCGACGCCACGGATGCCATCGAGAAAGACATAGCGCGCGTTTGCCATCGAGAGTCCCGTCTCCGAGCTGTGGCCCGCCCGGCGGGCAGAGCAACGGCGGATTCTAGCGGGGGGCGTTGCTACCCGCCGCGCGGTAATTCCTCGCCCGCCTCTTGTTCAGCGTGCGCTCAAGCGCTCCAGGGTGCCGCGTATCGCGCTGAACCACGCGTCGGCCAGTTTCGCGTTGCCGGGCCCCTCAGGGCGCAGGTGGACCCCGTCTTCCGCGAGGTCGTCGACGCTGACCGCGTCATGCGTTGCTACGCTGTGCAAGTGCGTGTCGAGCTGCATCCGCGTGACGAGACCCTGTTGAACGAGGGCGTTGAAACGGATGACGCGGCCGGCGAGCTGCGGGTCGCGCAAGGGCAGTGTCGAACCGACGAAGAGCTCAGCCTCGGGCGCAAGTTCACGGATGCGGTCGATCAGCGCGAGCAGGTTGGCTGCGATTGTCTCGTCGCCTTGCGTGTAGAAGACGTCGTTGGTGCCGGCGAGCAGCAGGATCACGTCCGGGTGTTCGGCGGCCAGCCAGTTGCGCACGTTGCCGGCATCCAGGCTGTTGCGGCGGCCGTCGCGCAGGTCGTACGACGTCCAGCCACCATGACCTTCATGGTTGGGGTCGGGCAGGCCGTTCGAGGTGTTCGTCAGCGATCCGACGAAGTTCACCGGCAGCTTCGCTGCGATGAAGCGGCGGTAGAGCTCGAAGCGGTAGCCGCCGTAGCTCGAAGGCCAACCCTCGGTCAGCGAGTCGCCGAGCGCCATTACACGCACGCCACTGTTGAGCCAGGTGGGCGCCTCAAGCGGCATGGTTGCGCTTGGCTGCTCGCCCGTCGGTTCCGACGTGCTACCCCCGCAAGCGCTCAGGCCGCATAGCGGCAACAGCAGGCCGATCAGCGCGAGCCGCGTCGCCGAGCGTTTCAGTGCCTGCGCGAGCAAGACCAGGTCGTGTGCCATGGGGGGTATCCGGAGCGGGTTGAGGAAACCCTTTGTACCGGGGGTGACGACATGTCGACTTCATCCAGCGCAAATGCCGATGACATTGTTCTTGCTGGCGCGGTTGCCGCGCCGTGCGGTTCAAATCATCAGCCGCCTGATCGAACCACTGACCGAGACCAGCTGGGCTGCGTCCATGCGCTGGATGATCTTGCGGATCACTGAGCCCATCACCTGCTGCGCACCGGCGAGTCCAAGGTTGGCCGACTGCTGCACGATGAAGCCGGCCTTCGATTCCTTCAGCGGTTGCATGAAGAAATAGTCCATGCCGCTATTCATCAGTTCGACGACGAGATCGGCGAGCGCGTCGCTATGCTCGCGTGCGTCGTCAGCACCTTCGATGCGGCTCAACAGATCGAGCGTCTTCCGGCGCAGCGCATCGGAATGGTAGAAGCGCAGAAACGGCTGCTCCGGCGCAGCCTCTGTCGTGGCCGGCGGCGTTGCCGGTTTGCGTTTCGGCGAGGTGCTCATGGCTCATGATCATACGCCGGGGGCGAAGGTGCTGCGCATCGCCGTCGCCGCATGAGGCCACTTCAGTCCAGCGGCGGTTCGTCGAGCGCGAGCAAGCCCAGCCGGCCCTCGCGGTCCAGCCCCACCGCGCAGGCCTCGTACTCGCGCGGCACGCGGAACTGGTGTCCGGCCAGGTGAACCTCGACGGATTCGTAGATCTTCTGCGTGGCGATCACACGCGCGCCGAGCGACAAGGCGACCTTGCGGTTGATCTCCTCGTGCTGCGCGCGCAGATCCGCAATGGCGGCGGCGATCGCAGCCGCCGTGTGGCGCGCTTTTTCGACAGTTGCCTCCGGCAGCCGACCCGGCTGTTGCCGCGCGAGCGCGAGCAGTTTGCTGACTTCCAGCAGCTGCGTTTCCTTGGCGTCGCGCTGCTTCGTCAGTTCCAGCATCTGCCTGTGCATCGCCGGGTTGATGCCCAGCTCGATCACCGTCGCGAGACGTTGCGGGCTGCCGACCTCCTTTGCGGTGAGGCTCAACGTCGCCTGATGGCGGCCGCCGATCAGGCAGCCATGCTTCTTTCTGCCGACGACGATGTGGTTGGCGGCGATCAGTTCGCACTGGATCGCAGCGTCGTCGATCACGATGCAGTTGCCGGCTTCGATATGTGCGTTCTGCGCGTAGCCCGCTTCCACACTCACGGCCGCGCGGGTGACCGGTGCGCCGCTGCTCTTGCCATCCTTGCGCCCCAGCGCGCCGATGATGCCGCCACGCACCACCACGTTGCCGCCGGCTTCCAGCGTCGCCAGCTCGGCCACGCCGCCGACCTCGATGTCGCCGGTAGCGCTGACCGTCATGCCCGACTCGACATCGCCCTTGATCTTCACGCTACCTTCGAAGCGGATGTTGCCGCTCGTCATGCTCACCGACTCGATCACCAGCACCGGCTCCACGATCATGCCGTCGTGCCGCAAGACCGGCTGACCCGTGATCGCAGCCACGAGAAGATCCGGGTCCTCTGCGCTTCGTTTCGTGCCCGGCAGATCTGCGCCGAACACAACGGCCTTGCCAGGTTGCGCCGGTACGATGGCGCCGGTGAGCGTACGGCCGGGCGTGCCGGCCGTGGGTGGTATCCGGCGCATCAACGCGTCACCCGGATGCACGACCAGCAGATCGCCCAGATCGCGATAGTCCACCTGCCCACTTTCGCTGACCTTCGGGCTGCGGGTACGGGGCTGCGCCTGGCAGGGTTCCAGCGCGCCGTCGACGCCATGCTCCGGCGCCAGGCCGCGCGCGATCACCACGCCATCGGCCATGCCCGCCGCCAGCGCCTCTGCCAGCGCGGCCTGATCAACACCAGACTGAACGCCCAACTCGGTCAGCGCTGTCAGCACTGCTTCGGCGAGCACCGGCGCACCCCCCTCGGCGGGAGTCAGACTCAACCGGGCAAGCATCTGGTCGTCGCTCAGCGCGACCCTGAAGCTCGCGTCGACGGCCTCGGCGATGCACAACGCCTCGACTGCTGAACTGGTCTGGTCTGCCGCGAGCAGTGTTGAGAGCGCCTCCGGCAGCACGCGAAGCGCGCCCCAGCCTTGCGCTGCGAGCGCGGCTCGCAGTGCGTCTTCGGTGAGGGGCGTGGCCGCCTCACCCGGGGTGAAATCGACCAGCACTGCCCGCTTCGTTTCATCGAAATGCAAGCTCAGCGCCGTGCTGCCCTGCTCAGCGGATACGTCGCCCATCAGTGGCCTCTGATCCGGATGTCACGCGGTGGCTAAACAGCATGCAGCGGCGCGCCGCGAAAGGGAAGCCGAATCGGAGAAAGCCACCCGCCGCGATTGCGTGAACCGCCTATCGCGGCAGGCGCTGTACTTCCGGCGGGTGTCGAGCGGCTACTTCGTTTGCTTCACCAGCGACCACGCCATGCCACCCATCACGGCAACACCCGCGACGAGCACCGCCCACAGCACCCATTTTCGCGTGCTGGCCGGGGCGTCAGGGGTGGGGCCGCTGCCGTCGGCGGCGCTGGCCTGGGGGCCGAAGCTGATTTCGGCGTCGGCGATCTTGGGCGCGCCGGGCTGGCCGTAGCCGGGCACCAGGGTGTCGATGGCGAGCGCTGCCGGGGCGATGTTGGGCTTGCCAAGGGCGAGGGTGTAGGGCGCCGGGCCGTGTGTGAGGAAGACGAGTTGTTGCGGTGTGAGCCCGAGTTGTAGCGTGGGCGCGGTGCTGCCGAGTCCACCGCTGCGCGGGTCGGCGTGCAGGCGCAGGTGCTGGATCACGCTGTTGCCGAGCGCGATGTCGGGCGAGGTGCGGTCGGCGCCGTCGCCAGCGAGGCGATAGACGACGCCGCCGGCGATACGCCGCCACGGCGCGCGCTCATCGTTGCGGGTAGCGACTTCAACCGGCGCCAACAGATTGCCGGGCGGCAGTGTGATGCGCAGTTGCTCGGCGCGGATCGGCGTCGGCAGCTTCAGCACATAGTCGCCCTTGGTGTCGCGCTGGGCTGGTGTTGCGCCGGTCCACACGATCGCCGGCGCTTCGGTATGTGCCTCGCGGGTGACGAGCTTCACTGCGGCAATCGGCACCGCTTCGGCTGGCTCCCGCCACAGCACGCGCAGGTAGCGCGCGCCGGTCTGGCCGAGTTCGATGCGCTCGCGGCGGATTTGCTCGTTGTTGAAATCGAGCGCTGCCAGCACGGCGTCGGCCTGCAGGCTCTGCCACCGGGTGAGATCGTCGCTCGCCTCGACGCTGACGCGGTGAAAGCCGTTGATGCCTTCGCCGAGCGTGATGTCCAGCGCGGCCAGCGCTGCCTCCTTGCTACCGGTGTCGATCAGGTAGCCGCGCAAGGATTTGCCGGCTTTGCTGCCGGATTGCTCGCGCACCGACACCACGGTGCCGCTGGTGTCGCGCCGCACATCCACTTGCAGATCGCCGAGCCTGGCGCCGGCTTCGCCGTGCAGCGGGAACCACCGTAGCGCACGTTGCTGTTCGCTGGCGCGTGTCTGCGGCGGCGTGTCGATCAGCGCGAAGGGCACGGCTTCGCCGTTGGCGTTGAAGACGCGCAGATCGCGCAGGTCCGGTGAGCGGGCCGCGAGGTAGGCGTCGATCGGCAGCGTGAGCCGTGCGTATGGCGCGGTCTCGTTGACGCGGATGCTGGCGCGGGTGGTGAAGTCCGCCGCTTGCTCAGCGGCATGGGCTGCGCTGCAGCACAGCAGTGCGAGCAAGGCGGTGGCGATACGGCGGCTCATGATCCGGCCCCTTCCTGCTGGTCGTTCTGTTTCGGTGGCAGCGGCGCGAAGTAGCCCACCACCAGTAGCAACACGCCCACCGCGATGAAGGACACGATACGCGCGAGTCCGCCGGTGTTCGAGAGTTCGATCAGGAACAGCTTGGCGACGACCACGCCGATCAGCACCGCACCGATCAGCCAGCGCAATCGGTGCTGGGCACGGTGCCCGCTCACCATCAGCGCCAGCGCGGCGATGCTCCACGCGATCGATAGACTCGCCTGCAGCGTCATCGAGGCGAACAGCGCCTGCGATTCAAAGGGCACACCGGCCCAGTGATGCACCGCTCGTGCCACACCGCAGGTATAGACCAGGAAGGCGAGCGCGCCGAAGCTCGGTCGCAGCAACTGCTGTACGTCGTCGGCCAGCTCGACCCGCGCGAGCCAGCGCCACACTGCGATCAGCACGATGCCGCAGGCGATCTCGAGCGGGTTGGCGAGCGGCAGGTAGGGCAGCGGCGCGGCTGAGCCGGTCGAATGCAGGTTCGCCGCCATCACCCACAACATCATCAGCAGCGCCACCGGCGTCGCGACCAGCGTGCGGTAGGTGGTTTCGTGTGCGCCAAAGGGCCAGCGCTGTGGCCAGTTTTCGCGTGCAGTCAACACGAGGTAGGCGGCCGGCACCAGCGCCCAGCCCAGCCAGCGCCATGCAGAACGTTCGTCACCCAGCTCAGCGAATAGCGCGCGCGCTGCTAGCGCCAGCACGGTCAGCAACAGCCATGCACCGAGCGCATGGGCGAATCGGATGCCGATCGCCGGCCACGGCGCGTCGTCACCCTCGCCGAGCAGGCGCAAGGCGAGCAGATGTGCGAGCAGCATCGCGGCCCAGCCAGCACTGGCGAGGTTGGAGAAGGGCGCGTAGGTGCCGTGATAGGCGGCGGCGAGTGCGAGCCAGCCAAACGGCGTGAGTGCGAGGCACAGGTTCGCCAGCGTGGCCCAGACCCAGCGGCGTGCCGCGAGCGTCCACAGGATCGCTGTGGCGGCGATCAGGCCCAGCGTTGCTGCATGATGCTGGGTCGGCGCAAGGAAGCGCGTGATCTCGCCCAGCCAGGCATGGCCCCACCACAGCGCGCCCCACAGGAGCCCCAGCAGCGAGAGTTTCGGTGCGATGTCGGCGAACTGCTCGTCGCCGCGCTGTTGCAGGCGCCACGCGGCGACCCAGGCCGCGAGTGCGATCACCAGCGGCACCAGGAAACCGGCGTGACGCAGTGGTGACAGATCCGGGTCGGTATGCAGCGCGACGTGCGGCCACACCTGCAGCAGGAAGGCCGCCGCCGCCGCCACCTGCAAGGCGATGCCGAACCACATCGCCACGGCCTGCCGCAGCGAGACTGCGAGCCAGAGGATCAGCACGCCGCTGAGCGCCCACACGCCGCTCGCCACCCGCCAGGGCAGCACAAACAGCACCGCAAGGTTGATCAGCGCGAGGCCGAAAACGAGGAAGAGCCCCACGCCCGCCGACAGGCCCGGCAGCGCATCGGCATGGCGCGTCGCGAGGATCGTGCTGGCAAGCACCGTGAGGCCGATCAGCCCGCACACGACGAGGCCCGACAGGCCGGCTGCAAAGACCTGAGCGCCGTCGGTCGCCGCACCATGGTTGTTGGCGAAGAACACGATGCCGGCGGCCACCTGCACCAACATGCCGGTGAGTAGCGCGGCGCGATCGGCAAATCGCAGCGCGGCCCACACCGTCGCGACGCCGGCAATCGCCCAGGCCACCGCGGTGGTGGTGCTGCCGGCAAGCATCGGCGCCAGCAGGTAGGCGAAGACGAGTCCCAACACCGCGAACAGCGGCTTGAGCACGGCGTCTGCGGGCGGATTGTTCTGCGCTGCGGCCATGCGGGCGACGCGCCAGTTCGACAGCAAGGCACCCGCCAGCATCAGTGTGCCGAGCCACGAACCGGTGAGCACGGGGCCGGGGTCGGACGTGCCGCCACTCAGCGTGCGCAGGAAGAACACCGTGGCGCCAGCTTGCAGCAGCAGCGCGAAGGCGCGCGCCAGCGTGCGTTGCTGGCGATGGCCCAGCCAGTAGATGCCGGCGCCTTCCACCGCCCACGCGGCGGCAGTCCATTGGTCGTCGAGTGCGAGTGGAATCGCCAGCGACGCGAAGATCACGCCCAGCGCGAGGAACACTTCCACCAGCAGCAGGTTGCGGATGCGGTCTCGCCCGAGCAGCGCGCGCGCGAGGATCAGGTAGAAGGCGCCCAGCGCAAAGGCGCTGAAGGCCATGCCGTATTCGATGTGGCGGATGACCGCGACCTGCAGGCCAAAGCCCACCAGCGGCACGCCGAACAGCAGGGTGCCGTCGATCGCGTTGGCGTGCGCGAGCGCCCCGCGCAGCAGCGCCCCACGGTCGCCGCCATCGCCGGTCGGTGATACCCACTCGGCCATGCGTCGGCGCGCGAACAGCAGCGCAATCGTCACGTACATCAGGAAGAACGCGACGAGGAAGGGTTCGGTGCTGGCAAAGAGCTCCGGCTGGTAGCTGCGCAAGCCCCAAGCCGTGCCGATCAGGAAGGTGCCGGCGAAGCCGACCAGATTGAGCACCCGCCAGGCCTTGAACCAGGCAATGCCCAGCACGCCGGCGTTGAGCAGCAGGAAGTAGGAGAACAGCGCGACATGGCTGCCGCCGCCGGTGGAGGCCAGGATAGGCGCCGCAAAGCCGCCCAGCGTGCCGGCAATCGCCAGCGAAGCGGCGTCCTGCTTCACTGCGAGCAAGCCGGCGAGCACCGCGATGGCCACCATCAGCGCGAAGCCGCCCTGCATCGGGATCAGCGGATGCAGCCGCATCGCCGCGAAGGTAGTGAGGTACATCACCGCCACCGCCGCGCCCTGCAACAACAGGCCATACGGCCCGTTGCGCGCACGTAGCCGCCAGCCGATCACCAGCAGGCCGAGCGCAGTGGCCGCTACGCCCGCGTAGCGGAACTCGATTGGCAGCGTGGTGCGTTCGGCCGCGTAACGCAGCAGGAAGGCCAGCCCGAGGAACAGCAACACGATGCCCATACGCACCAGCGTGTTGCCACCGAAAAGCCAGGCACGCGCGGCGTCGAAGGCGCGTTCGATGAGATTGGGGCCGGCCGGTTCGGTAAGCGCTTCTTCCGCGGTTTCGTTCGGCGGGGTGGCGTGCGCGGCCGCCTCGGGTACTTCAGGCGCCCAGGCCGGCGTGGGCTGACTGGGCGCTGCCGTGGCCGGCTCGGAATGGGCTTGTTCCGCCGGTGCGGTCTCGACGGCCTGAGCGGGCTCGGAAATTGATGCCGCCTCAGGCGCGATGACCGCGGCCACCGGCTCGGCGATCACGTCGAGGGTCAGTGCCGGGGTCTGCTCGCTCGCGTCCTCGGTGGTGCGCTCGGCGGTGTGCGTGGCGGCGCTCACCGCCGATTCGGCCGGCGCTGCAGGAGCTTCGGCCTCTGCTGATGCGTCCTTGCGGGACTCCAGCGCCACGAAGCGCTGATGGATCGCCAGCGTGACGCGGTCGAAGTGCTCTCGCAGGGCCGCCTGCGCTTGTTCGCTGGCTTCCAGCTGCTCGACGAGCACCTCTAACCGCTGCGTCAGCGACACCACCCGACCGGCGAGAAAACCGATCAACCCGCCCAGTGCCGCGCCCAACCAGCCGCTCAGGTCATTGGCCAGTGCGGCCACGAGGCCCAGTACCAGGCCGATCAGCATCAGCAGAACACTCACAGCATGCACTCCCATTCCGGGCGACGCGGCCGATACGCCGCACGGCGGGCAGTCTCCCACAGGCCGGCGCGGGCCAGCGTGAGCGAACACGCGGTCGGCCTCAGATCGTGACGTGCCGCGGCAGGTTCAAGCGACGGCCCCGACGGCCGTAATTGCTGGGAACGACCTGCCCAAGCTGCCACCATGCTCCGGCGATACGCCCTCCTTGCTTTCTTGCTGATCTGCATTGCGGGCGTCGTGCTGTGGACGCGGCATAGCCCTGCGCCGACGCCGATCCGCATCGGCGTGCTGCATTCGCTGAGCGACACCATGTCGGCGAGCGAACGGCCGCTGGCCGACTCGGTGCAGATGGCGGTGGCCGAACTCAACGCCGACGGTGGTCTGCTGGGCCGGCCCGTCGAGGTGCGCGTGGCGGACAGCCGTTCCGACGCCGAGCAAGCGGCGCGTGAGGCGGAGCGACTGATCACGGCAGAGCGCGTCAGCGCGCTGTTCGCATGCTGGACATCGGCCTGCCGCGCCGCGGTGCGACCCATTGTCGAGCGTCATCACCACCTACTGTTCTACCCGGTGCAGTACGAGGGCATGGAGCAGTCGCCCAACATCCTGTACACCGGCCTCGCGCCCAACCAGCAGATCGTGCCTGGTACGCACTGGATGCTCGAGCACTTCGGCAAGCGCGTGTTCCTGGTTGGCTCCGACTACCGATTTCCGCGTACCGCGAACCTGATCATCCGCGATCTGGTTGAAGCGCGTGGCGGCGAGGTCGTTGGCGAACACTACCTGCCGCTGGGCAGCCGTGATTTCGCCGATGTCATTGCCGAACTCGCTGACGAACGACCGGCGGTGGTGCTCAACACCCTCAACGGCGACAGCAACGCAGCCTTCTTTGCCGCGCTGATCGCGGCGGGGCTGTCCGCGCAACCGGTGATGTCCTTCAGCGTGGCTGAGCCCGAGATGCGCGCCTGGGGCGGCGAGCGGCTGACGCGGCACTACGCCGTCTGGAGCTACTTCCAGTCAGTCGATACACCACAGAACCGGCGCTTCGTTGCGAACTGGCGTGCGCGCTTCGGCGCCGATCGGCCGACCAGCGATCCAGTCGAAGCCGCTTACATTGGCGTGAAGCTCTGGGCGCAGGCGGTGCGTGACGCGGGCAGCGACGACCCGGTCCGGGTCAATGCCGCGCTGCTGCATCAGTCCGTCGGCGGCCCCTCGTCGATCGCAGCGGTCGATTCGGCGACGCGGCATCTGTGGAAGCGGATGCGCGTCGGACATGTGTTGCCGGATGGCCAGTTCGAGCAGGTGTTCGCGTCCGACTACCCGTTGCGGCCCGCGCCGTGGCCCGCGTATCGCAGTCGGGAAGCCTGGCAGCAAATGCTGGAAGGGGCGGCGCCGTGAGTCCCGGTCGCATCCTGCCGCGCCTGATGCTGGGCTTTCTGTTGCTCTCGGCGTTGCCGGTCGGCGGCCTCGCATGGTGGGCCGATACTGCCTTCGAGCGCACCCTTACCGCTACCGTGCTGACTCACTTGTCTGCCATCGCCGACAAGAAATCAGACCAGATCAACAGCTACCTTGAAGAGCGCGTGGCCGATAGCCGGGCGCTGGCCAACTCGCCGACGGCGCAGCATGCATTGAGCGTGCTGCCGTCACTGCTCGCCAGCACCGAGGCAACGCAGTACCAGATTGAAGCGGCGCGCTACCGCGAGTATTTCCTCAGCGTGCAGGACAACGTCGGCGGCTACGATCTGCTGCTGACCGCCGCCGACGGCACCGTTGTGCTCTCGGTGCTGCATGAAGCCGATTTCGACAGCAACCTCGATACCGGCCCTTACCGCGACAGCATTCTTGCGCATGCGCACCGCCAGGCTCTTGCGCTGCTGACGACCCAGGTCACGCCGGTGGCGGCGTATGCGCCGTCGGGCGGGCGGCCGACGGTCTTCATCGTGTCGCCGGTCATCCGCGACGGCAAGCCGATCGGCACCGTCGCGCTGCAACTGTCGCTTGAACACCTCAACGCCGTGGTGACCGACGCAACCGGGCTTGGCCAGAGCGGGGAGACCATCGTTGCCCAGCGGGAAGGTGACAAGGCGCTGTACGTGGTGCCGCTGCGGCGTGTGCCGGACGCCGCATTCCGCCTGCGCCGCCCGCTCGACAAGCTGGGCGAGCCGATGCAGGCCGCGATCCGCGGCGAGCGTGGCAGCGGCATCGCGCGCGACTACGCCAGCGTGCGTGTGGCCGCCGCATGGCGTTACCTGCCGGCGCTACGCTGGCACATGGTGGTGAAGATCGATGCCGATGAGGCTTTTGCGCCAGCCACGCAGTTGCGCACGCAAAGCCTCACCGCGCTTGCGCTGATCGCGCTGGCGGCCCTCGCAATGTCGGTGGTGCTCGCGCGCAGCATCGTCAATCCGATCCGCCAGCTGCTCGGCGCCACGCAGCGCATCGCCGCCGGCGACCTGCACGAGCGCGCACCGCTGGCGGGCAGCGGTGAATTCCGCGAACTTGGCGCGAGCTTCAACCGCATGGCTGACCGGCTTGCCGACGAACAGGCCCTGCTGGAGCAGCGCGTCACCGCGCGCACCCAGGAGCTGGCGCACAGCAATGCGCGCTTCGACGATCTGGTGCGGCGCATCTCGGCCGGCATCTACGCGTTTCGTGTCGGCGCCGATGGCAGCAGCGGTTTCGACTATGTCAGCCCGCGTTTCTGCGAACTGCTGGACGTGGATGAGGCCGCGATTGCGCGTGATCCGCTGCTGCCCTTCTCGCGCACGCACCCGGCCGATCTCACCGAGTTGATGCGCAAGCAGGCCGACGCGATCGCGACACTGAAGCCGTTTCGTATCGAGAGCCGCTTCGTCGTGCGCGGCGAGGCGCGCTGGTTCCGCATCGAGTCCGACGGTACGCGGCTGGGCGATGGCGGCAGCCTGTGGAACGGCGTTGTCACCGACGTCACCGAACGCAAGCTGGTCGAAGCCGCCGAGCATGAAAGCGAACAGCGCCTCGCGCTGGCCACCCGCGCGGCGGGCGCCGGCATCTGGGACTGGGACGTCGTGGGCGACGTGCTGCTGTGGGACGACACGATGTTCGCGCTTTACCACGCCACGCGCGACGAATTCTCCGGCGCGTATGAGGCCTGGGTGACGCGCATGCACCCGGACGACCGTGCGCGCACCGAGGCCGAACTGGATGCCGCGTTGCGCGGGGCGGGCAGCTTCGATACCGAGTTTCGCATCGTCACGCCGGATGGCGAGGTGCGCCACATCCGCGCGCTGGCGGTGATCGTGCGCGCGGCGGATGGCACGCCGCTGCGCGCGGTGGGCGTCAATCGCGATGTCACCGAGGCGCGGCGTCAGGCGGCGGCGCTGCGCAACATGGTCGACGAGCAGACGGCGATCTTCGAATCCGCATCGCTTGGCATCGCGCTGCTGCGCAAGCGCGTGGTCGAGAAGTGCAACCGTCGTCTTGAGGAAATGCTCGGCTACGGGCGCGACGAACTGATCGGGCGCACCACGCGCGACTGGTACCTTGACGAGGCTGCTTACGTGGCCGGCGGCACGATCTACGCCGAGTTGGAGACCGGCGGCATCCACCGGCGCGACCAGGAACTCAAACGCAAGGACGGCAGCCGCTTCATCTGCTCACTGGCGGGGCGCGCGATCGATCCGAACGATCTGACGCGCGGTACCGTCTGGCTGTTTGAGGACGTCACACAGGAACGCCAGCTTGCCGCCGAAATGGCGTCGGCGCGCCGTGCGGCGGAAGCGGCCAACCGCGCCAAGTCCGAGTTCCTCGCGAACATGAGCCACGAGATCCGCACGCCGATGAACGCGGTGCTGGGGCTGACCGAACTGGCGCTCGACGGCGAGCTTTCCAGCGAACAGCGCGAGTACCTCAACACCGCGCTCGCCTCGGGCCGGACCCTGCTCGGGGTGCTCAACGACATCCTCGACTACTCCAAGGTCGAAGCCGGCCAATTGCAAATCGAACAGATTCCGCTGCGCTTCGGCGAACTGGTACAGGACGCGGCCAACCTGTTTGCGGCGCGTATCGAGGAGCGCGGCCTCGGGCTGCGAATCGAAATTGCGTCCGCGCTGAGCGATCCGGTGTTGGGCGATCCGCTGCGCATCGCGCAGGTGCTCAACAACCTGATTGGCAACGCGGTGAAGTTCACCGAGCAGGGGCAGATCGCACTGAGCGCCGCGCCGGCGCCCGCTCGCGCGGACGGTACGCCCATGCTGCGTTGCTGCGTCGCCGACAGCGGCATTGGTTTGTCCGAACACCAGATCGTCCGCCTGTTCCAGCCGTTCACGCAGGTTGATGGCAGCATCACGCGGCGCCACGGCGGCAGCGGTTTGGGGCTGGCGATCTGCAAGCGGCTGGTGAATGCGATGGGGGGCGAGATTGCGGTGGAGAGTCGGCCGGGCGAAGGGGCGCGTTTCAGCTTTACGCTGCCTGCGGTCCCCGCCCAAGCCTTGCCGGCGCACTGGCCTGTCGCGGCGGCCGCGGCGTCGCCGATCCCCGTGACGGCAACGCCCCGCTTTAACGGCGCTCATGTGCTGCTGGTGGAAGACAACGCGCAGAACCAGCAGGTGGCGGAGGGCTTTCTGGCCCGGCGGGGCATCACGGTCACGACGGCCCATAACGGCAGCGAAGCGGTGGAGCGGGTTGCCGCGCAGCGCTTCGATCTGGTGCTGATGGATCTGCATATGCCGGTGATGGGCGGGCTCGAAGCCACGCAGCGCATCCACGCGCTGCCGGGTTGCGGCGGCCTGCCGGTGGTGGCGATGACCGCGGCCGTGCTGTCGGAAGACCGGCGCCAAAGCCTTGAAGCAGGCATGGTCGACTTCGTTGCCAAACCCATCGAACCTGCCCTGCTCGATCAGGTGCTGTTGCGCTGGCTGCCGCTGGCCGGGCAGGCCGCAGCGCCGTCGGATGATGGGGATGCGCCGCCGCTGCCCGGTTTCGATCTCGCGGCGGCGCTGTACCGCCTTGGTGGCGACGCGGCAAACCTGCGCCGCCTGCTCTGCGAACTGGCGGACGACTGCGCCGGCGCGGCCGACGCGATCGACGCATTGCTGGCCGATGGCCGTGTTGGTGATGCGCTCGGCCGCCTGCATGCCATCAAGGGGGCCGCCGGCAACCTCGGCGCGGTCGCGCTCGCGGGCAGCGCCGCGGCGGCCGAACAGGCGCTACGCAGCGACGGCACGCAGCGGCCCGGCGCTGATTTCGCCGCCGCGCTGCAGACTGCGGTCGCGGTGATCCGCGCGCATTTCGACGGCCACGACACCGTGCCAGGCGAGCGCGAACTGCCGGGCCTGCGCGATGCGCTGCGTGCCTTGCCGCCCTATCTGGAGCGCCGCGAACTGGTGCCCGACGCGCTGATCGAGACCTTGCGACAGCTCTCGGCTTACGATGGCCCAGGTGAACCCTTGCGCCGCCTGCTGCGGCAGATCGATCATTTCGATCACGACGCTGCGCTCGCGACGGTAGCGCAACTGCTCGCGACCCTGAATCCCGAGGTGTCTGCATGACCCAAGGCGAACACGACAAACCGCTCTTGCTGCTGGTCGACGATCAGCCCGCCAACCTGCATGTGCTGGCGGCGTCGTTGAAGCACCACTACCGCATCAAGACGGCGACCAACGGCCGCAGCGCGCTCGAGCTCGCAGCGCTGGCGGATCGGCCGCAGCTGATCCTGCTCGACGTGATGATGCCGGAGCTCTCCGGCTTCGATGTGCTGCGGCGCTTGCGTGAAGGTGCAGACACGCATGACATCGCGGTGATCGTGGTCACGGCCGATACCAGCGAGGCGAGCCAGCTCGAAGGCCTGGAACTGGGCGCCGACGACTTCCTCACCAAGCCGGTCTCGCCGGGCCTGCTGCTCGCTCGGGTGCGCAACCTGCTGCGACGCAAGGCGGCCGAAGCGCGTTTCCGCCAGGTCGTGGAGTTGATGCCGTCCGCACTGCTGATCGTCGATCAAAAGCGTCGCATCCGCTTTGCCAACGGCATGGTGCAGGCCCTGCTGGGCTATGCGCCGTCGATGCTGGTCGGCGAACAGGTCGACGTGCTGATTCCGCCCGACCAGGTCGCGCAGCATCGCGAGCGTGTCGCCGAATACTTCGTCGCAGCGTGCCCGCGCCCCATGGCTCAGGGCCGCGCGCTCGAAGCGCGGCGGCGCGACGGCAGCACCTTTCCGTGTGAGATCGGCCTTAGCCCGATCCCGGGTGATGACGGCACCAGCGTACTGGTGTCGATCTTCGATACCAGCGAGCGGCGACAGACGGAGGGGCGACTGCGGCAGATCAACAGCGAACTGGAACAGCAGGTGATGCAGGCGGAGAAGCTCGCGTCGCTGGGCCGTCTGGTGGCCAACTTCGCGCACGACATCGGCAACCCGATCGGCAACGTCACCGCGCTGGCCACCTCGCTCACCGGGCGCATCCGTACCGTGCGCGAAGGGGTGAAGAGCGGCGCGCTGCGGCGTTCCGATCTGGAGGCCTTCCTCGACACCAGTGAGGCCTCCACCACCATGCTGGCGAGCAATCTTGGGCGCGCCTGCGAACTGCTCGAATCCTTCAAGCAGATGGCGCTCGATCAGGCGACCTCGCAACAGCGCGAGATCGACCTTGCGCAGTGGGTCGAAGAATTCCGCTACACGCTCGCGCCGATGCTGGCCCCCGGCAAGCACCGCTTCGTGCTGGATCTGTCGGCCGGCCTGCGCTTGCATACCAGCCCGGGGCCGCTCGGCCAGGTGCTCGCCAACCTCGTCTCCAACGCGGTGACGCACGCCTTTGAGGGGCGCAGCGGTGGCACGATCCGCATCTCGGCATCGCGGCAGCCATCGGGCGCAATCGAGCTGTGCGTTGGCGACGATGGCGTGGGCATGCCGCCGGCGCTGCTCGCGCAGATCTTCGAGCCCTTCTTCACGACCAAGGCTGGGCGGGGTGGCACCGGGCTGGGGCTCGACATCGTGCGTTCGATTGTCGAGAACACGCTGGGCGGGCAGATCTCGGTGCGCAGCGAGCCCGGCACCGGCAGCAGCTTTGCGGTGACGCTGCCGGCGGCCTGAACCGCCTCAATGGCCTGAGGCCGCAAGCTGCGGATGCCTTTCCGCGCGCGGGGTGGGACAATAGCGCCCCCTTAGCAACGCTTTCCGAACGGACACGACCCCGATGGCGATCCAGTGGTTTCCCGGACACATGGCCTCGGCGCGCAAGAAAGCCGCCGAAAGCCTGAAGATTGTCGACATCGTGATCGAGGTGCTGGATGCCCGCATCCCCGAGGCTAGCCGCAACCCGATGATCGAGGAACTGCGCCTGTTCCGGCAGCGCCCCTGTCTCAAGCTGCTCAACAAGGCCGACCTTGCGGACCCCGAAGCCACGCGCGAGTGGCTCGACTACTACAACGCGCAGCCCGGCGTGCGCGCGCTCGCGCTGTCGTTCAAGAAGCCGGCCGACGTCGCGCGCATCGTGCCCGCCTGCCGCCAGCTCGCACCGCATCGCGACGACAACACCAAGCCGCTGCGCATGATGATCATGGGCATCCCGAACGTCGGCAAATCCACGCTGATGAACGCACTGCTCAAGCGCAAGGTGGCGGCGGTCGGTGACGAACCCGCGGTGACCAAGGGCCAGCAGACGCTGGATCTGGGCCCCGGCATGACGCTGACCGATACCCCGGGCCTGCTGTGGCCGAAGATCGAACACGACAGCGACGGCTACATGCTGGCCGCCAGCCATGCGGTAGGTACCAATGCGGTGATCGAGGAAGCGGTGGCTGCCTTCCTTGCCGAATGCCTGCTCGCGCGCTACCCGACCCAGCTTGGCGCACGCTACAAGTTCAACCCGGCCGGTTTCGACGGCCCCGGCGTGGTGGAAGAAGTTGCGAAGCGCCGCGGCTGTCGCATGAAGGGCGGCGACCTCGATCTGGAGAAAGCCGCGCTGATCCTGCTGACCGACTACCGCAGCGGCACGCTGGGCCGCGTCAGCCTTGAAACCCCGGCTACCCGCGCGGCGATGCTGGCGGCTGCCAAGCCGCGCGAAGTCGTACCCGAGGCGGCGGATGCCGACGACGATGCCGGGCCGGCCTGAAATCGGCGCGCGGATCGGTTAGGCTGCCCGATTGCATTTGCACCACGCTCGAACCATGCACCCGATCCCCAGCAACGAAACCCTGCCGCGTCGTCCCGGCGCCGAGCTCACCTATCGCCTCGTGGCGTGGAGCGTGGCAACGCCGCTGGCACTGGGCCGGCGCGCGATGCGCGGCCCGCGCGTGCCGGATCTCGCCCCGCTCGCCAGCGGCGCCGTGCGGCTCAGCCTTGCGCCTTTGTGCTTTGCCGCGGTGCTTGGCTGGCGCCTGCAATCGGCCTGCCTGCGCGGCGTGTTGCGCGCGTTGCCACGCCGCCGCTGAAAACCGCCTGGCGCCATGGCTGCGGCGACACAGTGCAGCCTGCTGGCTTAGCGCGCCGGACCTTAGGTCGCCACCTAATCCGACATTGCAGCTTCACGCGGGGGGGCTAGTCTGAAAGACCACCTCGCAGGAGCTGCACCATGCCCGCCTTCTTCAGTGCCCCGTCCGGGCCGACACGTGCCGGCCTGATCCGCATCGACCCGATGAGCGTGAGCGATCGCGCCCTGGTCGAAGACCCCAAGATCTGGACACCGCGCGCCTTCGGCCGCGACGCAAACGGCCACCATGCGCTGCACGGGGTCGAGTTCCGCATGCGCGAGGGGCGCATGCAGCTGACCGATACGAGCCAGGGGGAAACCAGCTTCTTCGTGCTGCCCTTCATCAGCGAGGGCAACACCGATCGCGTTGCCGGCCCGGAAGAGGCAGACCCCGCGCTGGACGGCAACGACGACAATCCGGACGCGCTGTTCGGCATCTCGGTGGTCGGCTTCCACTTCGCGCGTGACGACAAGCGCTTTGGCCCGAAGGACAGGCTGACCTTCCAGTTCTCGATCGCGCAGGATCGCGGCGAGAACAACCCCGGCCTGGAAAACCTCAACTGGGTGCTCAACGCCGGGCTCAAGCTCTACAAGCAAGCCAGCGGCAAGGAGCCGGTCGCGGCCGAGCCGACCGAGCTGGGCCTGTCGTTCCGCCGCGCGTTCCAGAACCGCGTGATGGAAGTGCCGGGCGGCGCGCTCAAGCTGCAGTTCAAGGTGCTGCGGCACGAAGAACCGCCGCTGTGGCGCGAGGCGCTGAACTTCATCACCGGCGATACCGGCAAGGAGCTGATCGGCCTGCTCGGCTTGCCGGCGCTGACCACGCCCTGCCTGAACTTCCTCAACCAGAGTCTCGACCGCCTGCTCGGCGACCAAACCAGCGAAGCAGTGTTCGCCGGTGATCCGATCAGCTATGTGCTGACGAAGCGCGCGCGTGAGGAAGTGAGCGGCGGGCTCTCCAGCGCCAAGGTGCTGTCGCTGCGCCCGGGCTTCAGCCTGCTCGTGCGTGGCGCCGATTACGAACGGGTGTTGAAGGCGGAACCGACGGTGGATACCGGCCGCGGGCGCCTGATTCCGAAGGGTGTTTCGGTGCTGGAAGCGAGCCGGCCGGACTACGAGGATCCATTCGCCAGCGTCACCTACGCGCTGCTGCGCATTGGCGTGGCCCAGACCAATCTGCAGAGCGATCTCGCCTACACCACCAAGGTCAAGGCGGGCTGAACCAGCATTGCCTGAGTGCAGCGGCGTGCCGGCTCGCTCGGCACGCCGGCAGTGCGGATCGCGACATCCGGGTTCCGGTGCCGGCGCGCTGCCATAACGACTTCTCCGGTCCTGCCCTAGAATGGCGCCGCCACTCAAGGATTGCCCATGGAAGAGCGCATCACCCGCCTCGAAGTCAAACTCAGCTTCGCCGAAGACCTGCTCGACGAGCTCAATCACACCGTCTATCGCCAGCAGCAGCAGATCGAGGCCTTGCAGAAGCACGTCCGCGCGCTGACCGAGCAGGTGCGTGCTGGCGCTGGCGGGGGTGGCGGAAGTGGCGAGCCGCGCGATCTGCGCGAAGAGATTCCACCGCACTACTGAGCGCTCGCCGCACTACGTAGGCCACGCTCCGACACCCGCGCAAGGTGTCATCCGCCGCGCGCCGAAGGCCGGTCGGAAGGGCCGGACGAACGGCGTCGAAAATGCCAAAGGCGTATGCCAGCATCGTGATTCGCGAGGCCTCGGCAGGTGTGGCCCCGCAGGCAGGGGGCTCACGATGGCACGCATTTTCTTCAGTGCCCATGATCCGGCGGGGCACACCGTGATGGATTCGGTCGACGCCGGCAACGCAGAGCAGGCGATTGCCTCGTTGGCGGCGCGCGGGCTGGCCAACATTCGCCTGCGCGACGTGGCGGAGCTCATCGCGCCGCGTGACGAACGCGGTGGCTACCCGCCGGCGGCGCCCCAGGCGCTGTTGCCGCTACGTCAGCAGCCAGAGCCCAGCCTTCGCACTTTCTGTGCCGAACTTCTGCGCCGTCAGCGCTACTGGGTCGCGCTGGTCGCGTTCCTGCTCGCGTCCGGTCTCGTTCTGGCGCAAGCAATCGTCGTGTTGCTGGCACTGGGTGTGCTGGCTTTCGCCCTGCTGCCGGCGCTGTTGCAGTATCGCTACGCGATTTGCCACGACCGCCTGCTTCGGGCGATGGCATTCGGCCGCTGGACTGATGCCGCCGCCCTCGCCGGCCAACTGGCCAGCCAGGTGCGCAAGCCGATGTCGGCCTTTGACCTTGCCGCCCGTGCGGCGTGCATTTGCGCGGCGCAGGATGAACTCGAAAAGGCGCGCACGGCGCTCGAACCTTGGCGCGAGCGTCTGCATGCGAAGTCGCCAACGCTGGTCGATCAACGCCTTGCGATGGTGAACTACGCGGCCGGTGACTACGCCGGCTTCGTCGCCGCAAGCCGCGCGGCGCACCTGGCGGCGCCGGCGGATCTGGCGCTCCGTGTTGATCTGGCGCTGGCCGAAGCGCGGGTCGGTGATGTGCTGGCAGCGCTGGAGCTGCTTGCAGGCGTCGATCCGCGCAAGCTTCCGGCGTCGCGCCGCCCCTTCCACGATTGGGCGCGCGGCATGATCGCGCTACGCCATGGCCGCAGCGAGGCCGTCACCGCCCTGGCCGGCGCCACACGCAGCCTGCAGGCCCATGCGGCCAACCCCGCGACGTGGCTATCGCTTGCGCAATGCAGCGGCGCCTATGCGCTGGCCCTGGCGCAACAAGGGCGCCGCGACGAGGCTGAGGCGGTTCTGCGACCCGTGTGGCCGGTGTTGCGGGTGCACGGCGACCGTTTGCTGCTGACCTTGCTCAGACGTGAGCTGCCGGCATTTGCGCCGCAAGCCGACAAAGTAAGGCGCGACGATCGCGTCGCCCGTCGCGGCGGCTGACCTTCTGAGCGGGCGGGCGTCAGATCAGCGAGGGCCCTGCCACGATCGCCTTGGCTTCCTGCTCCGAGATGCGCACCGATGCACTGGTGATCACATGCACCGTCAGCCAGTCGTGCAGATCGAAGGCGCCATCGCCATCGAAGTTCAGGAAACGGCAGCCCACCTGTCCGCCCGCAGCGCCATTGACGTAATTGACGATGCGCGCGCGGCCGCGGACGCGGTCCGGAATGCCTTCGAGCCGCAGTGCGAACGGAAATTCAAGCCCAAGCTCGGGCGAAATCTCCGAGGCGTAGCTGAAGCCCTCAAGCGATAGGTCGTTGAGCGGCAGCCGGTGGCCATCGAGTTCAACCCAGAAGATCGTCTTGCCGTCGCGCTGGGCGGCAAAGCGTTGGCGCGTGCGGCGTTCGTTGCTGGCAGTGGTGTCGCTCATGGGCGTCAGTTTTGCATCAGGATGCCGAAGTCTCTGTTGCCTGGCGGGTTTCGCGCAAGTGCTCGCGCTCAATCGGCGCGAAAAGCGCTGTCAACCTTTCCGTAACCCGCCCCGTTAGAGGCGTCATGGTGGACGACCACCGCAGAATAACGGAGCAGAAATATGGGAAGGCTTTGCGAAGAGTCCTACGCTGAATTCCTCGACTCGCTGAAGGCGGCGGGTGTGGAAATCGCCAATGAGTGCGAACTGCGTGAGCGTTTGGCGGAAACCGCCCGCTGGCGGTTTGCGTTCATGACGATGGCGCAGAACGGCAAGGCAATCGGTATCCGCTTCATCGACCACGGCGCGCGTCACAACAAGGCCCGCATCCGCCGTGCGTTCGCCCGCTACGCGTTCCCGGACAACGCCGACAGCGTGTTCGCCGCGAATCTGGCAGCGGACTGATAGCGACACTGCGAATCAGCCTCGTATCAAACAAAACGCCCCGCTCTGCGGGGCGTTTTGTTTTGGCGGCAGCAGTTCAGCCGGCCTTGCGCTTCTTGTCGCGCACGAAGGGGTGGCCGTCGCGGCGCGTGACTTCGAACAGGTCGATCGCGTCGAACAGATCAACCAGTTTCTTGAAACCGTAGTTACGCGAGTCGAACGAGGCCTGATTGCCGATCAGCGCGCCGGCCTTGGCGAGCGGCGCCCAGCCCTGGTCGTCCTCGGCGGCATGTACGGCGTTGCGCAGCAGGTTCATCAAGCGTGCATCGCCCTTCAGCGCCTTCGCGTCGCGCGGCGCCACCGAGGCGAGTTCTTCTGCGGTGTCACCCGCAGTTTCCTGCTCGAGGTACAGGAACGTGGAGCAGGCATTCACCAACGCGACTGGCGTCTTGCGTTCGCCGAAACCGATCACCCGCTTGCCTGCGGCCTGCAGGCGGGTCGCCAGCGGGGTGAAATCGCAGTCCGACGAGGCGATCGCGAAGACGTCGATCTCGCGCGAATACAGCGTGTCCATCACGTCGATCGCGAGCGCGAGGTCGGTCGCGTTCTTGCCCTTAGTGTAGTCGATCTGGTGCATTGGCTGGATCGCATGCAGGTTCAGCACCGCTTCCCAGCTGTTGAGGCGATCGCTCTTCCAGTTGCCGTAGGCGCGGCGGATGCAGACCGTGCCGTGGCGCGCCAGCTCGGCGAGAATCACGTCGATATACAGCGCGGGGGCATTGTCGGCGTCGATGAACAGGGCGACGCGGCGTTCGTCCAGCGGCATGGTGGGCCTCTTGCGGTAGGGCGAGGGCAGACAGTCTCGCACGGCTGACCTATCCTTGTGTTCTCGCGTCATGGGGGCGGGTGCTCCGCCGCCGACGCCGCATGCCGGAGGTGCCGATGTCGTCGAGCGAACCGGAATCCGCCGCGGACCAGATCGTCCGCCATTTCCGCCATGTGCTGCTGTGGCCGTTGCAACTGGAAGGCGCGCACGGCGAAGAAGTGCGCCGCAAGCCCTGGCGGACGCTGGACGACCCGCGTTGGCAACATGTCTGGCGCCGCGTCGCCGACGAATTCACCGAAGACCCGCAGCATTTCCACGAACGGCACTACAAGGAGTTCGTCTCCTTCCTGCCCTATGTGCAGCGCTTTTTGTACGGCGACCCGCGCTGTGCCGACGATCTGCCGGATGGCCCGCTGCCAGCCGGGCCGATGCGGGTGTTCCGGCGCGACGATGTTCAGGCCTTGCGGATCACGGTTGCACCGGGCGACGCGCCGGTGCGGCTGGCCGTGGCGCATGTCGACCTCTACTTCTTCTTCGAGCTGGACCTGATCCTGCTGAACGTGGAGCTCTGCGCCGATTCGCTGCCCTTGAGCACAGCGCAGGAACTGCTGTACCGCTTTGGCCGTGCCTATCCATCGGGTTGGGACGACGCCGGGCAGGGCCTGCACAACGTGCATCGCGCCGAGTGGCTGGGTGCGGACGACGTGGTGCTGAGCAGTTCCGACAGCGATGCGCGTTCGCGCTACCTCGCCTTCGTGTGCCGCAATCGCGCGCCCTGCGTGGGCGTGCATTGGGCGTGGTTGCTGCAGCCGCTGGTGTCGGACCATGTGCGCGAGGAAGGCCCGCTGCGCTACCGCCAGATCGAATACCACCGCATGCCCTTCATGGCCTACCTCGCGCTGGAGAAGCCACGCGCCTTGTCGCGCGACGACTTCATCCGGCTCGGCCTGGTGGCCCATCTGCGCCCAGGCGACCCGTTGCCGCGGCACGATCCGGCGGTGCTGGAATTCGAACAGCGTTATTGCGATGACCGCTACTGGTCCAACAGCGCTGAGGGGCCGAACACCCGCTTCCTGTGTTCGAGCCAGTCGCTGATCGTGGTCGGCGAGGCGGACTGCGAGTTCTATCGCGACAGCGAGCGTGGCCTGCTGGCGCAATTCCGCCATCAATACTTCCTGCTGTTCCTGATCGCGCACTTCCACCGGGCGGCGCTGCTGGTGTTCTCTGACCGACTCGCCGCCGCGATGGGCGGGCTCGATATCCGCAGTGTCGAATCGGTGCGCCGGTTCAAGCGGCGGATCCGCGCGAACTACGCGCTGTTTCTCGGTTTCACACACCGCTACTGGTTCCCGGAGATCTCAGAGCGCGGCCAAGTGCAGTCGCTGTTCCGGCGCGCGTCGACACAGCTTGGCAACGACGAGCTGTTCAAACAGGTGAAGGAACAGGTAGCCGAGATGAACGACTATCTCGACAGCGACAGCGCGCGGCGCCAGTCGAACACCGTGGTGCGGCTCACCGTGGTGACGATCTTCGGGCTGATCGGCACGATCTCGACCGGCTTCCTCGGTATGAACCTGATCGCGGAAGCCGAAGCGCCGCTGATCGACCGCGTCAATGTGTTCTTCTTCGTGCTGGTGCTGTCGACCGTGCTGACGCTGATTGCGGTCGCCAAATCCAAGCGCCTGTCCGACTTCCTTGAAGAGCTGTCGGACGAAACGCTGAGCATGCGGCAGAAGGGGCGCGCCTTTCTGCGTGCAATGCGGCCCGGGCGCGGCGGCTGAAGTGCGTAGCTTGCGGAGCCGGCGCTCAAGCCCGGTGTCCATGGGGCCGATAAACCGGTGAGGCCTCTTGAACGGGGGCGGGGGAGTCCGTTGATGCGTTCGATTCGTCTGTCGCGCAGTTCGCTGCGCCTGAACGAGCCACTGCCGTGGGACGTGTTCGACGCCAGCGGCAAGCTGCTGCTGCGTCGCGGCTACCGCATCCTGATGCCGGATCAGCTCGATCAGCTGGTGGTGCGTGGTGCGTATGTCGCCGATGCAAGCCCGACTGCGACACCCGATCGCCCGCCGGTACGCTCCGAACCCGCCAAGCGCCCGCGTGTCAGCGACCCGGTCGGCACTTGGGCTCGCGCCGAAGGCCGCCTGGCAACGTTGCTGCATGCGTTCGAGCGCACGCCTGACTTTGCCGGCCGCTTGGGCGAGCTGGCGCCGCTGATCAGCGAGCTTTGCGAGCGTGATGCGGACCTTGCGCTGTTCCAGATGATGCGCTGGAGCGGCACCAACTACGCCGTGGCGCACGCGATTCACGCGGCCACGCTTTGCGAACTGGTGGCGCGTCGCCTTGGCTGGCCGCCGCACCAGCGCGAACAACTGCTGCGTGCGGCGCTGAGCATGAACATCGGCATGCGGCAGCTGCAGACCAGCCTCGTCACCCAGACTGCGCCACCGAGTGCGCCGCAGCGCGAGATCATCCACCAGCACCCGGTGCGCGGGCTGTACCTGCTTGAAACGGCGGGCGTGACCGATTCCGATTGGCTGCGAGCCGTGGCGCTGCATCACGAAGCGCCGGACGCCATGCCGGCAAGGGTGCGCCATGGATCCGCGGCGCAATTGGCCGAGGTGATCCGGCTTGCGGACATCTTCGGCGCCAAGGTCAGCCCGCGCGCGAGCCGGCCCGCGTTGTCCGCCGATCAGGCCTTGCGCGAGACCTTCATCAGCCACGGTGGCGCCGACAATCCGCTGGTCAACGCATTGGTGCGCGAACTGGGCATTTACCCACCGGGGTCGGGCGTGCGGCTAGCCAGTGGCGAACTGGGGTTGGTAATGCGCCGCGGTGCGCGCGCCGACCAGCCGCTGGTGTATGCGCTGATCAATCGCAAAGGCCAGTTCTACATGGAGCCGGTGATCCGCGACAGCGCACGCTCACAGTTTGCAGTCGTCGCAACCGTGCCGGTGGAGCGTTTCCGCCAGATCAACCTCAATCCGGCCCTGATCTTCGGCTATGAGTCGCGCAGCCGGACGCGCCCATTCGATACCTTGGAATTCGACTTCTGATCCCGTCGCTCAGTTGGCGTACCACAGCACCGCAAAGAAGTGGCAGGCCGAGCCGGCCAGCACAAACAGGTGCCACACGAAGTGGCCAAAGCGCAGGCGGGCATCCAGCGCATAGAACACCACGCCGCCGCTGTAGGCGAGCCCACCTGCAAGCAGCAACAGCAGCCCGGCCGGCGCCATGTGCGTGACCAGCGGCACCGTCGCCACCACGATCAACCAACCCATCGCAAGGTATAGCCCGTTCGACACCCACTGGTTCCCGAGCCGGTTGAATTGCATCAGCAGCAAGCCAAGGCCCGCGATGCCCCAGACCAGCCCGAACAGCGTCCAGCCCATTGCGCCGTTGAGTACGCCGAGCGTGAAGGGTGTGTAGGTGCCGGCAATCAGCAGGAAGATCGCCGCGTGGTCGAACTTGCGGAACAGCTGCTTCAGCTGCCCCTGCGGCATCCAGTGGTAGATCGATGAATTCAGGTAGGTCAGCACCATGCACAGCGCGAAGACCACCGCGCCAACGATGTTGGCCGTGCTGCCGCTGCGGGCGGTGACGACGATCAGGATCGGCGCCGCAATCAATGCGGCGAGCAGACCGATGCCGTGGCTGATGGAATTCGCGAGCTCTTCGGCGCGCGATTGAAGGCGCTTTTTGACTTTCATGATGGGCGTGTCCGTGTCCGTGTCCGTGTCCGTGTCCGTGCGCGGGCTTGGCGAAGGTGAACAGCATCATGCGCCATCGCCTGCCCAACCTTGAGCAGGATCAGCCGCGGCAAATGGTGCGCAAGCGGGATTAAGTTCTGCGGCAAAACGATGCACTGCAATTGGTGCGGCGCACCAATTGCGCCCCGTCGGCGCCGGTTCCGAACGTTTCCGGTGGCCGGCCACGCTGTGGTGAATCTGGCAATTTTTCAAACAAAATCAATGGTATGACGTGATCGTTCGGCAGTTTTCAATGGCGGCGGAGAGGTGGCACAGCTTATGCGTGGTGCCTATGGCCCCAACCTCAACAGGAGTATCGCGATGAAAACCATGCGAACTATCCTCGCCGCACTTGCGCTCATGGCCACCGCCCTGAGCGCCAACGCGGCGGACCTCGGTGTCCTCGATACGGAACTCAGTACTGCGGTCACTGAAACAAAAACCAAGAGCTTTGCCGAATTCGTGTCCTTCACGATCGAAAGCCCTTCAACGGTGTTCGCGCAGGTCAGCGGCGTCGGCGCCACCGGCTTCTGGGCACTGTTTGATACCGGCCTGAACAAGCTGTCCACCAGCTACGTGCTCGGCGTACACGACTTCTTCAACCTTGCCGCAGGTGACTACCTGCTTGGTGTTTCGGTCAAACCCCTGTTCGGCGCCGGTTACGCAATAGCGAGTGCGGGCGCGATTCCCGCCGTGCCTGAACCGGAGACCTACGCGCTGCTCCTGGGCGGCCTTGGCATGATCATCACGATCAGCAGTCGCCGCATGCGCCGCTGAAGCCTTCGCACCCTCGCCGCCAAACCGCCCGCAACGCCGGGCGGTTTGTTTTTCAGGCGTGCGGAAATACCACGAAGCGCTGCGCGGGTCGCGGCGAATGTAACGAAAGCATGGGAGGGTGCGGCAGGGGAAGTGGAGCGGGCGATGGGAATCGAACCCACGGCTCTAGGCGGGTAAGGAGGTGACCTCACGACCACCCCCTCCCCTAAGAACCGTACGTGCAAGTTTCCCTGCATACGGCTCAAGCAACCACAGAGCATCCTCACTTGAACATGCTGATGCCGGCAACAGGGCCGTCGTTCTCCGTGGCGTGGTACTGCATATGGCAATTCGGGTGTAGCAGCACAAGATTCGTGAGCTTGTCCGAGCCGCGCTGGGATCGTTTGATGATGTGGTGCAGATGCCAACCACTTTCTCGCGTGATCCTCTGCTGACAGGCGGGGCAGAGACCTTCCTGCATCCACCACAGCCAGCGCAACTTGCGACGACCCTCGAGCGTTCCGTCCATTTTGCGGGCGAGCCGCTTGGAGAAATACTCGTCGTACTCTGGATCGTATGGATTCGCCTCCGCCTTCACCTTCGTGTGTGGCCGTTTCCGGTACTCACTGAGTGTTGGCAGCAGCTTGTCCATGGTCGCAAATCGCCAGTCCCGACCTTTCAGGGACTTGAAGTAGCGCTTTTTGATCCACCTTGCACCCTTTTCAGGGTGTCGGCGGCACGCCCAGCGCCACAATGCTTTCCAGATTTGATGGTCGCACCTTGAAAAGCGCTGCGATGCCATCTGACTTCGGTGGTAGTTCGCCCAACCCCGGATGACCGGTGCGAGCTTATCTATCACGTCGGCCTGTGCGGCTGCCTTGTGGCTGCGCAGGTGGTCGCGGATCTTGTCTAGAAACGCTTTGACGTTCTTCTTCGAGGGCTGGGTGACCAGCATCCGATGGAAGCGCCTGACGTTCCAACCAAGAAAGTCGAATCCCTCGGTCACGTGAGTGATCTTGGTCTTCTTCTCCGACAGGGCAAGACCTCGTGCCGCCAGAAACTGCACGATCAGAGGCTTGACCCTTTCTTCCAGAAGCTCTTTCGAACTCCCGGTAATGATGAAGTCATCCGCATAGCGCACCAGATTGACCTTGGCCTCCCGCGCCTGCCTCACAGTGGAGAACAGGGTGGTCAGCTCATGTTGCAGTCCATCAAGCGCGATGTTCGCCAGCACAGGGGAAATGATGCCCCCTTGCGGCGTACCTGCTTGGCTAGGAAATAGCTTGCCGGTTTCGATGAACCCCGCCTTCAACCACTTCCGAAGGATGCCTTTGTCCATGCAGACATTGGCAGCCAGCCAGTCGTGACTGATGTTGTCGAAGCACCCTTTGATGTCTCCCTCCAGCACCCATTTTGGCGACGCGTCCCGACCAAGTACATTGCGCACTTGTTCGATGGCGTCGGCGGTCGAGCGCTCCCGGCGGAAGCCGTAGGAGTGAGGATCCCCGGTTGTCTCGGCGACAGGGTCAAGCGCCAGAAGATGCAGCGCTTGCATTGCCCGATCACGCATGGTGGGTATGCCCAGAGGGCGTTTGTCACCATTGGTTTTCGGTATGTAGATGCGACGCAGTGGCAGGGGCTTGTACTGCGTGCTGCCTAATGCAACGACAGCGTGCCACTTCGCGTCCGGCGTGTCCCAGAGTTGTCGATCCACCCCTGGAGTTCTAGCGCCTTGATTCTCCGTTACCCGCCTCACAGCCAGCGCTTTCGCACTGGTAGATTTGGTCAGGAGCTTCTGCAGGGTGCGAACCTTCCGCCATTCCCCTGCTTTTGTTGCCTTCGCAATTCTTGCCTGCAGCCTCGCGACCACACGGTGTGCATCGACCCACGGAACGTGGTGCCAAGTACTCCATGCAGCAGAGGCGACATCGCAATCTTGAAGACTTGCGTCCATATCAACCTCCGGTTGTATGGAGCGGGTGATGGGAATCGAACCCACGCTATCTGCTTGGGAAGCAGAAGTTCTACCATTGAACTACACCCGCTCGTCCCCGAGAGGAAGACGCAGCAATCCCGCTAGCGGCGGGATTGTACGTCATTCCCGCCCGGGATGCGATTGACAGACCTGTCTTGCGACGGGTCACCAGATGGAAGTCAGCACGCTTTCACGTCGAGGTATTTCGCCTCTATCCCCGCCATTACAGAGGGGCCTTCGCTTTTTCCATCCTCCTTTACCCCCTACAGCTTCGGATGACCTTGCGGTCACCTTTGTCTGCCGTGTGGGCCAGACGCTGCGTGGGGCTTACCGTGTTCCGTACCAGTAACAGGATTGGGAAGGTTCCGCTTTTTCGCCGGTGATACTAGTGTCAGCGTGTCCGCACCAAGCAGGCAGACAACCGATCACATGCCATTTTGGCTGAGCCCGATACTACAAGTTGCCTTTGGCTCATCAAGCTTGACGACGTTTAACAGCGGTTCACATTACGTTAACCATCCAGCCCAGCCTAGCGCCTCATCCGGGTGCAACTCCCGAAATCACGCCGACCCCTCACGGGGCTGACGTACCCCGTAAGGTGGCTGCATTGTCAGAGCGCTTAGGACCCCACTGTTACCAGTGACGCCCCGCTCCTTGGCTACCGGGGGCTGAACCCCGGGTTCTGTCACTCTCTTGCGAGAGGCAGAACAATTACTTGTACGGCTTACGCCGTTCTGCACCATGGCGGTACAGATTGGTACTGCTGCGTTTTGCACTGATCCACCGCAATGGTGGTGATCCCGCAATGGGATCTGCGTTGTGCAAGGTTACAGCTCACCTTCGACTCACGTCGCACGCTTGGGAAGCTAGGGTATTACCATTATACGACGCCCGCTCAGGCAGCTTTGAACGCCCCGGCTGCAATGCCAGAACGTGAAAACGGCCCGGATTGTACCGGGCCGTTGGTGTTTCAGGCAAACAACCGCGCTTCAGCGCCGATATCAGAACGCGTAGCGTACGCCGGCGCTCAGGCCGTAATCGTCCACATTCTTGCGGCCGAAGGTACCGTTGAACTCAACCCAGGTGCCCAGTTGCGGGCTGAGCAGGAAGCGACTGCCAAGCTGTACCGACGCAGCGTTCTGCTCAACCTCGCCGGCCGGCAACGCATAGCGCCCTACGTAGACAGACGGCGTACCGACCTTGATGTCGCGATCGCCGCTCTTGATGAAATCGTGTTCGATACCGACGCGGCCATACGGGATGAAGCCGTTTGCGTCATAGGCCATCTGGTAGCCCAGACGACCCAAGACGGAGCTGCGTACCTGTTCGCCGAAGGTCAATGCAGTGGATACGCCGGACGCGGTGTCTTCTGCAAAGCCCGCGACCTGCACGCGTTGCGCCGTGATGTCCAGAACCGGGCCGTGTGTGAGTCGACCGGATTGAAGCTGGTAATGCGCACGCATCGCAAACGACACGTTGCTGCCGTCGGTCTTGCCGTCGACGTCGCGTGTCGCGGCACCGAGCTTGACCGAACGCGTGGTGTCGTAGTCGAGGTAGCCCAGCGTGCCGGCAAACGCCAGCCCGAGTTGGCCGAACAGCATTGAACCGTAAAGGCTCACGCTGACTTCGCTCTGCGAGTAGTTGCCGGTGTTGCCACCAAAGTCCGGTGCGTAGCGGTTGACGTTGAAGGCGACACCGATGCCGCCTAGGCTGTTGCGCGCATCGAAGCCGGCCGACACCCCGAACGGCAGCCCGTCTGCACTGCTGGCGTCGGCGTCTTCACCGTAGGACAATTTGCCACCGTTGGCGGTTGCCCAAACGCGGTTGGGTCGTGTAGGGGACTCGATCGCTTGGTCAAGCAGCGTGGTCGCGAACGCGCTGCGCGTTCGCACGGCCGTTTCGGCAAGCATTCCGATCTGCTGCGGCGCGATCAACATCGAGTAAGCATAGTCGGCCAGCAGTGCGTGGGCGGCCGTGGTCGGATGGACGTCATCGGCAAAGACGTAGCTCTGGTCGGCGCCCGACGCCACGTATTCGCTTGGGGTACACATCAGCGAGCGGGTTGCGCCGCAGGCACGGTCCGTCGTGTTGCTGAAGCCGTAGCGAGCGGGATCGGCCTGCACTTCGCGCAACAGATGGAAGGCGTCGAGTGGAATGATGTTGAGTTTTTCGCCTGCCAGTTTCCCGAACAACGCGGAGTTGTAGTTGGACGCCAGTGTGGTCAGGCCTGCGGCACCTGCTGCACCGGCGGAGATGCCCAGCGGGGTTGCGCCAATATCGGGCAGATTGGGCACCATTACGTACTTCGCGCCCGCGTTGAACAGTGTTTTTACGGCGTTGACCTGATCTGTCGTCGTTGCGAGCACGTAGTTGGTAATCGCCCCGGTGTCGCTGCCGAAAGTACCGACCGCGTAAAAGATGTCGTTCGCTCCGCCCCACAGCGTGTAGAGCGTCCGGCTGTCGGCAACGCCGCCGTTGGAAGCGAGGTGGCGGTTGATCTGTGCCGTGATTGTCTCAGCGCCCCACGCGTCCGGGACGCCGATCGCCGGGCTGCCGGATATGCGTGCACCACCTTGTGCATAGTCGGTGCCGCTGGTGCCGGGCAGGGCAGGCGTCGCCGATGTGCCGAGCTTGGCTGCCAGGTTCTCCGCCCACACCTTTCCCGGATTGGTCGTGAACTTGCCTCCCGTGACACCGGCTTGCCCGGCGTAGTAGCCCGAATCAGTGAGGCTGTCGCCGAAGAACACGGTGGCGTTGAAATCGTTAGCTGCGGCCGGGATCGCAAACAGCGCCGCGATAGCGGCACCAAGCGGGTGGCGAATGAACATCAATGTCTCCTCAGGTGCAGGACTTGTTATGGGCCGCCGGATGAATACGCGGCCGTATGGGTGCGGCGACTTTGCATCAATCATGCGGGGTCGGCAAGCCAAATGCTGTAACACGCGCGTGCTAGAATCCGCGCCTCTGTCGCGGAAATGCCATGATCGAGATCGTCCTCAACGGCGCCCCGCAATCCCTGCCCGCCAATACCACCATTGCCCAACTGCTCGAGCGCCTCGGCTATGCCGGGAAGCGGCTCGCGGTGGAACGCAACGGCGAGATCGTTCCCAAAGGTCGCCACGTCGAGTTTGTGCTCGCTGCGGGCGACCGCCTTGAAATCGTCGTCGCCGTTGGCGGCGGCTGAATCCCGAGCCCAAGCACATGACTGACCCGCTGATCATTGCCGGTACCGAGTACCGTTCACGCTTGCTGGTTGGCACCGGCAAGTATCGCGACTTTGCGCAGACCCGCGAGGCCATCGTCGCCTCCGGCGCCCAGATCGTCACGGTGGCGATCCGCCGCACCAACATTGGCCAGGATCCGAACGCGCCGAGCCTGCTCGATGCGCTGCCGCCTAGTGAATTCACCTACTTGCCCAACACCGCCGGCTGCTACAGCGCGGACGATGCGGTGCGCACGCTGCGGCTCGCGCGCGAGCTGCTCGATGGACACGACCTCGTGAAGCTCGAAGTGCTGGGCGATCCGCATACGCTGTTCCCGAACATGCCCGAGACTTTGAAGGCCGCCGAAACGCTTGTGAAGGATGGCTTCAAGGTGATGGTCTACTGCTCGGACGATCCGATCCAGGCGCGCATGCTGGAAGAGATCGGCTGCGTCGCGGTGATGCCGCTGGCCTCGCTGATCGGCTCCGGCATGGGCATCCTGAATCCGTGGAACCTGAAGTTGATCATCGAGCAATCGAAAGTGCCGGTGCTGGTGGATGCCGGCGTCGGCACCGCTTCGGATGCTGCGATCGCGATGGAGCTGGGCTGCGATGGCGTGCTGATGAATACCGCGATCGCACTGGCGCAGGACCCGGTGCTGATGGCCGGTGCGATGAAGAAGGCGGTTGAGGCGGGGCGCGAGGCCTTCCGCGCCGGCCGCATGCCGAAGAAATTCTACGCCGCGAGCCCGAGTTCGCCGACGACCGGCCTGATCGGCAGCTGAAACTGCGACCTACGCCGCGGACATTGCGGATCGACACGGCCCGACATGACCGTGTGCATCCCGTTCTCCGCGGCGTCGTTTTTTCCGGAACCTCCGCATGAGTGACACATCCGAACCGCGCAAGCACCTCTCGGTCGACGATCCGAAGACGCGCCCGATCCGTAGCTATGTCGTGCGCCAGGGGCGCATGTCGCCGGCGCAGGAGCGTTTCATTGCCGAAGGCATGCCGCGCTGGGGCATCGAATATCGCCCGGCATTGCTGGACTACACGGCAGCCTTTGGCCGCACGGCGCCGACCATTCTCGAAATCGGCTTCGGCATGGGTGACACCACGGCCGCGATCGCGCAGACACGGCCGGGCGACAACTTTCTTGGCATCGAAGTGCATGGCCCCGGCGTCGGGAACCTGTGCAAGCTGATCGACGAACGCGGCATCGGCAACATCCGCGTGATGCAGCACGACGCCTTCGAGGTGGTGCGCGACATGCTCGGCGAGGCTTCACTGGCCGGCGTACACGTGTACTTCCCCGATCCGTGGCACAAGGCGCGCCACAACAAACGGCGATTGATTCAGGGCCCGTTCGTACACGAGCTGGCCAAGCGCCTCGTGCCCGGCGGCTACATCCATTGCGCCACTGACTGGGAAGACTACGCGGTGCAGATGCTCGAGGTGCTGTCGGCAGAACCGCTGCTGGAAAACACCGCCGCGGGCTATGCGCCGAAACCTGACTACCGTCCGCTAACGAAGTTCGAGAACCGCGGCCTCAAACTTGGCCACGGGGTGTGGGATCTGGTGTTCCGGCGTCGCGGGTAAAGCATGGCAAGCGCCGCGGGCGGGCCGCACACCGATGATCCGCTGATCGACGAGCTGCTCGCGCTGGATCTGCTGACGCAGCATGCGGACACCGGAGCGACCGGCGACGGGCCGGGCCCGGTTGCGCTTCGCGCCCGCCTTGCCGAGGCGCTGCCGCAGTCCCGCCTGTGCGTGGTGCGCCGCGACGCGCGTGTGGTGGCCTACGGCATGATCACCACGCTGTCGCCGACCAAATGGCAGGTGAGCGCCTTTACGGTCCATCCGCGTTTCCGCTTGCCGCGCGTCATGCGCGAACTGCTCGCCGGCATGGCAGAGCTGATCGACGCCTTGCAGCTCGACGAGCTCTGCTGTCATGTCCATAAAACGAACCGGGCTTCGGTGCGCTTTCACCGCGCGTTGGGTTTCGCGGTTCGCGAAGAGAGCGACAAGGCCTACGAATTCGTAGCTCCGACTGCTTACCTGCTGCACTCACCGCGTGCGCAACGCCTGCTTGGCGGCGCCGCGCCACACTGAAAGCGCCCACCATGCTTGCTCAACGCCCCTACGGTAACAGCGGTATCCTGGTCTCGGCGCTTGGTTTGGGTGCCGGCCAGATCGGCGACGCGCGACTTGACGAGGCCGCCGTCGGCAGCCTGCTCAACGCCGCGGTCGACGCCGGCATCACACTGATCGACACCGCGCGTGGCTATGGTCTGTCGGAAGAACGCATCGGCCGCCACCTCGCTGCGCGGCGCAACGAGATCGTGCTGTCGACCAAGCTCGGCTACGGCATCGACGGTTTCTCGGACTGGACCGGCCCCTGCATCACGGCCGGCGTCGAGGCGGCGCTGCAACGCTTGCGGACGGATCGGATCGACATCGTGCACCTGCATTCCTGCCCGGCCGAAACGCTGGCGCGCGGTGAAGTCATCGACGCGCTGGACGCCGCAAAACGCGCTGGTAACCTGCGCGCGATCGCCTATTCCGGCGAGAACGCCGACCTCGACTACGCGGTGGATTGCGGCCGCTTCGACGGCTTCATGGCGTCGCTGAACCTGTGTGACCAACGCGTCATCGAGCAGGTGCTGCCGCGCATTGCCGGCAAGGGCTTCATCGCCAAGCGGCCATCGGCCAACCACCCCTGGCGCTTTGCCGAAAGGCCGCTGGGCGACTACTGCGAGGAATACTGGCTGCGCTGGCGCGCAATGGACGCCTCGAACTTCGGCCACCCGTGGGGCGAGATCGCGCTCCGCTTTGCAGCGTCGGTGCCCGGTGTGTCGAGCGCAATCGTCGGCACCGCCAACCCGGCCAACCTTGCGCAGAACCTAGACTGGTTCGGCCTTGGCCCGTTGCCGGCCTATCAGCTCGGCAATCTTCGAGCGGCCTTCCTGCAGCACGATCGCGGCTGGTTCGGCCAGCTCTGAGCAAACGGCGCTAGCGAAACAGCGGCGGGTTTCTCTCCAGCCATTCTGCGCGTTGCGCGAACTTGGCACGCCACGCCCGCCCCAGTGCCGGATGGCTTGCGAGCCAGCTGATCACGGCCGGATCGGCCGCGGGGTCGAGACGTAGCCGCCACAGCGTCGCGATCGACGGCGCGCTCGGGTCACTGTCGATGCGCGTGAGCGGGGTGTCGAGCTCAACCATGCCGCCCTCGATGACGCGGAAGTACCAGCCGAGCCGCACGGTGTCGGCGACGAAGGCCGGCGCATCCGGTTCGTCCAGGCGCTTGGCGATCTTGTGGCAGGGCACGCGCGCCTGGGTTACCGCGATGCGGCAATCGCCCAACGCAAAGACATCGCCGAGGCGAACCTCATCCTCCAGCCATCCGGTGTCGGAAATGTTCTCGCCCAGATCGCCGGGGCCGAAGCGTCGCAGGGCCGGGAAGCGTGCCGCCAGCGCTTGGTAGTGCTCCGCCGGGAAGTAATGCACGGCCTGATCCGGCCCGCCGTGAAAGCGGCGATCGGTCTGCTCGTCGCCCGCAAAGCCGAGCGGTCCCAGCATCAGCGGCGTGGTCGCAGCCCGTTTTGCGATGGCAGACGGCGTGCCATCGGCAAGCTGGCCGGTGCGGCCGATGAAGTAGCGCGTGCTCATGCGAAGGCCCCGACGATTCCCCTGGTAACAACCGGAAACATGCCCGCCTGTGGGGGGAACACCTTGGCGCGCTTACGGTGCTTCAATGCAAGTGCGGGGTCAGACACAGGGTGTCGGCCCATCACTGAATAGCGGAGGATCACATGAACAAGACGAAACGACATATCGCGTTGCTGCTGGCGGCCGGCGCCGCTACGCTGACCACCGCGGCGGTACTCGCCGCGCCCGGCCCGGGTGACTGCCCGATGGCGGATGGCATGCCACCGATGCATGGCCAGCGGCGCCCGATCGATCCGGCCCGCATGCAGCAGATGGCCACCAAACGCTTTGACGCGCTGCACGATACGCTGAAGCTCAGCGCAGCGCAGGAGCCGGCATGGAAGGCCTATCGTGAAGGCATCCTCGCCGACATGGAGGCGATGGCCAAGAGCCGACCGGACTTTGACGCCTTGCGCGACAAGCCGGCACCGGATCGCATGGCGGCGATGCTGGAACATTCAAAGCTGCGTCAGGCGCAGATGGAGAAGCACCTTGCCGAGACGCGCAAGTTCTACGATCAGCTGACGCCGGAGCAGAAGAAGGCTTTTGACGCACATAGCATGATGGGCCCGCACGGTGGGCGCGGTGGTATGCGTGGGCCGCGCGGTGCGGCACCCGCACCGGCGCCGAAAGACGTACAGCCGTAAGTGCAGAGAATGCGGGCTTGCGTGAGGGCAGACCGCTGACCGGCCGGGGCGACCCGGCCGGTTTTTCTTTGTTACCGGCTTAGCTCGCGAGGCTCGGGTAGTCGGTGTAGCCCTTGTCGGCACCGCCGTAGAAGGTCGACGCGTCGGGGGCGTTGAGCGCAGCGCCCTTGGCAAAGCGGGTCGGCAGATCCGGGTTGGCGATAAACGGGCGGCCGAACGCTACAGCGTCACCCACGCCGCTCGCGATCAGCGTTTCGGCCTTCTCCAGCGTGTAGCCGCCAGCGAAGATCAGCGTTCCCTTGACGCGCTGACGCAGCCCGGCGCGGAAGGCATCCGCCAGTTGCGGGCCGCCCGCCCAGTCCGGCTCGGCGATATGCACGTAGGCGAGCTTGCGTGCGTTCAGCTGCTCGGCGAGATAGAAGGCCATTGCCTCCGCTTCTGCGTCGGCGATGTCATTGAAGGTGCCGAAGGGCGACAGGCGGATGCCGGTGCGCGCAGCGCCGATTTCGGCGACAACTGCATCCACGACTTCAAGCGTCAGGCGGGCGCGGTTCTCCACGCTGCCGCCGTAGGCATCGGTGCGCTGATTCGGGCCGGTGCTCTGGAACTGATCCAGCAGGTAGCCGTTGGCGCCGTGGATCTCGACGAAGTCAAAACCGGTATCGACGGCGCGGCGTGCCGCGGCGCGGAAGGCGGCGACGATGCCGGGCAGTTCCTCGGTTTCGAGCGCGCGCGGCAGGTCGGTCTGGACCATGCCCATGCTGCCGTCCGGATGCACGACGAAGGTCTGCGCGTTGGCTTGGATCGCGGACGGTGCGACCGGCAACTTGCCGTCCGGCTGTACATGGCGGTGCGAAATGCGGCCGACGTGCCAGAGCTGCAGCGCGATGTGGCCACCCGCAGCGTGGACCGCGTCGGTTACGAGCTTCCAGCCCGCTTGCTGGGCGTCGGTGTGCATGCCGGGCGTCCAGGCGTAACCCTGGGCTTCGGGCATCACTTGGGTGGCCTCGGTGACGATCAAGCCAGCGGATGCGCGTTGCGCATAGTAGGTTGCGTTCAGCGCGGTGGGCACGTTGCCCGGCTGGCTTGCGCGCTGGCGGGTCAGCGGCGCCATGAAGATGCGATTCGGCAGGGTCAGGTTTCCAACCTGAATCGGTTGCAGCAGCTTGTCAGCGTTCATCGTATGACTCCGAGTAGGGTGTTGTGATTAGACCGGTCGGCTAGCGGGCGGGCGCAGTCGTTCGGAAAACATGGCTTCATGACTTCAGTGCAGGTCGGCGCCGAGCAGATGCAGCGTGTGGGCCCAGGCGGCCTCGAACGGTGCTGCATCGCGTTGTGCCTTGGTCAGCACGCTTGCGCCGATCCACAGCGTGTAAAGCGTGATGGCCAGATTGGCCGGGTCGGCGCCCGCCGGCAGCGATCCGTCCTGCGATGCGGCCTGCAGGGCGCCTGCGATGCGTGCGGTGATGCGCCGCGTGCCCACTGCGAGCGCCTGGCGCATCGGCTCTGACAGGTCAGCCACCTCCGCGGCCAGCTTCACGGCAAGGCACTGTTGGGCACAGCCACCATCACGCTGGCGGTCCATCCAGTCAGCGAAATAGCCCAGCACGCGCGCTCGTCCGGTGCCCGCTGAGCTGCCGAAACGCTCGTCCAGGCTTTCAAGGTAGCGCTCGAAGTAGCGCTCCAGCAAGGCAACGCCAAAGGCTTCTTTCGACGGGAACCAGTGATAGAACGAGCCTTTGGGTACGCCGGCGGCGCTCAGAATCGGGCCGAGGCCGACCGCAGCAAAGCCTTTGCCGAGGATCAGGCTCTCGGCGGTCTGCAGGATGTGCTCGCGGGTGTCGGTGGTCCGGTTCATGCGGCAGATCATACTAGACCGGTCGTCTAGTGTGCAAGCAGCCGTCGTCGCTCAGACGTGCCTCAGGCTCTGCCAAGAATCACAAAGAAAATGCCTAATGCATAGACAGGTGCCGAACCTTTAAGGCAGAATGCGCCCCGGTCCCGTTGCATGGCTCCCTTGTGGCGGGATTTTCGGCTCCGGTGGTCCAAGCCACGGATCCGAGGTTCGTGGTCGGTAGTCGTATCGGGTCGTGAGGCGGGGGCTTCACGACCCACTTTTTTGCGTGTCTCGGGTGGCGAGCGTCGCAAGAAAGTCTTCCACCGGTTGAAAACCGACGACGCGCGTCGAAGCGATTTCCTTACCGGCGGCGTCGAAGAACACGATGCCCGGCGGCCCAAAGAGGCCGAAGCGCTTGAGCAAGGCCTGATGCGCTTCAGTGTTGCCGGTAACATCGGCTTTCAGCAGCACCGTATCCTTCAACGCGGCCGCGACACGCGGATCGCTGAACGTGAAGCGATCCATCTCCTTGCAACTGACACACCAGTCTGCGTAGAAATCCAGCATCACCGGCCGACCTTCGGCGAGCCGCGCATCGAGCTCCGCAACGTTGCTGACCGGCTGAAACGCGAGCTTGGTACTTGTTTCAGCAGCCGTCGCGCCACGCAGGAAACCGAGCGGTTGCAGTGGGTCGCGGCTGCCGCCCAAGGCTCCGATCAATAGCGCGCTGCCGACGATCAGCAGCAGCACGCCGACGCCCTTCCAGAAGCGCCGCGCGCCCTTGGCCTGCGGCGGCAGCGGGTCGAGCGCATGCAGGAACACCGCGCAGACGATGGCCAGCGCAGCCCAGGCCAGCATGACGACCACTTGCGGCAGCACCGGGGTGACCAGCCACAGCGCGAGCGCGAGCAGGATCACGCCAAAGCTGCGCTTGACCGACTCCATCCACGGGCCGGCGTGCGGCAGCAGGCCCCGTGTTGCAACAGCAATCAGAATCAGCGGCGCGCCCATGCCAAGCGCCATCACAAACAGCGCGAAACCGCCGAGCCACGCATCGCCGGTCTTGGCGATGTAGAGCAGGGCGCCGGCCAACGGCGCCGCGACACAGGGGCCGACAATCAAGGCCGACAGCACCCCCATCACGGCAACTCCCAGCACCGAGCCGCCGCGCTGGTGGTTGGCGCGGTCCGAGAGGCGGCTCTGCAGCGCCGAGGGCAGCTGCAGTTCATAGAAGCCAAACATCGCGAAGGCGAGCACGACGAAGATCGCAGCGAAGCCGCCGAGCACCCACGCGTTCTGCAAGGCCGCGGACAGCAGCGTGCCGGACAGCCCGGCCGCGACGCCGGCAACGGCATAGGTGAGCGCCATGCCGAGCACGTACACCCCTGCCAGCGCGGCCGAGCGCGCACGCGTGACATGCGCGCCCTGGCCCACGATGATGCCGGAGAGGATGGGCAGCATTGGCAGCATGCACGGCGTGAAGGCGAGCAGCAGGCCGGCACCGAAGAAGCTGAGCAGGATCAGCGAGAGTTTGCCGGTACGTAACAGCCCCGCAAGGCGCCCGCTCTCGTCCGCGCTGACCGGCGCCGCCGCTGCGATGGCCGGACCGCCGGGGCTCACCGCCGGGGCGGCGTCGCTGCGCGCGCCGAGCTTGCCGAGCGCTCGCGACAGCAAGCCGCCGCCATCCGCGCCGCCCAGCGTCACGAGGGTGGTCTGCGGCGGGTAGCAGACGCCCACATCCGCGCAGCCCTGGTAGGTCACGCTCAACTGCTGGCCATCGCGCACTTCGCCCGACGCGACCGGGACGCTGACCGCCAGATCGCCGCGAAAGATCTCAACCTCGCCAAAGAACTCGTCCTGCTTGCGCTCACCTGCCGGATAGCTGGCGGCTGCGAGCTTCAGCGAAGCGTCCTGCGGCTCGAACGCGAAGCGGTGCTTGTAGAGGTAGTAGCCCTTCTCGATCGCGAATTGCAGCGATACGGTATGTGCGTCCTGCGCCTGTGCGGTAACGCTGAACGCCTTTTCGGGTTCAAGCAGGTCCGGGGCCGCCAGCGCGGTTGTCGTGAAGCTGCAGAGCAACAGCGAAATCAGGAACTTCATCGGTTTGTGTCTAGAGCCCGTCGGGCAAATGTTCGTCAGGTTCGGTCGCGTCGGCCACCCACTGCAGGTAGGCCGCCGCACCACGATTTGCTTCCACTGCGAGGATTTCCGGCACCTCGTAGGGGTGTTCCGCCAGCAGTGCCGCTTCAAGCGCGGCGTAACGGGAGGCGGTGGTCTTGATCATCAGCGGCACTTCGTTGGTCTGCTCGATGGCACCCTGCCAGCGATAGACCGAGCGAATCGGCGCAAGGATGTTGACGCACGCCGCGAGCCGACGTTCCACCAGACTGTGCGCGGCGCGCTCGGCGCTTGCTGCGTCGGGGAAGTTGCACATCACGATCAGCACTGGCTCGGCCATCGCCGTCTCCTGCCATATCCGGCCCTGAATTCTAGCGGCGCTTGAGCGGTAATCCTTGGCGCCAAACAAAAACCCCGCCATCGGGCGGGGTTTTCATTGAGGCGATCGAACTTAGCCCTTGAGGCATTCGCTCATGAACTTCTTGCGCTCATCGCCCTTCTTGCCGGTCGCCTTCTCGTTGCAGATCTTCATCTTGTCCTGTTGCGAGCCGGCGGGTTTGGCCTCGGTTTTGGCGTCCGCCGCGGGTGCGTCGGCCGCCGCAGGTTTTGCGCTGAGGCATTCGCTCATGAACTTCTTGCGCTCGTCACCCTTCTTGCCTGCCGCCTTCTCATTGCAGACCTTCATCTTGTCCTGCTGCGCAGTCGGCGCTTTCGCGTCGGCTTCGGCGGCTGCGGCCGGCTTTGCGCTGAGGCAGTCACTCATGAACTTCTTGCGTTCGTCGCCCTTCATGCCGGTCGCCTTTTCGTTGCAGACCTTCATCTTTTCCTGCTGCGCAGTCGGCTTCTTGGCTTCGTCTGCGGCATGGGCGGGGAACAACGCGAACTGCGCGGCCAGTGCTGCAGCCAGGATCACGAGCTTCTTCATGCAAGGCCTCCGGAGAGAGATTTTGGGCGAGATGTTGGCCGCGGATCACGCGGCCGCGGTGAAGACGGTCGGCTTACAGGTCTTCTTCGTCGAGATCCAGCGCCGAGCGCTGGCGATCAACGAATTCCTGCATCGAGTCTATGCCACGTAACTGAAGAATGGTATTTCGCACCGCCGCTTCCAGCAACACTGCAAGGTTGCGGCCGGCCGCGACAGGCAAGGTAACGCGCCGCGTCGGCACCCCCACGATGTCCTGCATGTCGTCTTCCAGTGGCAGGCGGGGCATCTGTGGGCTCTCGCCGCGGATCTGACGGTGCAGATGCACGACCAGCTTGAGCTTCATCTTCCGACGGCAGGCCGTCTCGCCGAAGATCGTGCGGATGTTGAGGATGCCGAGGCCGCGGACTTCGAGGAAGTCCTTCAGCATCGGCGGGCAGCGCCCTTCGAGCACGCCAGGCGCAATGCGCGAAACCTCGACCACATCGTCGGCCACCAGGCCGTGGCCGCGCGAGATCAGTTCCAGCGCCAGTTCGGATTTGCCTGCGCCCGAATCGCCAGTGATCAGCACGCCGAGCCCGAGTACGTCCATGAACACGCCATGCAGCGATGTCTTTTCGGCGAGGTTGCGCGCGAGGTAGGTGCGCAGCGAATCGATCACCCGCGCCGTTTCGGCCGAGGTCGTGAACATCGCAACGCGTGCGCTTTCGAATGCACTCTGGATCAGTGGCGGCACTTCACAGCCATCCGCCACGATCATCGCCGGCGGATGCGCCAGCAAGATGCTTTCAAGCTGATGCTGCACCTTGTCGCGTGCCTGGCGGCGAATCCAGCCCAGTTCCGCTTCGCCCATCACCTGGATGCGGTTGGGGTGGATGATGTTGAGGTGGCCGACCAGTTCGGCCGGCCACACCTTCTCGTTCGGGACCTGCACCTCGACATCGAGCGGGCCGGCGAGGTGGCTCAGGCCGAGCCGATCGCGGTTGTCCTCGTAGATGCGGGCGACGCTAGTTCGCCGCATTCGGGTTCCAGTTCACGAACAGGGTGTGTGCCTCGGATGTATCGCTGGCCAGCGTCAGGGCATCGCGGAAGCTGCGGTCGGAGAACATCTGCGCCAGTTCCGACAGGAGGCGCAGGTGATGTTCGGTGGCGCTTTCGGGCACCAGCAGCACGAACATCAGGTTCACCGGCTTGCCGTCCGGCGCCTCGAAGGGCACCGGTTGGGCGAGGCGGATGAAGGCGCCGACGGCGTCGCGCAGGCCCTTGATGCGGCCGTGCGGGATCGCAATACCTTGACCGAGCCCGGTAGAGCCGAGCTTCTCGCGTGTGAATAGCGCGTCGTAGACAGCGCTGCGCGCGAGTCCCTGATGGTTTTCGAAGAGCAGGCCTGCCTGTTCGAAAACGCGCTTCTTGCTGCTCGCGTCAAGGTCGACGAGCACATTGGACGGCGGCAGCAGCGGGGCGATGAGATTCATGCTTGGGGGTTCAGAAATGCACTGCGCGCCCGAAGGCGCGCAGATCCGGGGTCAGCTCATGTTCGGCGCGGGGGCTTTCCGCAAGCTTACGCGCCGGGATTCACTAGAGCGACCGTGATTACGATTCTGCAGACTGGCGCTTGTGCGCCTCGTGGCCGTGATCGTAGGACTTTTCCTTGTGCTTGAGAACCTGCCTGTCCAGTTTGTCCGTCATGGCGTCGATTGCGGCATACAGATCTTCCTCGATGCTCTCGACGAAAATGTCCTTGCCGCGTACATGTACCGTCACTTCCGCCTTTTGCTTCAGCTTATCCACCGACAGGATCACGTTCACGCTGGTGACATGATCGAAGTGGCGAATCACGCGATCCAGTTTCGACGTTACGTAGTCGCGAAGGGCGGCGGTAACTTCGAGATGGTGTCCGGTGATGTTCAGGTTCATGATTTATCCTCTCAGATCATCTTGCGCTGGCTGACCGGCGGGATGTTGAGCGACTCGCGGTACTTTGCGATGGTACGTCGCGCAACGACTATCCCCTGCTGGCCGAGAAGCTCGGCAATCCGCGCATCGGAAAGCGGTTTTTTGCGATCCTCTGCCGCGACCAGCTGGCGAATCAGCGCACGAATCGCCGTAGCTGAACACGCGCCGCCAGAATCCGTGGCGACGTGGCTGCCGAAAAAATACTTCAGTTCAAGGATACCTCTTGGCGTGGCCATGTACTTCTGTGTGGTCACCCGCGAGATCGTCGATTCATGCAGATCAAGCTGCTCTGCGATTTCGCGCAGCGTCAGCGGGCGCATTGCCACGTCCCCATAATCGAAGAACTGCCGCTGGCGGTCAACGATTGCCTGGGAGACCCGCAGGATCGTGTCAAAGCGTTGCTGTACGTTCTTGATCATCCAGCGCGCCTCCTGCAACTGCCCGGCCAGTGATCCGGCCGAGCCACGGTGCTGCTGCAGGATGCCGGCGTAGAGCTGGTTGATCCGCAGCTTGGGCATTGCGTCCGGGTTCAGTGTCGCACTCCAGTGGCCGCGTACCTTGCGCACGATCACATCCGGGATCACATAACGCGTCTCGATTGCGGCAAACCGTGCACCGGGGCGTGGATCGAGGCTGCAGACGAGCTGATGCGCTTCGCGCAGGGTCTCGTCGCTGCAACCCAGATGCCGCTTCAGGCGCACGAAGTCCCGCGCGGCAAGCAGCTCCAAATGCTGTTCGACGATCACCATCGCCGCATCGCGCGCTGTGCTCTCGGGTAGCAAACGCAACTGAAGCTTCAGGCATTCGCCCGGCGAACGGGCGCCGATACCGGTGGGGTCAAGGTTCTGCAGATGCGCCAACGCGATCTGCAACTCGTCGACGTCGACTTCGAATTCGGGTGGCAGCAGTTCGAGCAGTTCTTCGAGCGGCTGGGTGAGGTAGCCATCGTCGTCGAGCGCTTCGATCATGAAGCGCAGCAGCGCGCGATCGCGGTCCGACAGCGGCATCAGGGCGACTTGTTCATCCAGGTGGTCGCGCAGGCTGGTCTGCGCCGCGCGGAATTCCTGGAAGTCCGTCTCGTCGTCCTCGTCGCGACTACCGCTGCCACTGCCGCCGCCTTCGCCGGACCACTCGGTGGGGCCGTCGTCGTAGCTGCCGGCATCGTCAAAGCTCGGTTCGCTCGGTTCGGGTGAGGTCTCCGCTGCCTCCGCGGCGACATCGTTGGCGGTGTCGGTGCGTTCGTCGCCGCTCGGGGTGGTGGCGGACTGGCCCCAGGATTCCGGGTCCGATTCCGCGTCTTCGCGTTCGAGCAACGGGTTCTCGAGCAGCATGCGCTCGATTTCGCTGTTGAGCTCCAGGGTCGATAGCTGCAGCAGCTTGATCGACTGTTGCAGCTGCGGGGTCAGCGCGAGCTGCTGGGAGATACGGAGCTGGAGCGAGGGCTTCATCGTAGGGGTTGCGCGATCAGAGTCGGAAATGTTCGCCGAGGTAGACCTCGCGAACCTTGTCGTTCTGGACGATTTCGTCAGGGCGGCCGCTGGCGAGCACCACCCCTTCGGTGATGATGTAGGCGCGATCGCAGATACCCAGCGTCTCGCGCACGTTGTGGTCGGTGATCAGCACGCCGATGTTGCGATCCTTCAGGAAGCGGATGATCTTCTGGATGTCGATCACGGCGATCGGGTCGACGCCGGCAAAGGGCTCGTCGAGCAGGATCACCTGCGGGTTGGTGGCCAGCGCGCGTGCGATTTCAACGCGGCGGCGCTCGCCCCCCGACAGCGACATCGCGGTGGCGTCGCGCAGGTGCGTGATGCCCAGTTCGCCCAGCAGCTGGTCGAGCCGGGCCGTGAGCTGATCCTTTGGCAGCTTCTGCAGTTCGAGCACCGCGAGGATGTTCTCGGCGACCGTCAATTTGCGGAAGACCGAGTTTTCCTGCGGCAGGTAGGACAAGCCCAGATGCGCCCGCTTGTGGATCGGCAGGTGGGTGATCTCCTTGTCGTCAAGGATGATATTGCCGCCATCGGCGCGGACCAGGCCGACGATCATGTAGAAGCAGGTCGTCTTGCCGGCACCGTTGGGGCCGAGCAGGCCGACGACCTCACCGCTGCCGACTTCGAAGCCAACATCGCGCACGACGGTGCGCGCCTTGTAGCGCTTGGATAGACCGCCTACCTTAAGCAGACTCATCGAACGGCTCTTTCAACACTTTTCTCACGACCTCCGCGGAGAATCCGCGGGCGGTCAGAAAGCGCGCCTGGCGCGCCCATTCCTTTGCATCGCCCGGCACATTGCCAAACTTGCGTGCCCATATGGCCCGGGCGCGTTCCAGCTCTGTTTCGCCCAACTCGCTCGCTAGCGCGTCGCTGATCGTGTCCTGATCCACGCCGCGCTGTGCGAGCTCGTGCTGGATGCGTCGCTGGCCCAGCCTGCCGGCGCGGCTGCGCACATAACTTTCGGCGAAGCGGGCGTCGGACAGCAGGCCCAGTTCGCTCATCCGTTCAAGCACCGCTTCGACCGCTTCCGGCTCGCCATGCGCCGCGAGCTTGCGCGCCAATTCGGCCCGGCTGTGCTCGCGCTGCGCCAGCGTGCGCAGCGCGCGGGCTTTCAGCTCGTCGCTGCTCATCGCTTGTCTTCGTGGCCCGTTCAGGCCGCGGCAGCTTCCCCGGCCGGCAGCTCGGGCAGGCCCAACTGAACGCGGATCTTGTTCTCGATTTCGCGTGCAGTCTCAGGATGCGAGCGCAGGAACTCGCGCGCATTGTCCTTGCCTTGCCCGATCTTCTCGCCGTTATAGGCGTACCAAGCGCCGCTCTTGTCGACGAAGCGTTGCTCGACACCCATGTCGATGATCTCGCCTTCACGCGAGATGCCTTCGCCGTAGAGGATGTCGAAGTGCGCTTCCTTGAACGGTGGCGAGACCTTGTTCTTGACGACCTTGACCTTGGTCTCCGAGCCGATCACCTCGTCGCCCTTCTTGATCGTGCCGGTACGGCGGATGTCCAGACGCACTGAGGCGTAGAACTTCAGCGCGTTACCGCCGGTCGTGGTTTCCGGGTTGCCGAACATCACGCCGATCTTCATGCGGATCTGGTTGATGAAGATGACCATCGTGTTGGTGCGCTTGATGTTGCCGGTCAGCTTGCGCAGTGCCTGCGACATCAGGCGGGCCTGCAGGCCGGGCAGCTGGTCGCCCATCTCGCCCTCGATTTCGGCCTTCGGCGTCAGCGCAGCAACCGAGTCGATGACCAGGATGTCGACACCACCCGAGCGGACCAGCATGTCAGCGATTTCGAGCGCCTGCTCGCCGGTATCCGGCTGCGAGATCAGCAGGTCGCCAACATTCACGCCAAGCTTCTGCGCGTAGGACACGTCGAGCGCGTGCTCGGCGTCGATGAAGGCCGCCACGCCGCCCATCTTCTGCATTTCGGCAATCGCCTGCAGCGTCAGCGTGGTTTTGCCGGAGGATTCCGGGCCGTAGATTTCGATCACGCGGCCGCGCGGCAGGCCGCCGATGCCCAATGCAATGTCCAGCCCGAGGGAGCCAGTCGACACCGCCTGGATGTCCGACTCCACCTCGCCGTCGCCCATCCGCATGATGGAGCCCTTGCCGAACTGCTTCTCGATCTGGGCCAGCGCGGCCTGAAGTGCTTTCGCCTTGTTGTCGTCCATGGGGTTTCCTCGATTCTGTGGAAACGATTATGGCACAGAGATTGCGTGCGCCTGAGTCGGGTGCGTGCAGTAAAACATGGCACACTTCCACCACTTCACACGGCGCGCGTTTCGCTCGCCCAGCGAGACCGATCCGATGCCTGAAATGCCCGCCGAACTCCCATTGTTTCCCTTGCATACCGTACTGGTTCCTGAAGCGCGTTTGCCGCTCAAAGTGTTTGAAGTGCGCTACATGGACATGGTCAAGGCGTGCATCCGGGATGGCAGCAGCTTCGGCGTGTGTCTGATCGAAGAGGGTCAGGAAGTCGGCGCGCCGGCCACACCCGCACAAGTCGGCACGAGCGCGCGCATCGTCGAGTGGGATATGGATCAGCCCGGCATCCTGCAGATCGTCGTGACCGGCGAGCGTCGTTTCCGCATTGCGCATGCGGTCGCCCAGCCTGATGGTCTCTTGCGTGCAGTGGTCGAATGGATGCCGGAGCCCGCGGTACAGGCGCCGCCGGAAACCCTCGCCGACACCCTGCCCTTGTTGCAGGCCGTCGTCGCGGATGCGGGTGACACCGCGATTCCGGCGCCGCACCGCTTCGACGACGCAGCCTGGGTCGGCTACCGCTATACCGAGATCCTGCCGATACCGGTGAAGGCCAAACAGAAGTTGCTGGAACTCGAGGACCCGCTGATGCGGCTCACCATCATCCAACAGTTTCTTGTACAGCGCGGCTTGCTCAAGCAGGACGCCTGAGCGGCGCACTCTCAGAGGCTGTCGAGCAGGCGCCGGACCGGCGTTGGCAGGCCAAGCGAATCCCATTCCTGTTGGCTGGCCCAGCGCCAGGCCGGGTCGCGCACACCTTCGCCCACCACATCCAGCACTAACGCCTCAAGCGTCAGGCGGAAGTGGGTGAAGGCGTGCCGCAGCGGCGGCAGGGCTTTGGCCACGCCGACCACGCGTAACCCGAGTGTCAGCGCATGGGCTTCGGCATCGAGCTCATCCGGAATTTCGGGCAGTGCATAAAGGCCACCCCAGATGCCGTGCGCCGGCCGCTTCTGCAGCAGTACCGCACCGCCGTTGCAGGCAATCAGCACCCGACTTTGCCGTTCGGGCACCACGCGCGTCGGGCGGGGTGTCGGGAGTTCCGCTTGGCGGCCCTGCTGACGTGCCACGCAGCTGTTCGTAACCGGGCATTCGGCGCAGCGAGGGCGGCTGCGCGTGCACACCGTGGCGCCCAGATCCATCAGCGACTGGGTGTAGGTATCCACGCCCTGCGCGGGCAACAGCGATTCGGCGAGCGCCCACATCGATTGCTCTACCGCGCGTACGCCGGGAAAGCCTTCGATGCCGAAGTGCCGAGCGAGCACCCGCTTTACATTGCCATCGAGAATCGCGGCTCGTTCGCCAAAACAGAATGCTGCAATGGCTGCGGCGGTGGAGCGGCCGATGCCGGGCAACTCGGCGATTTCGGCTGCGGATGTCGGGAAACGGCCGCCATGCAAGCGTACGACCTGCTGCGCGGCGGCGTGCAGGTTGCGCGCCCTCGCGTAGTAGCCGAGTCCGCTCCAGAGCGCCAATACGTCGTCGACCGGCGCGGCCGCGAGTGAGGCCAGATCGGGAAAGCGCGCGAGGAAACGCTGGTAGTACGGGATCACCGTGTCTACCTGCGTCTGCTGCAGCATGATTTCGGATAGCCACACGCGGTAGGCGTCGCGATTTGCCTGCCAGGGTAGATCGTGACGGCCATGCTGTTGCTGCCATGTGATCAGGGCTTCGGCGAACGCGCTCATTGCACCTTCTCCGCGCGCCGCGTGCCGAAGCTCAGCCACAGCAGCGCAAAGAAGGGCCAGAAGCTGCCGACCAGCTCGGTCAGGCCGTGGAAATTCAACACATGGCCTTGCTGGCGGATGCGGGTCATGGCATCCCAGTAGGGGTTGTCGGGGGCGAGGTTGACCAGCGCGGTTGCGGTCATCAGTGCGAGGCCGATCAAGGTGTGGCGAGTATGCACGCTGGCTCGCCAGAACAATGCCAGCAAGGCGATACCGATCGCGAGCCCGCGTAGCCCGCCCGGTGTGGCCCAGTGCCAGGGTTGCGCAGGCACCAGGAACAGCGAGCTGGCCAGCGTCTTCACGCCAATGCCGGCCAGCAGCACGGTCGTCGCCAGCAGCAGCGAGGGCGAGCGCATCGCGTGCCTTGCCAGCAAGCCGATCGCCACCGTATTCGCGGCCGTGAGCGCAAGCTCCACGCGCAGGAAACCGTGGCCGGTCAGCGCGTAACTGGGGGTCAGGTCGATCAGGTTGCGCAGGTCACCGTTTGCGAACAGGTAGCTGCTCGGATTCAGCAGCGACACCCACCACAGGCCGACCACCAGCAGGCCGAAGCCGCCGGTGCGGCCCGGCAGGATGCGGCGCTCGCGCCAGTGTGCCAGCGCACCGTTGTCATCGAAGATGCGCCCGAAGCGCAGTGCGAGGATCGCGCCAAGCAGGCCGCCGATGCTGTTGGCGAAAAGGTCGAGATTGCTTGCGACGCGTGTCGGCAGGTAGTTCTGGATTGTCTCGATCGTCAGGCTCAGCAGTGTTGCCGCGATCCACACGACCAACACCCGGCGACCCGGCGGCATGCCACGCGACAACACGGTGCCCCACGCGAAGCCGATCGGTGCAAAGCCAAGCACGTTCAGGCCGATGTCGAGCCCGGTGAAGTAGCGGGGCCACGGGGCGGCGAGAAAGTCGAACGGCCCGACGCCGATCGAATGCCAGCCCGAGAATGGATGCAGGCAGGCATACGTCGTCAGCAGCGTGACGGCGATGGCGAGATCGCGCGGAAGATGATTGCGTGGAGTGGATGGCAAACCGGTGTCCTGCGCCAATGCGGCGGCTCGTTCACAACGGTAGCACGGCTCGCCTGGCACCCCAAAAATGCAACAAGGGGTCGCTCCCCGGGCGGGAGGCGACCCCCTTGTTTGGCGAGCCTTGCGAACTCAGGGCTGCGGATGGGGTGGGCGTGCAGCACCGTGGTGCGGATGCGCAGCGGGCTCGCTACCGTGGTGAGGGCCGTGTCCGGCAGCCGGGTGATAGCCGACCGGGCCGCTGTGGCCAACCAGTACGCCACTGTTGCGGATCTTTTGCGGCAGCAGCGAGAACAGCACCATCGCGAAGATCGCGACCAGAAAGCCGACGAACTGTGGCGGCCAGGTGGCGATCCATTCTGGGGGCGTCGGCATCGCGGCCATCGCCTCACAGGCCAGCCAGGACATCAAACCCAGCACCATCGATGCGATCGCGCCCTGGTTGGTGGCGCGCTTCCAGTAAAGGCCGGTGACAAGCGGTACGAAGGCGGCTACGAAGGTCACCTTGTAGGCGTTCTCCACCAGGCCGTAGATCGACAGCTTGGAATTCATGGCGATGTAGGTAACGCTCGCAGTGAACACCAGCACCACGGCCTGCATGATGCGCAGGAATTGATGGTCGGTGAGGTTCGGGCGCCATGCGGTGATGAGCGGCCGCAGCAGGTTCTCGGAGAACGTCACCGATGGCGCCAGCAGGGTTGCCGAGGCGCAGCTCTTGATCGCCGACAGCAGCGCGCCGAAGAACATGATCTGCGCGAACAGCGGCGCTTTCTGCAGCACCAGTTCGGGCAGGATCAGCTGCGAATCGCTGTCGATGTACTTGGCGACCAGATCCGGCGCGATCAGCGTTGCCGAATAGGCGAGGAACATCGGCACGAAGGCGAATACGAAGTACAGCGAGCCGCCAAGTACCGACGCGCGCACGGCGATCTTCTCGTTGGCGGAGGACTGCACGCGTTGGAAGACATCCTGTTGCGGGATCGAGCCCAGCATCATCGTCATCCAGGCCGCCATGAAGGGCACGATTGCCGACATGGTCGGTTCCGGCAGGAAGTTGAACTTGCCGTGTTCCAGGGCGTGGTTGACCACCACGCCGACGCCGCCGACCTGATCCGACACTTCCCAGCCAATGAAGAGCAGGCCGATCACGATCACGATCATCTGGATGAAGTCCGTGATCGCTACCGACCACATGCCGCCGAACAGCGTGTAGATCAGCACCGAACCGGCGCCGAGCACCATGCCCATCTCCTGCGAGATGCCGCCGTCCGACAGCACGTTGAACACCAGCCCGAGCGCCTTGATCTGCGCCGCGACCCAGCCCAGATACGAGATCACGATACAGATCGTCGTGATGATCTCGACCGTGCGGCCGAAGCGTTGGCGGTAATAGTCGCCAATCGTCAGCAAGTTCAGGCGGTACAGCGGTTTGGCGAAGAACAGGCCGACCAGGATCAGGCACAGCGAAGAGCCGAAGGGGTCGGCCACCACGCCATGTAGGCCTTCCTTCAGGAAGGTCGCGGGAATGCCCAGCACGGTCTCAGAGCCGAACCAGGTGGCGAACACCGTCGCGGTGACGATGTACATCGGCAGGCTGCGGCCGGCGACTGCGTAGTCGCGGCTGTTGTGTACCCGCAGCGCGGCGTAGAGGCCGATTCCGATGGAGATCAGCCAGTAGGCAATGACAAAGCTCAGCAGCATGGTCAGGGAGAGGGATGCGGCGCACCCGGCGGGTGCGCGAGGCCAGTAAAAAGCCCCCGGCAACGCCGGAGGCCCTACTCGACAGCCTGAGCCGGTGTTACGGATGACGCCGGCGCAATCGATCGGGCGCGATTATAGCCCTGATGCGATTGAGTATTTCCCGTTTTTTTGCACCGCCAAACGGCCGGAATTCAGCCGTGCCAGAGGTGCCAGACCTCGACCGCGGCCAGCACCAGCGCAGCGAACCCGAGCACGCGCAACCAGGTTGCGGTGCGTACCTGCTGGCGCTCGATCTGGGCCAGCGATTCACGCAGCGCATCGCGGTCTTCGTGTTGCAGCGCCTGATGGACCAAGCGCGGCAACTGCGGGAAGTACATTGCCCAGTTCGGCGCCTCTTCCTCGACGTGGCGGACGAAGGCGCGCCAGCCGATCTGCTCGTTCATCCAGCGTTCGAGGAAGGGCTTGGCGGTCTTCCACAGATCCAGTTCCGGATCGAGTTCGCGGCCGAGACCTTCGATGTTGAGCAGGGTCTTCTGCAGCAGCACAAGTTGCGGCTGCACCTCCATCTGGAAGCGGCGTGCGGTCTGGAAAAGCCGCAGTAGCGTCTTGCCGAAGGAGATGTCCTTGAGCGGCTTGTCGAAGATCGGCTCGCACACGGCGCGGATCGCGCTCTCGAACTCATCGACTCGGGTGCCGGCCGGCACCCAGCCTGCGTCCACATGCGCCTGGGCAACGCGCTTGTAGTCGCGGCGGAAGAAGGCGATGAAGTTCTGCGCCAAGTACTGTTTGTCCCGCTCTTCCAGCGTGCCCATGATGCCGAAGTCGAGCGCGATGTATTTGCCGGTGGCCGACACGAAGATGTTGCCCGGGTGCATGTCGGCGTGAAAGAAGCCATCACGGAACACCTGCGTAAAGAAGATTTCCACGCCGGCACGCGACAGCGCAGGCAGGTTCACGCCTTGCTCGCGCAGGCGATCCAACTGCGAAATCGGCGTGCCGACCATGCGCTGCATCACCATCACGCGCGACGAGCAGTAATCCCAATACACCTCGGGCACCACCAGCAACGGCGAGCCCTTGAAGTTGCGCCGCAGTTGCGAGCAGTTGGCGGCTTCGCGCATCAGATCCAGCTCGTCACGCAGATGCTTGGCGAACTCCGCCACCACCTCGCGTGGTTTGAGCCGTCGGCCATCCACCCACACCCGCTCGATCAGGTAGGCAGCCGCTTCGAGCAGCCCCAGGTCATGCTCGATCACGCGCTCGATACCTGGCCGTACCACTTTTAGGGCCACTTCCGTGCCGTCGTGCAGCTCGGCGAAGTGCACCTGCGCGATGGACGCCGAGGCGATCGGCTTGCGATCGAAACGCTTGAACACCTGATCCACCGAACGGCCGTACTCGGCCTCGATCACGGCCAGTGCCTGTTCGGTTGGGAAGGGCGGTACGCGATCCTGCAGCTTCGCCAGTTCGTCGGCGATGTCGGGCGGGATCAGGTCGCGCCGCGTGGAGAGCACCTGACCGAACTTGACGAAGATCGGCCCGAGCGATTCGAGCGCTTCACGCAGCCGCACCGCGCGCGGCGCAGAAAGGTCGCGCCAGAACAGCAGCCGGCCGGCCCAGGCCGACAAACGTTCGGAAGTACTGTCGAGGACGATCCGGTCCAGCCCGAAACGCAGGCTGACATGCACGATCTTGATCAGGCGGAACAGGCGCACGGGCGATTCTGTATGGTGGAACAGCGGGCTGCGGGCCGGCTGCACGATGCAGCCGGACGAATGCGAAACTCTACCGGCAAAGCCCCGCTGGACAAAGCCGCAGGGGCTCCGGCGCAACGCAACGGGCAGCACGCTATACTTGCCCGTTATCCGTCAACCGTGCATTCACGATGAGCCGCGCCCAGAAACCGCGTCCCCAGCCCGCGCGTAACAGCAGCCAGGGCAGTACCCTGATCGGCGTCTTTGTCGGTCTCATCATCGGTGTATTGATTGCAGCCGCGCTCGCCTGGTACTTCTCGCGGCCGTACGACTTCCAGAAGGCGGGCAGCAAACCCGAGGCGGCGCAGAGCATCGGCGGCGCGCCAATCGCGTTGCCTGGCAAGCCGGGCGACAAGCCGGTCGAGAAACCTGCAGAGCAGGCCGCTACCGCACCGGCACAACCGGCGGCGCAGTCGGCGCCGGACGGCGACAAGAAGTTCGATTTCTACGACATCCTGCCCAAGGGCGATCAGGCCGCGCTGCCGCCGGCCCAGAATGCCAAGCCTGCGGCACAGGCCGAATCGGCCGAGCGTTTCTATCTGCAACTCGGCGCGTTTGCCGACCCCTCCGAGGTCGATAACCTCAAGGCGCGGCTGGCGCTGATGGGGGTCGAAGCGAGCGTGCAGCGCGTCGAGGCTGGCGACAAGGGCACGCTGCATCGCGTGCGCATCGGCCCGTACGCAAAACCTGAAGACATGAACGCCGCGCGTGCGCAGTTGGCGCAGGCCGGGATCGAATCGAACGTGGTCAAGGTCAAAGCATCGACCCCTGCCGCCACGCAGTCGGGTCACTGAACCCATTATCGGAGCCCCAACGCATGAATCGTCGTGACCTCTTCAAGCAGATCGTTTCGCTCGCCGCCGTAGCGGCTATGTCCTCCCGCGCCTTTGCGCAGAAGGCGCTGCAGGCGGGCAAGGATTTCCGCGTCATCAACCCGGCGCGGCCGACCGAGAGCGGTGATCGCATCGAGGTGCTGGAGTTCTTCTCCTACGGTTGCCCGCACTGTCATGAGCTCGAGCCGGTGCTTGAAGCCTGGCTCAAGCAGCTGCCCAAGGATGTGCAGTTCCGTCGCATCCCGATCACCTTCAATCGCGATGCCTGGACGGTGCTGGCGAAGATGTACCTGACCTATGAGCTGATGGGTGAGACGGAGCGGATGTCGATGCTGACTTTCTCGGCCATCCACAACGACCGCGTGAACCTGGAAGACGAAGCTGCGCGCAACGCCTGGCTGCAGAAGAACAGCGTCAACGTTGCCAAGTTCAACGAGAACTTCCGCTCCTTCTCGGTTGCCAGCAAGCTGCAGCGCGCCACGCAGGTGGCCGCGTCGTATCAGATCCAGGGCGTGCCGACGCTGGCGGTGGACGGCAAGTACATGACCGCGCCGAGCATGACCAATTCGCTCGAAGGTACGCTCGCGGTGGTCAACCAGCTGATCGCGCGAGCCCGTAGCGAGCGCGGCCGCAAGTGAGCGGCACCGCGCGGCAGCGGGTTTTCCTCACCGGCGCATCGAGTGGCATCGGTGAGGCGCTCGCGAAGCATTACGCTGCGCAGGGCGCCGTGCTGGGGCTGGTGGCGCGTGGCGCCGACAAACTTGCCGCGCTGATCGCATCGCTACCCGGCGAGGGCCACATGGCCCTCTCGGCCGACGTCGCCGATCTGCCGGCGATGAAGGCGGCGGCTGATGCGTTCATTGCGCGCCACGGCCTGCCCGATGTCGTGATCGCGAATGCAGGCATCTCGGTCGGGGTCCTGACCGAGCATGCCGAAGATCTCGATGTGTTCGAAGCGGTGCTGCGCACCAACGTGCTGGGCATGTTCGCCACCTTCCACCCCTTCGTTGCTGCGATGCGCGAACGGGGCGCCGGCCGGCTTGTCGGCATCGCGTCGGTGGCCGGTGTGCGCGGGTTGCCCGGTGGCAGCGCGTACAGCGCCTCGAAGGCAGCCGCCGTGAAGTACCTCGAAGCCCTGCGGGTCGAGATGCGTGCGAGTGGTGTGCAGGTCGTGACGATTGCGCCCGGCTACATCCGCACGCCGCTGACCGCGGTCAATCCGTACAAGATGCCGTTCATCCTCGATGCCGACGTGGCGGCGCAGCGGTTTGCCCGCGCGATCGAGCGCGGCACCAGCTATACAGTCATCCCGTGGCAGATGGGTATCGTCGCCCGCATCCTCGCGATGGCGCCGAACTGGCTGTTCGACCGCGTCTTCGCGAAGGCCAAGCACAAGCCCCGCAAACTGCCGACCTGAGCTTTGCTTGGGGCGGCGCCGTGTCGGCGCGGCCTCAGTTGTAGTGCCGCAGGTCTTCGATGAGCTTGCCGTCGTTCGGCAGCGTGCCGGGGGTTTGCCAGCGCACCTCCGCGCGCAGCTTGGTTGATTCCCGCAAGGCATCCGTCACCGCGCCTTCAAGGCCGTTGGTGGGCTCGCCTGCTTCGCAATGCAGCACCATGCGGTCCTTGCCATCCGGGTTGTCGATGACCAGTCGCGCGCGGCTGATTTCACCGAAGCGTCGCAGGATTGCGGCAATCTGCCCCGGATGCACGAACATGCCGCGCACCTTGGCGGCCTGGTCGGCGCGTCCGAGCCAGCCAGCCAGTCGCATGTTCGTCCGCCCGCAGGGGCTCGATCCAGGCAACACCCGCGACAGATCGCCCGTGCCGTAGCGGATCAGCGGGTAAGTCGGGTTGAAATTCGTCACCACCACTTCGCCGACTTCGCCGTCAGGCACGGGGTCGCCGCTACCAGGATGCACGAGTTCGACGATGAGCTCCTCGTCCACGACGAGTCCCGCACGTGCCGCCGTTTCATAGGCAATCACACCGAGATCGGCCGTGGCGTAGATCTGATAGGCGTCGATGCCCTGCGCTGCCAGTGCATCGCGCAGGCTGGACGGAAACGCTTCGCCGGACACCGCCGCGTGGCGCAGGCTCTCACAGGCTTGGCCGCTCTCGGCAGCGCGTTCGAGCAGGATGCGCAGGAAGGATGGCGTGCCGACATAGGCCTGAGGGCGCAAGGTCGCCAGTGCCTGCAGCTGAAGTTCTGTCTGTCCGGTGCCGGCCGGGAACACGGTGCAGCCCAGCGCGTGCGCGCCGGACTCGAGCATCGAGCCCGCCGGCGTGAAGTGGTACGAAAAACTGTTGTGCACCAGCATGCCCCGTCTGAAGCCTGCGGCGTGCAGGGCGCGCGCCATGCGCCAGTAGTCGCGCTGTGGCGCTTCCGGCTCGTGGATCGGACCCGGCGATGCGAACACCCGCGCACAATCAGGGCCCCATCCGACGGTGGCGAAACCGCCAAAGGGGGGCTGTTGCAGTTGCTGCGCCAGCAGCTCGCCTTTGCGCACCACCGGCAATGTGGCGAGCGCCGCGCGCGACGTGATCGTCGCAGCGTCGATGCCTTGCAGACTGTGGGCGTAGGCGCTCGCACGTGCCTGTGCCAATGCGATCTGCGCTGGCAGTCGTGCCATCAGGGCGGCTTCGCGTTCGGCGGGCGCGCGTGTTTCAAGCGCATCAAAGTGTTCGGTCATCGGACGACACCGTGCGGGTCGCGCAGGATCGCGCAACCCGATGCTGCGACGGCCCCCGGATGCTGTCTGTCACCCTGGCGTCATGTGTCGCCCGGACGTCAGCGCGGCGACGGGTGTGTTTCAATAACGTGACGTGTCATAAATCGTTCAAGTGAACGCAATAGACTCGTCGCCGAACCCTCTACCCCGAGGCGACCGGAGTCAGACCATGCCAGCCAATATCCTGCTCGTTGAAGACGAGCCCGCGATCCAGGAACTTATCGCCGCCAACCTCACCCGTGCCGGCCACACCGTGGTGCGCGCCGCTGATGCCGAGACGGCCCAGCGTATCGTGCGCGATGCCCTGCCCGACCTTGTGCTGCTCGACTGGATGCTGCCCGGCATCTCGGGCATCGAACTTGCGAAGCGTTTGCGCGCCGAGGAGCGCACCCGCGCGATCCCGATCATCATGTTGACCGCGCGCTCCGACGAGGCGGACAAGATCGCCGGGCTGGAGATCGGCGCCGACGACTACATCACCAAGCCCTTCTCGCCGCGCGAGCTGGTGGCGCGCATCAAGGCGCTGCTGCGCCGCCGTGCGCCGCAGGTGACGGACGACGCGGTGGAACTGGGTGGCCTGCGCCTCGACCCTGCCACGCACCGCGTCAGCGCGGGGCCGACGCCGCTGGCGCTGGGCCCGACCGAATTCCGCCTTCTGCACTTCCTGATGACCCACCCGGAGCGGGTGCACTCGCGCGCCCAATTGCTTGATCAGGTATGGGGTGACCATGTGTTCGTCGAAGAGCGCACGGTGGATGTGCACATTCGCCGCCTGCGCTGCGCGCTGGAGCCGACGCAGCACGATAGCCTGATCCAGACGGTGCGGGGCGCGGGCTACCGCTTCTCCTCCGACGTTGCGCTGACGAGCGAATAAGGCGAAAGATGCGGCCAGCGCGTTATGTCTGGGGCGGTTTTGGCGGGGCGTTGATCGCCTTTGTGGTGGTCGCGCTTGCCTGCTGGCCGCTGTTCGGTGCCACGGCTGCATTGCTGGTATTCGTCGCCCTGCTGGGTGCGCTGTTTTTCTACCATCTGCGCAGCCTGAAAAAGCTCGTGCTGTGGACGCGCGAGCCGATCGGCACACCCTTGCCGCAGGCCTTCGGCGTGTGGGATTACGTGTTCGCCGATCTGTCGCGCCATGCACGCCGCAGCCTCAATCAGCGCGACCGACTCGCACAGGCTCTCGCCCGTTTCCGCGAGGCCACATCGGCGATGCCCTCCGGCGTGATCCTGCTGTCGGCGGAGAACTTCATCGAGTGGATCAACCCGGCCGCCGAGGTGCACTTCGGGCTCGACGGCGAACGCGACACCGGCAAGCCGATCACCAATCTGGTTCGCCAGCCCGACTTCGTGGCTTACCTGACTGGCGAGCGCACCGCCGAACCGCTGACCTGCCGCCTCGCCCGGCACGCTGGCATGGTGCTGTCGATCCAGATCGTGCCCTTCGGCGAAGAGCAGAGCATGGTGCTGTCGCGCGACGTGACGCAGTTCGAAAAGCTCGAGACCATGCGTCGCGACTTCGTGGCTAACGTGTCGCACGAGCTCAAGACGCCGCTGACCGTGGTGTCGGGTTTTCTCGAAACGCTGGACGAGATGCTCGACGAGTTGCCGCCTGAGGAGGCCCGTCGCTATCTGCGGCTGGCCTCCGAACAGGCGGGCCGTATGCAGCATCTGGTGGAGGATCTGCTGGAACTGGCGGCGCTGGAAACCAGTGCAGCGGCTTCCTACGACGAGACGGTCGAGATGGCGCCCTTGTTGGAGACCATCCTGAATGAGGCGCTTGCGCTGTCGTCCGGACGTCACCGCATCACACTGGAACTTGATGGCCCGGTCGGCCTGCGCGGTTCGCGCAAGGAGTTGCACAGCGCCTTGCTGAACCTCGTATCGAATGCGGTGCGCTACACACCTGAAGGTGGCGAAGTGCGCCTGCGCTGGAATGTGGCGGCAGGCGGCGGTGCACGCTTCGCCGTGACCGATACCGGGCTTGGTATTGAGCCGCATCACCTGCCGCGCCTAACCGAACGCTTCTACCGTGTCGATCGTGGCCGCTCGCGCGAGAGTGGTGGCACCGGCCTCGGGCTGGCGATCGTCAAACACGCACTCAGCCGCCATCAGGCGAACCTGCAGATCGAATCGACGCCGGCCGTGGGTTCTACCTTTGCGGCGGTCTTTCCGGCCGAGCGCGTCGCCCGGCCGGTGCTGTAGGCGCAGGCTTCAGCCCGGCAGGCGCTCGAAACTGACGCGGTCGAAGGTGGTGCCGCGCGTGATCAGCTTGATGATGCGGGCGGTGAAGGGCTTTTCGGCGTGCACATCGATCAGCCGGTCCGCCTGATACCAGCCAGCCGGCAGCACCAGACTGGATTCGGACTTCAGCGCTGGCACCGCCGGCAGGATGAAGGCCTGGTGGTAGTTCTCGCGTAGCCCGGCGCCATTGGCGTTGCGGATGCGCGCACCGGCCATCACCGGTACGCCGGCCATCAGTGACACGCCAGCGAGCAACTGGCCGTTGCTGCGATACATCAACCAGCTGATCTCGGCGAGCAGGAAGTTCTCGCCGTCGGACGGGCGCAAAGCCACCAGTTGCCGGTGGTCGACGCGCGAGCCCGAAGTGTGGCGCGCAATGCGGAAACCCTGCAACGACTGGTCCGCGATTTCCCAGTGTTCGAGTATCAGGCCCAGTTGCGCGGCGCGGGCGTAAAGCTCGCCTTCGCTGCGGTCGGCTGACTCGACCTGCTCTCCGATCGTGTACACCGACATCGTGTCGCGGAAGGTGCCGGCGCGCACGTCGGAAGGCTGTTCAAAGGGCCGGCCGGAGACGAAGTAGCCGATCGAAGGCAGGTCGGTCGCGATCTGGATCGCGCCGTTGGTGTTCTTGCGCGCAAAGCGGCGACCTGCAGCAGCGAGGCCCCAGGGGCGGTACAAGGAGACCAGCAGGCGCGCGCAGGCCGGTTGCACACAGTCTTCACCGAGGCCCAGCGAGGCTGGCGACGCGCCGCGTTTGAACTGGGCGACGACGGCCTGGATATGCGCTGCGAGGCGCTGGCTGTCGACGCGGCGCAAGGTTTTGCCCGGGGTTGCCACGGCAATCGGGCGCAGGCCGAAGTCTTGCGCGAGGTCGATCGCGTAGGCGGATTTCTCTTCCACGGCGACGTCGGTGTGAATCGTGCAGTGCGGCGCAAAGCGCTGCGCCCAACGCAGAATCCAGGTGAACTCGCGCGGTGTGCGGCCGTAAGGGTTGGCGGCGTCGACCAGCAGGATCGCGATGTAGGCCTCGGCGCAGCTCTGCGCGCGCCAGGTTTCATTGAGCGGCTCGCCAACGCGCACGGTAGCCACGTTCCAGTCCTCGGCGGCGCCGTAGAGCCGGTGCAACTCTGCCCACATGCCGGCCGGCACTTCCCGGCGTGCGCGGAAGTATTCGAGGATCAGGCTGCCGTGGTAGTGGATGCGCCGCTGTGCGAGCATCGGCCGGCGGTCGATGAAGGCCGGGTCCAGTGCGCTGCGCTGCGCGATCAGCGTGTAGCCGCGCAGCATCTGTTGCCACAGCTCGACGACGATGCGCAGCGTTTCGTCTTCCTGGCTGACCGGTGGCAGCGGGCGCGCCGCGTACCGGCGTGCGAGTTCCGTCTGCACGAATTCGACGGCGCTACGCGCCGCTTCGAGCACCTGCAGATGCTGCGCCGGTAGCGGCGGCCGTTCCTGCAGGCTGCCGAGCATGGCGGCCAGCAATTCGTGGGTCTCGTGCAGGTTGGTCGGGTTCAGGCTGGCAAGCCACGCCAGGCAGGCGTCCGGGTTGCTGAAATCGGGCCGGTTTTCGGTCGCGATGGCCATGGTCTCTTCCTCTCGGTGCCGTCGGAGACGGCGCTGCATTACCTGCTTGTCGTTATCTTAGGGGTGCGGCCTGTGTGCCGCACCCGAGTATGTCCATCAGGGCCGCCTGCAGCGCAGCTGACGTTGGCCCCGCATGAGCGACCCCATCGCGCTGCGGCGTGCCCCACACCGATTGCGGAAAGTGCCGGTCATCGGCAAAGCGCGGAATCACATGCCAATGCACATGCGGCACCATGTTTCCGAAGCTCGCCAGGTTGATCTTCGCGGGCTGCATCGCATCGCGAAGCACGCGCTCGGTGGCCCACACCACCGCCATCAGATGCGCACGGTCCTGATCTTCCAGATCGGTCATTTCAGCCACATGCGCGTGCCACACGACGCGGCAGAACGCCGGATAGTGTTCGTCGGCGACGCGGATCACGCGGCAGCGTGCGTCCTGCCACAGCACTTCGCCGCCTGCTACGTTGCACAGCTCGCAGGCCATGGTGCTCATGCGGCCTCCAGGCTGGCGCCCGGTTCGCAGCCGACGCCGGTGCTCATGTCTTCAAAGTGTTCGGGCATGCCGTCCTTGAATGCAAGCAGTGTGCCGCGTGGCACCGATTGCCAGGGTTCATCGTCCGTTAGCGGCGTCGTCGCAATGATCGCCACGCGATCGTGCGGCGTCGTCACTTCTTTGAAATCGACACTGAGGTCCTGATCCTTGAGGTGCGCGACACCGAATGGTGCCTGCCGCACGATAAAGGTGAGCCGCGATGCGCAGTGCGCGTACAGGCGGCGCCCGTCGGAGAGCAGGAAGTTGAATTCGCCATGTGCGCCGATCTCCGCCGCTAGCCCGCGCAGTGCCTCATACAGTGCGTCGGGTGCCGGCTCGCCACCCGGAAAGCATGCGCGCAGCGACTGCAGGATGTGGCAGAACGCCCGCTCGCTGTCGGTCGCGCCGACCGGCTGATAGCCGCCATCGAAGCGTGGCGTGAAGTCGCGCAGATGGCCGTTGTGCGCAAAGATCCAGTAGCGCCCCCACAACTCGCGCTGGAAGGGGTGGGTGTTCTCCAGCCCGACCGCACCGCGCGTGGCTTTGCGGATGTGCGCGATGACGTTCTTCGAGTGGATCGGGTAGCTGCGCACCAGCGCGGCGATCGGTGAATCGATGGTTGCCTGGGCATCAAGGAAGACGCGCACGCCGCAGCCATCGTAGAACGCAATGCCCCAACCGTCGCGATGCTGGTCGGTGAGACCGCCGCGCGCCTGGAAGCCGGTGAACGAGAAGCAGATGTCCGTCGGCGTATTGCAGTTCATGCCAAGCAGCTGGCACATGGGCGACTTGCCTTCCTGCGGCCTGCGCCGCGTTCGGGCCGGCGCGCGGGCCGGCGTACGGGCACCCGCCGGCGGGTGCCGGGCGCATCGTGCCTGACCGGAGAGTGCCGCTTATCGCCTGCGTCGTCGGTGAAGTGCGTCACGTCACCGGGCGTATGACATCGCGCTGCAAGCCTCGCCGCGACTGGCCGCGCGGCCGATCGGCCAAGCACGGAGGGGTGTTGGCGCGGCACTTGAAGATCGGGGTTGGCGGCTGCGAGGACGCATGGCCCCGTTTCGGGGGGCCCGCGGCTGCAGCCGGACAGGCAGGTCGTCTCGGTCGCTGCCGCTGCTTCGTGCGGCGAGGTGTCGGCCCCGCCGCTTCTTCAGGCCGCCGTCAATGTGGCCGCAAGCGATCCAGGAAGGCGGGCAGTTCGAGTGCGTCGAGGTGGTTCTTCAGTTCGAGGCCCAGCTCGGTGTCGCCTTCGATCTTCAGGCGGCGCTGGAAGAACAGGGTGTCCGGGTCTTCCTCACGCAGCGCGATCTTCAGGTAGTCCGCGGCGCGCGCGGCGAAACGCACTTCCGGTTCGTTGCCGACCGGATGGAAGCGGCCGGCGGCGGCGGTGAAGGTCACGCCGCTGCCGAGATCCTCAATTTCGATGCGCACCGTGCGGCCTTCGAGGAACTCCCAGTCGCCGGCGAGCTTACCCGCACGTTTGGCGAGGTTCAGCGCGGTCGTGAAGGCGAACGCGGCAGGGCGCTCGGGCAGGCGGCGCGCAATCGCAGCCAGCGGGCTCGGCAGGGTGAAATCAGGCAAGGACATCGTTTTTCTCCAGTTCGATTCCAGGCACGCCGCGCCAGTAGCCGTCGCAGGTGGCCGTGGGCGCCAGCGGGGCCGCATCGGCGGCTGCCTGACCGGCCAGTTCGGCGCGGAAGCGCGCGACGAGTTCCGCCGTGTGTTGGGCCTGAGGGCTGATGCGCAGGCGTTCGACACCGAGCGCCTGGACTTCGGCCAAGTGGCCGAGCAAGGAGTGGCTGGCGGCCGACTGCGTCTGGATGCCGTTGATCGCGAGGAAGGGCTGGCCTTCGCGGGTGTCGAGCTGCAGGCCGTCCGGGAATTCGAGGCAGCGGAACTCGCAGTCGTCCTTGCGCAGGTTGAAATGGCGCGCGGTGAAACAGCGGGCAGAATAGGCCAGTGGCAGGCGGCCCCAGGCGAAGAGCTCGGTCTCGATGCCGGCCGGCTTGCCTTCCAGCACCGTGGCGAGGCGCTCGCGGCCCATCTCTACCGGCGGCACCCAGCGCGTCGCGCCGAGCCCGGCATACAGCGCCAGCGTATCGGCGTTGTAGATGTTCAGATGTGGGCCGGCCACGAAGGGGCCCTTGCCGCGCAGGCAGTTCACCGCACCGAGGTCGTTCGCTTCGACGAGGAATTCGCCGTTCTCCGCCAGCTTGCGCAGCGTCTTGAGCTCGGATTCCGATTCCAGCAGTGCCTGCGAGGACAGCACGACTTCCTTGCCCGCGGCGGCGAGATCCTTGGCGAGGCCGAGCCAGTCGCTCAGGCGCATCTGTTGGCGGCGGCTGCAGACGACTTCGCCAAGGTGGATCGTATCGACCGGCCACGTGGCCGCTTCGGCATAGAAGGCCATCACGGTATCGCGCGGCCAGAAGTAAAGCAGGGGACCAAGAGAGAGCTTCATCGGGCGACTCATTTCCATGGGCGGCTGTAGGCGCCCAGGGTTTGCTGCTGACCTTCGGCGAGCTTGCCGAGCCCGGCTTGCCAGGCGGGTTTGACGTGGTAGCGCGCGCCTTCGCTGACGGCGGCGTCGATCGCCGCGCGCAGCGTCTTGGTGACCTCGGCGACGTAGGCGGGGCTGCGCTGGCGGCCTTCGACCTTGATCGCCGAGACACCGATCTTCATCAGGTCGGGCAGCATCGCCACGACGTTGAGCGAGGTGGGTTCCTCAAGCGCGTAGTAGGTCTCGTCATTGACCTCGAAGCGGCCCTTGCACAGCGTCGGGTAGCCGGCCGGTTCGTCGTTGCCGTAGCGGTCGATGAGGATGCCCGATAGGCGCGATTCCATGCCCTGAGGCGTTTGCGCCCAGCGCACCGCCTTGGCCGGCGAACACACACCGGCGGTGTTGGGCGACTCGCCGGTCGCATAGCTGGAGAGCAGGCAACGCCCTTCCACCATGACGCACAGGCTGCCGAAACCGAACACTTCGATCTCGACTTCGGTGTGCTGGATCACATGCTCGACCTGCGGCACTGTCAGCACGCGGGGCAGCACAGCGCGTTCGATGCCGAACAGGTCGCGGCACAGGTTGATCGCTTCGTAGTTGGTTGCCGAGCCCTGCACCGACAGATGGCGGCGCAGGTTCGGGTGGGTCTTCGCGGCGTAGTCCAGCAGCGCCGCGTCAGCCAGGATCACTGCGTCGACACCCCAGTCCGCTGCGGTATCTACCGCGCGCCGCCAGGTGGCGGACTGGCCCGCCTGCGGGAAGGTGTTGATCGCCATGAGCACCTTGCGGCCCTTGGCGTGCGCGTAGCGGATGCCTTCACGCGCTGCGGCCGCATCGAAATTCAGGCCGGCGAAGTTGCGCGCGTTGGTGGCGTCCTTCAGGCCCATGTAGACGGCGTCGGCACCGTGATCGATTGCGGCCTTCATCGAAGGCAGGCTGCCGGCCGGACAAACGAGTTCGGGTTTACGCAAAACACCCCTCCAGAAATAAGCCGGGCGAGGGTAAGCCGGCATCGGCGGGGGGGCCTTGCGGCGTGTCAAGGCAGGGCCGATCAGCCATTTCGCGGGTGTGCATCGGGCCGATTGGGGGGCGCCGAAGCGCGTGTTTCGGTGAATCTGGCTTGACCTATGAACTACAAATGCGAATAATTCGCGTTAACAAGTGCGTCACGCCGTGACCGGCACCTGCGTTTTCGAGCCCCCACCATGCAATTTGCCCTGTCGGTGCCGATGCACCGTTTCTGCATACCGATCGTCGCGATCCTCGCCCATGCGCTGGTGCTGTGGGCGTTCATGGCGACGCGTACGTCGTCGGTGACGACGCCGCGTATCGCGTCGATGTCGGTGTCGGTCGCCGATGCGCCCGCCCCGCAGGCGGAGCCAGCGCCGGTCACGCCGCCGAAGCCCCTGCCGCAGGCGAGCACGCGGCCAACGAGCCAGCCGCAACCGCGCCCGGTGCGTGAGACCGTCGTCAGCGCACCGGCCAGCAGCGCGGCAAGCAACGATGCGCCGGCTGTGCCGGCGGCCGCGCCCGCGGCGCCACCCGCTGGCGGCGAGGCGAGCGCGGAGCCGGCGCCGGTCAGCGCGCCGCGCTTCGACGCCGACTACCTGCAGAACCCGCGCCCCGATTACCCCTCGTTGTCGCGCCGGCTTGGCGAGCAAGGCCGTGTCGTGCTGCGCGTTCGGGTGGAGCCGAGCGGCGTCGCGAGCCAGGTCGAGCTGCAGCGCAGCAGCGGCTTCAGCCGGCTCGACGAGGCGGCGCTGCAAGCGGTGCGCCGCTGGAAGTTCGTACCCGCCCGCCGCGGTAGCGAGGCGATCGCGGAATGGGTGCTGGTGCCCATTCCTTTCATCCTGCATTGACCCGCGACGCCGGACACATCGGCCGTCGCCCATCTCGACTGGAGCCTATCTTGGAAGCCCTCGCCAACCTCAGCCCCCTGATCGCGCATGCCGACGGCGTGATTCGCGGCACCTTCGTGATCCTGCTGGCGGCCAGCATCGGCAGCTGGACGCTGATCCTCATGCGCCTGGTGAGTGGTGTCCGCCAGCGCCGTGCGAGCCGCGGTTTCCTGACCCACTTCTGGCGGGCCGCATCGATCGAGGAGATCGCGCAGTGGTTGCGCGGCCGTGGCGTGACCGACCCGTTCTCGCATCTGGTGCATCACGGCTTCAATGCCGTCGATACGCTGCGCACCCGCGGCCGTGAGGTTGCCGGCGTGATCGCGTCGGCGAGCCCGGATGAATTCCTGACCCGCGCGCTGCGCCGTGCGATCGAGCAGGACCGCACCCGGCTTGAGAACGGCCTGACCTTCCTCGCCTCGGTCGCGTCGATCGCGCCCTTCGTCGGTCTGTTTGGCACCGTGTGGGGCATCTACCACGCGCTGTCCGCGATCAGCGCAGCCGGCACCAACACGCTGGAGGCCGTCGCCGGCCCGGTCGGCGAGGCGCTGATCATGACCGGCGTGGGTCTGGCAGTCGCGATTCCGGCGGCGCTGGCCTACAACCTGATCGCGCGTGAGAACGCGAAGACGCTCTCGCAGCTCAACGCGTTTGCGTACGACGTGTTCGCCTTCCTGTCGACCGGTGTGAAGACCGATCTTGGCAGCCAGGATGCGCGCCAGACCGGCGAGCGTGTGATGAGCCTGGCGGCGCGCACGCGCGGCCAGGTGGCCTGAGGTCGCCCGCCATGGCATTCGGGAGCTTTGAATCCGACGTCGGCGCGCCGCGCGCCGAAATCAACATGGTGCCGCTGATCGACGTGATGCTGGTGTTGCTGGTGATCTTCATGGTCACCGCCTCGGTGTCGCAGGCGGTGAAGCTGCAACTGCCGCGCGCCAGCGCCGCACCGATGCAGACGCCACCCGATCCGCTTCGCATCGCGATCGATGCCGCGCGCCAGGCGCACTGGAACGGCGAGCCGATCACCCGCGAGGCCCTTGCAGAGCGGCTGACGACGCTCGGCCGCGACAAGCCGGACAGCGAGATCCAGTTGCTGGCGGATGAAACCGTGCCCTACGGCGACGTCGCGAAGCTGATCGCCGACGCGGCCCAGGCGGGGCTGACCCGCATCCAGTTCGTCACGAAACCCGACGCAATCCGCCGCTAAGTGCGGAAGCGCCACCCCAACCCCACGGAGTCACTTGTGAGCATCAAGAGTCGAAAGAAACCGGTTGCGTCGTTGATCGCAGCGAGCTTGCTCGCGGCGCAGGGCGCTCATGCGCAGAGCAGCAACGAGGCGGCCGAGAGCACGCTGAAGGAAGTGCCGGTCGAGGCCACGCGTGAAGTGCAGGATGCACCACGCCAGACCTACCAGCCGGGCGCGACGACGATCGGCAAATCGAAGCAGTTGCCGCGCGACATTCCGAACACCTACACCGCGGTGCCGGAACAGCTGACCCGCGATCGCGGGCAGGACACGATGCGCGAGGCGCTGTCGAACGTCGCCGGCATCACCTTCAACGCCGGCGAGGGCGGCCGCATTGGCGACAACATGAACATCCGCGGCTTCTCGGCGGTGAATGACATCTACATCGATGGCATGAAGGATGTCGGCCAGTACAACCGCGACCTGTTCAACAACGATCGCGTCGAGGTGCTCAAGGGCGGCGCTTCGATGCTGTTCGGCCGCGGCACCACCGGCGGCGTGATCAACCAGGTCAGCAAGCAGGCCTATCTGATGGACCAGACGCGGCTGTCGGGCACGCTGGGGTTCGACAACTATCAACGCATCACCGCCGACGTGAACCAGCGCATCGGCGATGAGGCCGCGGTGCGCGTAAATGCGATGTACACCACCGGCGAGCCGGGACGCGAAGGGCCGGAAACCAACCGTATCGGCGTGGCGCCGAGCGTGCGCTGGGGTATCGGCACCGCCGACGAATTCAACCTTGCGTA
>NZ_JAYRDJ010000006.1:0-11030 GCF_041909475.1 Niveibacterium sp. | reverse complement strand
CACCTCGACTACAACGACAACCCGGACTACGGCTTCCGCTGGCGCAACAACCGCCCGGTGGATGAGGCGGCGGACAAGTGGTACGGCCTCGATCAGGATTACCAGCGCGATTCGGCCGACGTTGGCACCTTCAGTTGGACGCACCGCTTCGACGCGAAGAGCCAGATCAAGACCTCCGCGCGCTACGGCGAATACAAGCGCGACCTGTGGGCCAGCACGGCCGGCGTGAACAGCGGTACCGGCGCAGGGCAGTGGCCGCTGACTTCACCGGTGACCGATGCGACGCCGGTATCGCGCGGCAACCAGACGCGCGGTGGCGACTACCAGCAGCGCTTCATCCAGTCGGACTACACGACCGAGCAGGACTGGTTCGGCATGACGCACCAGATTGCCAGCGGCATCGAGATCGGACGCGAGTCGGACGAGCGCTGGGGCTATGCCGGTACGCGTACAAAACCGGCGGCGACGATCGGCAACCCGAACACCGGTGCGACGGTGGCGGACACCCGGGTGCGCAACAACTTCAACAGTTTCGATGCCGAGAGCTTTGCGATCTATGGCCAGGATCTGGTCGAGTTCGTGCCGCACTGGAAGGCACTGCTGGGCGTGCGTTGGGACAATTTCAGCGGCCGCTATGAACGCACGCCGACGGCGGCCGACCCGAACCCGATCTACGAGCGCAGCGACCGCGAGTGGAGCTACCGCACCGGCCTGATCTATCAGCCGAACGATGTGGCCTCGTACTACCTGAGCTATGGCACCGCGTTCGCGACCTCCGGCGACCTCTACCAGTTCGATGCCCGTGGCGCCAACACGCCGCCGGAAGAGAGCCGCAACATCGAGCTGGGTGCGAAGTGGGATCTCTTCGACGGCAACGCGTCGATCGCGACCGCGCTGTTCCGCACCGAGAAGTACCACGAACGGAATACCGACGTGGAATCGGCGAGCCAGACCAACTACCTGCTCTCCGGCAAGCGGCACACCAATGGCATCGAGCTGTCGGTTGCCGGTCGCATCGTCGAGGGCTGGGAAGTGTTCGCGAACTACGCCTTCATGTTGGCGAAGATCGACGCCGGTACCGCGTCGCAGGTTGGCAACGTGCCGGGCAACACACCCAAGCACTCCGGCAGCCTGTGGACCACGTATGCCCTGGGCCAATGGAAGGTCGGCACTGGGGTGCAGGGTGTCAGTGGCCGCACGCCGCCCGAGAACTACACGAACTGGGCGCCGGGTTATGCGCGCTGGGATGCGATGGCGCAATACACGCTGCGTAACTACACGCTGCGCGTGAACCTCGATAACCTGCTCGATAAGCTCTACTACGACGGCCTCTACCGTGGCCATGTAGTACCCGGTGTCGGGCGTTCCGGCTCGCTCACGGCCGAAGTTTCGTTCTGACCCTGCAGGCCGCCACGATACGGTGGCGGCCTTTTCAAACCGCTGGAGCTGCCATGTTGATTGAAGTCCCCTCCGTACTCGACGCCGACGAACTTGCTCGCCTGCGGCAGCTGCTCGACGCCGCCGATTGGGCGGATGGCCGCGTCACCGCAGGCAGCCAGAGCGCGCAGGTCAAACGTAACCGCCAGCTGCCCGAATCTTCGCCGGCGGTCGCAGCGGCGCGCGAGATCGTGCTGGCGGCGCTGTCGCGCAACGCGATGTTCTTCTCCGCCGCGCTGCCGGCACAGGTCTATCCGCCGCTGTTCAACCGTTACGCCGGGGGCGAGCACTTCGGTGCGCATGTCGACAATGCGGTGCGCCGTCTTCCTGGCGGCGGTGGGCGCCCGGTACGCACCGATGTGTCGGCAACCTTGTTCCTCTCCGACCCGGCGAGCTACGACGGTGGCCAACTGGTGATCGAAGACACTTACGGCGAGCACGAAGTGAAGCTCGCCGCCGGTAGCCTGGTGCTCTACCCCTCGACCAGCCTGCACCGCGTCGAGCCGGTCACGCGCGGCGAGCGCGTCGCCTGCTTCATGTGGCTGCAGAGCATGGTGCGCGAGGACAGCCGACGCGCGCTGCTGTTCGATATGGATCTCGCGATCACGCAACTGCGCCAGCAACTCGGCGATGTGGGCGAACTGGTGAAGCTGACCGGCACGTATCACAACCTGTTGCGAATGTGGGCTGAGGTGTAAGCGCGGTGCGGCCGCGCTATCGAGCGGCCCCCGTTATGATTGCGGCTCCCCCGCCGATGGAGCCGTGCGCATGAGCGCTGAGTCGAACACCGCTGTATCCGCTGCTGCAAACCCCTATGCCCCGCCGCAGGCCGCGGTGCTGGATGCGCCTGCTGCCGACGATGCCGTCGGCGTGGTGCGCCCCTTCTCGCCTGGTGGCCGTATCGGCCGTGTGCGCTACCTTGCCTACGGGATCGGCGCGACCTTGCTGGTTGCGATGATCGGCGCGCTGGCCGGTTTCCTGTCCGCCGCGATGGGCATGCCGATGCTGGGTGGCATCCTGATCGTGGTGGGTTATGCGGGCTTCCTGATCTTCCACGCGATTCTGGCGATCCAGCGCAGTCACGACTTCGACCAGAGCGGCTGGCTGGCGTTGCTCGCCTTCGTGCCGCTTGCCAACCTTGCCTTTCTGCTGATTCCGGGTAGCCGTGGCAGCAACCGCTTCGGCCCCAAACCGCCCCCCAACGGCAAGGCCGGCACCTTCGCGGTGGTCGCTTTGCTGGCGGTGTTCGTGGTTGGCATCCTCGCTGCGATCGCGATACCGGCCTACAACGACTATCTGCATCGCGCCCGTGCGGTGAAGGTGCAGGGCGGGTTCTGAGCACGCCGGCCGGGCTTCAGTCCGGCCGTACCACCATCACCAGGTTGCGGTGAGCCGTGCCGCCCAGCATGAAGTCGGTTTCACCGATTTCGCTGAAACCCTGGCGCTGGTAGAAGGCGATCGCGCGGGCGTTGCGCGCATTCACGGTCAGCCAGATTGCGCTGCTGCCGTTGCCGCGCGCCGCGGCCGAGCGCGCTTCGGCGAGCAGCGCATGGCCGATGCCCTGGCCCAGCGAGTGCGCCTGCACATAGAGGGTTTCCAGCTCGGTGCGCAGGTCCGCCTGCGGTGCGGCGAAGTGGAGCACCGCGTAGCCGAGCAGGTGGTCGGCGTCTTCGGCGATCAGCACCAGGCGTTGCGGGTCTTCGATTTTCTCGACAAGACGCCCTTCGGAAAACTCCTGCAGCACATAGTCCGCCACTACGCCGGATACGCAGCTGGTGGCATAGGTGTGCAACCACACCTGGATGCCAAGTGCTGCGATGCGCGTAGCGTCGCGCGGTTTGGCCGGGCGGATGCGAAGGCCGGCGCTTGGGGTGGTGGTCGATGACATGGTGGCGCTCGTCGGCGTGATGGCGCGCATCTGAGCACAGGCGGCGCGGCCAGATCGTCATCCGGCCGATGATCGGCGCGCGCTAGCTCAGCGCAAGCGTCGGGTCGTCTCGCGGATCGTCAGCTCAAGCTGCGGTGTTTCGATCTTGAAGGGTTTGTTGCCGATCAGCGCGAGCATCGCGGCGGCGGCCGTGCGCCCGATTTCGTACACCGGTTGGCGTATCGTCGTCAGCGGCGGCGTGGTGTAGGGGCTGCCCGGCAGATCGTCGAAGCCGATCAGCGAGATGTCGTCGGGTACGCGGATGCCGCGGCGGAAGAACGCGAGCCGCGCGCCATAGGCGGTCTGGTCGTTGGCGGCGAACAGCGCGGTGAACGGCACGCCGCGGTCGAGCAGCTGGTTGGCGCACAGCAGGCCGCCCGATTCGCGGAAGTCGCCCTGCACCACCAGCGCGTCGTTGTAGGGAATGCCAGCCTCTTCGAGCGCCTGCTTGTAGCCGGTCAGGCGGTCGGTGGCGTCGGTGAGGGTAGGAATACCCGCGATATGGGCGATCTGGCGATGGCCCAACTCGATCAGGTGCTTCGTTGCCCGATAGCCGCCCCATACGTTGTCGACGCGAATCGCGCGCAAGCGGTCCGATTCGCAGCCGTGGCCGGTTGCCACCATCGGCACATGCTCGGAAAAACGCACGATCTGCTCGTCGGGGATGTTGCCGCTGACGATGATGATGCCGTCGACCTTGCGCGCCATCAGCAGGCCGACGCGCTCGGCTTCTTCGTCCGGATTCCAGTGGCCGCTGACGATCAGCGCCGCGAAGCCGCTTCCGGTAATGCCGTCTTCGATGCCCTTGAGGGTTTCGGTAAAGAACGGGCTGTCGACGGCCTGCGTGATCACGCCGATCGTCATCGACTGCCCGCGCTTGAGGCTTTGCGCCAGCACGTTGGGCGTGAAATTCAGATCGACGATCGCCTTTTCGACGGCCTTGCGTTTGTCGGCCGACACGCGCGCAGTGCCGTTGAGGATGCGCGATACCGTACTGGCGGAAACCCCCGCCGCCTCGGCCACCTCGATCAAGGTGGCGCCGGAGGGCATGGACGGGTCCTTCTTGCGAATACTTGGCTTGGCAGTCGTTTTCATGGCATTGCAGCGCTGGGTTGTCCGTGATTCTAGAACACGCGGCACTTAAATGGTGCGGGCGGGCCTGGCTATCCCCTTAATTTGCCGACCGTTGCGCCGAGATCAGCAATTTGCGTCAAGCCGTTGACTTCATCCGGGAATTGCTTTTCAATGTGCCCGTCGCGTGAAAACGTTTTCAGAAAAAGACGTGAAGCGGGCAAGATCAATCGGGCGTGACAGACTCGCGCCCGGCACACCAGAGGAGAAGAGGATGACTGTCACCCACCGACTGACGCGCATTGCATTCGGGCTGAGCTTCGGCTTGGCCTTTGCTTGCGCCCAGGCTGCCACCACCGTAACCGTCGCGTCGTTCCCGAGCTTTGACGAAGCGGTCAAGGCGGCGATTCCGCTGTACAAGAAGGCGCGCCCGGACGTCGAGATCAAGCTGGTGAGCCTGGCCTTCGGCGATCACCACAACGCGATGACGACCGCGCTGGCCACCGGCACCAACCTGCCTGACGTGATGGCGGTTGAAGTCGGTTTCATCGGCAAGTTCGCCGAATCCGGCGGCCTGGAGGATCTGAGCAAGGCACCGTACAACGCCGCGCAGTACCGCACCAAGTTCGCCAAGTTCACCTTCCCGCAAGCGATGGGTGGCGTGGGCAACGTGGCCGCGATGCCGGCCGACATCGGCCCTGGCGCGCTGTTCTACCGCAAGGATCTGCTTGAGAAGGCCGGCATCAGCGAAGCCGACCTGACGAAGAACTGGGATTCCTTCCTCGAAAGCGGCAAGAAGCTCAAGGCCTCGTCCGGCGCTTACCTGCTGTCGAACGCGGTGGATCTGAAGGACATCTACATCCGCACCGGGCTGAAGGACGGCGAAGGCATCTACTTCGACAGCAAGGGCAAAGTGCTGGTCAATTCGCCGCGCTTCGAGAAGGCATTTGCGCTGGCCAAGGCCGCGCGTACCGCCGGCATCGATGCGAAGATCGCTGCGTGGTCGCCGGAATGGTCGGAAGGCTTCAAGCGCAACCAGGTTGCGACCCAGATGATGGGCGCCTGGCTGGCGGGCCACTTTGCACAGTGGCTGGCCCCGAACACCAAGGGTAACTGGCGTTCGGCCCAGCTGCCGAACGGTGGCTTCGCGTCTTGGGGTGGCTCGTTCTACGCGATCCCGAAGGCGGCCGCGAACAAGAAGGAAGCCTGGGAGTTCATCAAGTTCATGACGCTCAACAAGGAAATGCAGATCGAGGCTTTCCGCAAGCTCGACGCTTTCCCGGCCCTGATCGAAGCGCAGAACGACCCCTTCCTTGAGCAGCCGATCGAGTTCCTTGGCGGCCAGAAGGCACGCCAGCTGTGGAAGGTTGCGGCGGACAAGATCCCGGCCGTGGCGGTCGACAAGTTCGATGGCACCGCGCAGGACATCGTCAACGCGGAGCTGGACAAGGTGCTTGAGCAGAACAAGGACATCAAGACCGCCCTTGCCGATGCGCAGACCCAGATCGAGAAGCGCGTTCGTCGCAGGAAGTAAGCACTAGCCCGCCGGAACAGGCACCCCCCGAACCCCCACCGCCTGTTCCGGCCCCCCGAAATACTGGAGTTGCATGATGTCCGTCACGAGTTCCCACAGCCCTGCCGCCAGCGAGCTGGCCGTTTCGCCGCCGCGGCGCCGCCGCAAGTTGCAGGCCTGGGAATGGGCGCCGTACCTGTTCATTTCGCCCTTCTTCATCCTGTTCCTGGTCTTTGGCCTGTTCCCGCTGCTGTTTTCGATGTGGCTCGCGTTCCAGACCTGGGACCCGTCCACCGGCCTGCAGGGCATGGAATGGGTGGGCATCGAGAACTTCAAGTTCGTGCTGGAAGACGACTGGTTCCAGAAGTCGCTCTTCAACACCTTCTGGATCGCCATCGTGTCGGGCCTGCCGCAGCACCTCGTCGCGATCCCGCTGGCCTATTTCGCCCACACCTATCTGCGCAAGCATCGCAATACGGTGGTCGGCGTGTACTTCCTGCCTTTCATCACCTCGACGGTGGCGATTGCGCTGGTGTGGAATTCGCTGTTCTCGCGTGACTACGGCGTCATCAACATGGCGCTCACCAGCATCGGCAATCTGAACATTGCCGGCATGCACCCGCTCGCCTGGCTGTTCCCCACCAGCAATGTGGACTGGGCCCAGCCGCAATACACGAAGTGGATGATTTCCTCGCTGGTGTTCTGGCGTTACGTTGGCTGGAACACGGTGCTCTACCTCTCGGCCCTGCAGACGATTCCGCGTGACCTGTACGAAGCGGCCACCATCGACGGCGCCACGTCACGCCAGCAGTTCTGGCACATCACGGTGCCGTTGCTGCGCCCGATGATGTTCTTCGCGGTGACGCTGACGATCATCGGCAACCTGCAGCTATTCGAAGAGCCGTTCATCATCACCGGCGGTACCGGTGGCATCAACCAGGCTGGCAAGACCGCTGCGATGCACATGTACAACACCGCCTTCGTCGACAGCGACTTCGGCACCGCCAGTGCGGTCGCCTGGATCCTGTTCCTGATCATTGGCCTGATGACCTGGGCCAACAACAAGTTTTTTGCACAGAAGGACTGAGGCCATGGCTGCCGTCAGAAAGCGCGTGAGCCCCAGCCGCTGGCTCGCCTATGGGATCGTGGCACTCGGTGGCGTGATCATGCTCGCCCCGTTCTGGTTCATGTTCGTGTTTGCCACCCACACGAACACCGAGATCCTGTCGGTGCCGCCGCCGCTGTGGTTCGGCAGCGCGTTCCTCGACAACGTGCGCCTGCTGATCGAGAAGCTGCCCTTCTTCTGGCGCAACCTCGGCCTGAGCTTCTTCATTGCGTTCTCGGTCACCGTGCTGAACCTGTTCTTCTGTTCGCTCGCCGGCTATGCCTTCGCGATGTACCACTTCAAGTTCCGCGAGTCGCTGTTCGCCGTGATCATGGCCACGATGATGCTGCCTGCCTTCATCTTCATGATCCCGACCGTGCTGATCATGAGCGCGATCGGCTGGATGAACGAGGCCAAGGCGCTGATCGTGCCGGGTGCCTGCGGGGCCTTCGGCATCTTCATGATGCGGCAGTTCATCGGCACCGCGATCCCGAAGGAACTGGTGGAAGCCGCGCGCATCGACGGCTGCAGCGAGTTCGGCATCTTCTGGCGCATCGTGCTGCCGCTGGTGACGCCGGCACTCGGCTCGCTCGGCCTGATCACCTTCATCGGCGCCTGGAACAACTTTGCCGGCCCGCTCGTGATCATGCGTGACATGGATATGTTCACCGTGCCGCTGGCGCTGCGTGCGCTGCAAGGCACCGGCCAAGTGCCGTGGGGTGCGATTTCGGCAGGCTCGGCGATTGCCGTGCTGCCACTGATGGTGCTGTTCGTCATCGCCTCGCGGCGCTTGATCGAAGGGCTGACATCAGGTGCGGTCAAGGGCTGAAGAAAACAACGAACTGCGCGTAATGAAGACCACAAAAAACATCATTCCGGAGCCCAAGATGAAGCACCTGTTTCCGGCCGACTTCGCCTGGGGGGTCGCCACAAGCGCCTACCAGATCGAAGGCGCCACCCAGGTTGACGGTCGCGGACCGTCGATCTGGGACACCTTTTCCCATACGCCTGGCAAGACTGACGGTGGCGACACCGGCGACGTTGCCTGCGAGCACTACTACCGTTATCGCGAAGACATTGCGCTGATGCGCGAAATGGGCGTCACCGACTACCGCTTCTCCTGCGCCTGGCCGCGGGTGCAGCCCACCGGCAGTGGCGCATGGAATGAGGCGGGCTGGGACTTCTACGCCCGCGTGCTCGACGCGCTGGACGAAGCCGGCATCGCCGCCCACGCCACCCTGTACCACTGGGATCTGCCGCAGCCGCTCGAAGATGCGGGCGGCTGGCGCAACCGCGAGACCTGTGTGCGTTTTGCGGAGTACGCAGCGGAATTTGCGCGGCGTTTCGGATCGCGCGTGAAAACGATTGCAACACACAATGAACCCTGGTGCACCGCCACGCTCGGGCACGAGACCGGCCAGTTCGCACCAGGCCTGCGCGACCGTGCGGCGGCCTTCCTCGTGTCGCACCACTTGCTGCTGTCGCACGGCATGGCGCTGGGTGCGATGCGCGCCGCCGGCTGCAAGGCGCAACTGGGCATCGTGCTGAACCAGAGCCCGGCCTACCCTGCCAACCCCGACAGCGAAGCCGACCGCCGTGCCGCGCGCATCGCCGATGGCCTGTCCACCCGCTGGTACATGGACCCGCTGTTCCGCGGCGCCTACCCGGCCGACGTGGTCGCCTACCTCGGTGCCGACGCGCCGCAGCCCGAGCCGGGCGACATGGCGATCATCGGCGAGCCGATGGACTTCCTCGGCCTCAACTACTACATGCGCAGCTATTGCAGCGGCGACGGCCGTGTGCAGCCGCCGGGCGACCGCGGCTTCACCGACATGGACTGGGAGGTGTACCCCGAAGGGCTCACCGAACATCTGGTTCGCCTTGCCCGCGCCTACAATCCGCCGCCGCTCTACATCACCGAGAACGGCGCCGCCACGGCCGACACGCTCGAAGGCGATGCGGTGCATGACAGCGGCCGCGTGAATTACCTGCGCTGGCACCTCGAAGCCGCCGCCGCCGCGATCGCGCAAGGCGTGGATCTGCGCGGCTACTTCGCCTGGAGCCTGCTCGACAACTTCGAGTGGAACTCCGGTTACGCCAAGCGTTTCGGGCTCGTCTACGTCGACTACGCGACCCAGCGCCGGGTGCTCAAGGACAGCGCCCACTGGTATCGCGGCTACATCACGGCGCAGCGCGCCGTCACCGGATTGGAGTAAGCACATGGCCACCCTGCATCTGCGCAACATCGAGAAGACCTACGAATCGGGCCCGCAAGTCATCAAGGGCATCAACCTCGATGTCGCCGACGGCGAATTCATGGTCTTCGTTGGCCCTTCCGGCTGCGGCAAATCCACCATGCTGCGCATGATCGCCGGCCTGGAAGACATCACCGGCGGCGACCTGCTGATCGACGGCAAGCGTGCCAACGATGTGCAGCCGTCCGAGCGTGGCATCGCGATGGTGTTCCAGAGCTACGCGCTGTATCCGCACATGTCGGTCGGCGAGAATATGGGCTTCGCGCTCAAGCTCGCCGGCAAGCCGAAGGCCGAGGTCGAGGCCGCCGTCGGCCGCGCCGCCGAGATCCTGCAGATCACGCATCTGCTCGATCGCAAGCCCAAGGCGCTCTCCGGCGGCCAGCGCCAGCGCGTGGCGATTGGCCGCGCCATCGTGCGCAAGCCCAAGGTCTTCCTGTTCGACGAGCCGCTCTCCAACCTCGACGCCGCACTGCGCGTGCAGATGCGCATCGAGTTGTCGAAGCTGCACGAAGAACTCGGCACCACGATGATCTACGTCACCCACGACCAGGTCGAAGCGATGACCTTGGGCACCCGCATCGCGGTGTTCAACCACGGCGTGATCGAACAGGTAGGTCGCCCGCTCGATCTGTACCAGGAACCCGCGAACCAGTTCGTCGGCGGCTTCCTCGGCAGCCCGAAGATGAACTTCATCCAGTGCGCGGTTACCGAGCGGCGCGCCGACAGCATTGCGCTGAAAGTCGGCCGTGCCTCCGGCTTTGAACTGCCGCGCAGCGTTGCCGCGGATGCCGGTAGCGCGCTGACGCTCGGCGTGCGGCCCGAGCATCTGGAGCTGACGCGGGCCGGCGACGGCATCGCCGCGCGTGTCGACCTGCTCGAACACCTCGGTGACTCGACCATCGTCTACGCCGCGATCGACGGCGCCGACCAGATCGTCACGATCAAGACACAAGGCGGCCGCACTGCGTTGCGCGCCGGCGAAGCGATCGGCCTGCGTCCGCAGGCCGGCGCCTGTCATCTGTTCCGCCCCGACGGGCGTGCGATTGCCGCACAGGCCTGAGCATGCCACGCCGAGCATACCCGGCGCAGCCGGGGCAACACCGGGTTCACCTCCCGCCACCTCCGGTGGCTTCGGTTGGGAGGTGGCCTACTGGCTGCCTCCCACCGCCCTTTTTTTGGCGGCGGGAAGGTTCTGTTCATCGCGTTTGTTCACAGCGACGCAATGAAAACGATTTCATTAAGGGGCTGTAACGCCCCGCACGACGACCAGGGCGCATTCCAAGGCGCCCAACCAAGGAGGAGTAGGAGATGAAGCACATCGTTGTAGGCAGCACGTTTGCGCTGGCACTTGCCAGCTTCAGCAGCGTGGCCTTCTGCGCCGAGGCGCTGGAGTTCCACGGCTACATGCGCGCCGGCATGGGGATCAACGCCGACGGCGGCAAGGGCGCCTGCTACGGCCTCGGGTCGATCAACCCGTTCCGTCTCGGTAACGAATGCGACACGGTGATCGAGCCCACGTTCACCGGCCGTATCGCCTCGCCGAGCGACAAGTCGGCCTGGGGGGTCACGGTGATGCCGAAGACCTACCAGCGCTGGGGTGTTGACGCTCGTTGAAAACTGACCAGAAAAGCGAGGTAGTGCGCGCTGAAAATTGACCAGGGTGATTAACTCGTCTGCTCATTTTTTGAGCAGGATTTTGGAGATGATCACCATGAAGGATCT
>NZ_JAYRDJ010000005.1:0-152837 GCF_041909475.1 Niveibacterium sp. | reverse complement strand
TGAAAACGATCGGAATACGTTCGGAAAACCTTAAACTCAACCCCGGCTGATCGGTCCCCGATCAGCACCAGCCCCCGGCTCACTTTTCAGTCGGCACTGCGGCTCAGTCTAAAGTCGGCGCGGACAGCGCACCGTCAGCGGGTCAAGTGACGTAGCGCAGGCCGCAGCCGGGTCGCCAAGCGCAGCTGGCGGCCCGGACCGGGCGAGCAACGCCGCTTGACGCGCGCCAGGTGCGCGAACGCTCAGGGCTGCTGTTGGGGGTGGTTTCTCACCCCCAACGGCTGCCACACGGCGAGTGCGGGGCTTGGGGCGGAGCCCCAAGGTCTTCGAGTCCGGTCCTATGTAACACCCGGACTACGCGCAACGGGTTGCGCGTACTGCGGTTGAACTTCCGCCCTACTGCTGCTTGGGCTTGCTTTCCAATACTGTTTCGCTAAACTGTTTCCACAACTGTTTCGTCAGAAGAAACAATATGGCAGCGCTGATCATCGAAGGTTTTCGTACGATGTCGGTCGCAGAAGCGGCTGAGCAGTTGGGTATTTCGCCACAGGCAGTTCGTCGCCTTTTGCGGTCTGGATTGCTCCATGGTTTTCGTCTGAATCAGCGTGAGTGGCGCGTCATGAAACCGCTCACTCGGGTCGAAGGTCGTCGTGGTCCGAAGCCCGAAAAGCGTTGATTTTCGTGACGCGTCACGGAAATTCAGTTTTCTTTGCAGCTTAACGTCACCCGCAATACCCGACAAAAATAGTCGGGGATTATGCGGTTTTAGGGTATTGAATTTCGGGACGTCCTTAGCGTTGATATCCTTTTGACGTGTCTCGATGACCGAGGCGCGCTGCAACGCTTCCTCGACCGCGTCTGGGTCTGCCGCCGCGTCGACAACGCCTGCCGTTGGCATACGCATTTTCCACCGCCCGCCGCCTGACCGCTCGCCACACCGCCGCGGTGCTGGCGCTGCGGGCGGCCGAATCGGCAAGCTCATCAGCGCCCGAGCCACATCGCAACGAAAAAAGCGCGGCGCGTTAAGCGCGGACGGCTATCATGCCGGTCCTCTTCGAAGTAGTCCCTCATGATTTCCGTTCGTAATGTCACGCTGCGTCGCGGCGTCAAGGTCGTGCTCGACCGCGCATCCGTCACCTTCACCCCCGGCGAAAAAATCGGGCTTGTAGGCCGCAACGGTGCCGGAAAGTCCTCCTTCTTCGGCCTGCTGAACGGCACGCTGCACGAGGACAGTGGCGAGTTCTCGATTCCCACCGCCTGGCGCATGGCGCAGGTGGCGCAGGACATGCCGGAGACCGAGCAGAGCGCGACCGACTTCGTGATCGAAGGCGACACCGTGCTGCTGGCCGCGCAGGCCGAGGTGGCTGCCGCCGAGGCCAGCGACGACGGCATGCGCATGGCGCACGCCTACATGGACCTGCACGACGCCGGCGCGCACGACGCCGCCGCCCGCGCGCAGGCGCTAATCCTCGGTCTGGGCTTTTCCGCCGCGCAGCTCGCCGAGCCGGTGAACAGTTTCTCGGGCGGCTGGCGCATGCGGCTGCAGCTGGCGCGCGCGCTGATGTGCCCGTCTGACCTGCTGCTACTCGACGAACCGACCAACCACCTCGACCTCGATGCGCTGGTGTGGCTGGAAGCCTGGCTCAAGCGCTACCAGGGCACGATGGTGGTGATCAGCCACGACCGCGAATTCCTCGACGCGGTCACACAAGTGACGGTGCACGTCGATAACGCCAAGCTCGTGCGCTACGGCGGCAACTACAGCAAGTTCGAAGATATGCGCGCCGAGCAGATGGTGCTGCAGCAGGCCGCCATGGCCAAGCAGGCCGACAAGATCGCCCACCTGCAGAAGTTCATCGACCGCTTCAAGGCCAAGGCCAGTAAGGCCAAGCAGGCGCAGAGCCGGGTCAAGGCGCTCGAACGCATGGAGAAGATTGCGCCGGTGCTGGCCGACGCCGAGTTCAGCTTCGAGTTCAAGGAGCCGCTCAACGTCCCCAACCCGATGCTGTCGATGCTCGACGCGAGCTTCGGTTACCCGCCGCCGGACGACGCGCCCGCCGGCACACCGCCGACCGTGATCGTGCGCAACATCAACCGCTCGGTGCTCGCCGGGCAGCGCATCGGCATCCTCGGCGCCAACGGCCAGGGCAAATCCACGCTGGTGAAGACCGTGGCGCACGCGCTCGCGCCCATCGCGGGCGAGATCAGCGAAGGCAAGGGCCTGAACATCGGCTACTTCGCCCAGCAGGAGCTCGACGTGCTCGATCCTGCGGCGTCGCCGTTGCTGCACATGACCCGCCTCGCCAAGAACACCCCGGCGCACCTGCGCGGGCCGGGCCAGAGCGGCACCGAACAATCGCTGCGCACTTTCCTCGGCACCTTCAACTTCAGCGGCGACATGGTGCATCAGGCCGTCGGCACCATGAGCGGGGGCGAGAAGGCGCGGCTGGTGCTGTGCATGATCGTGTGGCAGCGCCCTAATCTGCTGCTGCTCGACGAGCCAACCAACCACCTCGACCTTGCCACGCGCGAGGCACTCGGCGTCGCACTCAACGAGTTCGAGGGCACAGTGATGCTGGTCAGCCACGACCGCGCGTTGCTGCGCGCCGTGTGCGACGAGTTCTGGCTGGTCACGCGCGGCGGTGTCGAACCGTTCGACGGCGATCTGGACGACTACCAGCAGTTCCTCTTGGACGAAGCGCGACGCATGCGCGAGCTCGCTGCCGCAGCGCTGAAGAAGAGCAGCTGACAGGCGCACGCGTGGGAGAGACCGAGGCCGCGCGCTATCCGAAGTTGGTGCTGAGCGGATCGGTCCGATTAACATCTCAGCTGGCGTACGGAGGTCACGCGTCTTGCGTGGCCTCTCATTCAATTCAGTGCGCCGCACATTTTCGGCGTAACTCCAACTACAAACCCCAATTTCATCAGGTCCGCCGCGTTGTTTAGGCGCAGACCAAGGTACCGAGTGATACTCTGCCGCAGTCTTAACGTACCTGGTTCTGGAATGACTTCTACGCTCCAAGCAATTTCACCGCGCGAGCTGCTAAAGATCCTCTCCGCGAAGTATTCCGTTTTTCGCGAATGGCAGCCGCTCGCGATCGGCATCGACAAGCAGCTCATCGCGCAGCATCCGGAGTTCGCAGCAAAGCACATCCGCACCGCGCTGTTGATTCACACTCGGGCCTTGCCTTACTTTCGCAACATGGCCAAGGCGACAGCCCGCTTTGGGCTTGACGGTGCTGAGGCTGGCGAAGTGACCGAGCAGCAGCGTGCTCATGCCACCGAGCAGATCAAGGAAATCCAGCGCAAGCGCAATGAAGCACGCCGTGCCGCTGAAGAAGCTGAAAAGGCACGCAAGGCCGAAGAGCTCCGCCAGCAGAAGCTTCAGATGCTGGTGTCAAAGTTCAAGGGCAATCCGGACTGACTGCGTCGCATCCTGTTGCCGCAGGCCAATGCGGACCGACCACGTAAACCGGTCGAACGCCAGGCGGTTCTCGCCCCGGATTCAGCATGTGCGGCGGCAATTCGGCCCGTTTCGGCGGCACACCAGCTTCCGCAGTGTACGTTTGGCGACCTCGAAACCCTGCTTCAGCAGCTTGGTGCGGGTATGTCGCTGCTCCGATAACATTGCGGCTTGGCGCTGCGCGTGACACTGCGCCCGTATGGTGCCGAAATCACTCACCGCAAAGGTCCAGGCGCACTGTTTCAGAGTGCTGTCGCGGCCGTGTCGCAGCTGATCGGTACAATCTCGTCGGTTTCCCACAGAGAGTTGCTCGATACGGGCAAAAATGCGAGTGCGATGCCGCACCTGGAATTGAATAAAGGATGGTCATGAAGTGCGTGGATGATTTTCGTCTGAAGTTTGGTCAGCGCGAGGTCGTGCCGATCATTATCGGTGGCATGGGTGTCGACATTTCGTCGGCGGAACTTGCGCTCGAGGCTGCGCGTTTGGGGGGCATCGGCCACATCTCAGACGCGATGGTCCAGACTGTTTCGGATCGCCGCTTCAAGACGAAATTCACGCGCGACAAGCTGCAGCAGTACAAGTACAACGTCGCCAACTCGGATAAATCCGATGTCCAGTTCAACCTCGCGCAGCTCGCGGAAGCCACGCGCCTGCATGTTGGATCGACGATGGAGGCCAAGCGCGGCGACGGCATGATCTTCATCAACTGCATGGAGAAGCTGACGATGAACGCGGCGCGCGACACCTTGCGCGTGCGCCTGGCGTCAGCGCTGGATGCTGGGATCGACGGCATCACGCTCTCCGCAGGGCTGCACCTCGGGTCATTTGCGTTGATCGAGGATCACCCGCGTTTCCGCGATGCCAAGCTCGGCATCATCGTGTCGTCGCTGCGCGCGCTGCAGCTTTTCCTGCGCAAGAATGCGCGCCTGAACCGGGCACCCGACTACATCGTGGTCGAAGGCCCGCTCGCAGGCGGCCATCTGGGCTTCGGCCTGACTGATTGGCAGAACTACGATCTGGCAACCATCGTTGCGGAGATCATCGCCTGGCTGCACAAGGAACAACTCGATATTCCGGTAATCCCGGCGGGCGGCATCTTCACTGGATCGGATGCAGTCGGATTCCTTGAGAACGGCGCCGCCGCGGTACAAGTGGCGACGCGCTTTACAGTAACCGATGAGTGTGGGCTGCCCGACAAGGTCCGTCAGGAGTACTTCCGCGCGAGCGAGTCGGACGTTGAGGTCAACGGCGTATCGCCAACCGGCTACCCGATGCGTATGCTGAAGAACAGCCCAGCCATCGGCGACGGCATTCGCCCGAACTGCGAAGCCTACGGCTATCTGCTGGACGGGGCCGGCTCCTGCGCCTACATCACCTCGTACAACCGTGAGGTGGCTGCCAATCCGGGCGCCCGCCAGATCAAGGTGATGGACAAGACCTGTCTGTGCACCCAGATGCACAACTTCGACTGCTGGACCTGCGGCCACTATGTGTACCGCCTGAAGGACACGACCAACCGCCTCGCCGATGGCAGTTACCAGTCCTTGTCCGCCGAGCATGTGTTCAAGGACTATCAGTTCAGCAAGGACAACAAGGTCGCCCTGCCCGCTCTGGCCTGATTCTCCGCGGGCGACTTGCGGGGCGATCGCCCCGCTGAGTAAATTTCCGCCTTGAACTTCCGTGCGCGTCGTGCCGTTATTGGATATCCGGTTCGACGTGCGCACGGAGGCGAACATGACACCTGGTGATGCGGTTCGGCATTCCTTCTGCCAGTTGCTGTACCGTTACTTCTGGCCCTTCCAGTATTTTCGCGACGTCACGCGCGGCTCCCACCTCGAACAAGCGCAGAACTATCGTTTCAATCGCGCGATGCGTCGCTATCTGCCCGGCTTTGCGGTGAAGTGGTGCTGCCTGTCGGTGCTATGGTTCGGCGCCGGCGCAGTTTGCGAAACCGCGCTGTCATTCGTCGTGCCCGCAGCGTGCTGCTACCTCACTGCGACGGGTTCGTTCATGGTCGTCGTGCAGGTTGCCGTCGCATGGGTCTGGTTATCGCATTTTCCAGAACGATTCTGAACCGGCACCTGAAACAAAAAGGGCGCCGGGATCGCCGGCGCCCTTGCTGACTACGTCGCTCCGGATCAGAACAACGCTTCGTCGAGGGCCAGCGCTCCGACTGCACCGCAGCAGACGGTATGCGACAGCCCGTTGCACTGGGGCATCACGTGGTCCGCAAAGAATCGTGCGGTGACGATCTTCGCGCCGTAGAAGGCGGCGTCGCCCTCGCCCGCAGCTAGCTTGCGCTGCGCGATCAGCGCTGCCCGCGCCATCTGCCAGCCGCCGCAAACGATGCCCATCAGCTTGAGCATCGGCACCGCCGCCACATGCGCTGCCTTGATGTCGCTGCCGAAGGTGGCGAGCACATATTCAACCGCCCGTTCGGCCGCGGCAACGCTGTCGGCCAGCGCTTTGCGGATCACGGCAACATGTTCCCCTTGCACGCCGGCTTCGGCCTCTGCCAACTGGCTATCCAGCCTGTGCATCATGCCGAGCACCGCCTTGACGGTGAGGCCGCCTTCCCGCGCCATCTTGCGGCCGATCAGGTCGTTGGCCTGGATGCCGGTCGTGCCTTCGTAGATCGCCGAGATTCGTGCGTCACGCAGATACTGCGCTGCACCGGTTTCCTCGATGTAGCCCATGCCGCCGTGCACCTGCACGCCGAGTGACGCCATCTCGATACCGGTTTCAGTGCACCACCCCTTGACGATCGGGATCATGAAATCGGCGAACGCCTGCGCCTTGGCGCGCTCGGCGGCGTCGGCGTGGCAGTGCGCGGTATCGAGCGCGGCCGCCGTCACGTAGGCGATGGCGCGCATTGCTTCCACGTGAGATCTCATCGTCATCAGCATGCGGCGGATGTCCGGATGCTTGATGATTGCGACCTTGCTGCCGCCCTTTACGCCCAGTTCGGTGCCCTGGGTCCGCTCACGGGCGTACTGCACCGCCTTCTGATAGGCGCGTTCGCTGATCGCGAGACCTTCCAGGCCGACAGAGAAACGGGCCTCGTTCATCATGATGAACATGTACTCGAGGCCGCGGTTCGCTTCGCCGACGAGGTAACCGACCGCACCACCCTTGTCGCCGTAGGACATCACGCAGGTCGGACTACCGTGGATGCCCAGCTTGTGTTCGATCGACACGCAATGCACGTCGTTGCGGGCGCCCAGCGAGCCGTCGTCGTTCACCATGAACTTCGGCACCACGAACAGCGAAATGCCTTTCACCCCTTCTGGCGCGTCCGGCAAGCGGGCGAGCACCAGGTGGATGATGTTCTCGGTCATGTCGTGTTCACCGTAGGTGATGAAGATCTTCTGACCGGAAATCAGGTAGCTGCCATCGGCTTGCGGCACGGCCTTGGAGCGCACCGCCGCGAGGTCGGAACCCGCTTGCGGCTCGGTGAGGTTCATCGTGCCGGTCCACACGCCGGCAACCATCTTTTCGAGGAACTTCGCCTTCAGCTCATCCGAGCCCCGCAGCACAAGCGCTTCAATAGCGCCTTGCGTCAGCATCGGGCCGAGCGAGAACGCGAGGTTCGCCGACTTGAACATTTCGGATACCGGCGTCGAAGCGAGCTTGGGCAGACCCTGGCCACCAAATTCAACCGGGCAGCCAATTGCGGTCCAGCCGCCCTCGGCGAACTGCTGGTAGGCATCTTTCCAGCCCGGCGCAGTGGCAACGGTGCCGGCATCCCACTTGGCACCATTACGGTCGCCTACGACGTTGAGCGGTGCAAGCACCCCTGCGGCAAACTTGCCGCCCTCTTCCATGATGGCGTCGACCAGATCCGGCGTTGCCTCTTCGCAACCCGGCATGCTGGAGAGTTCCCCCAAGCCGGCAAGCTCGTTGAGAACAAACTGCATATCGCGGATCGGTGCAGTGTACTGGCTCATAAATCACTCCCCCCAAAAGACACCGCGGCGAACTGCCGCGCAGATCACTTATTCAACAGATAGCGGCGATCATCGAAGCTCGCGACCCAGCCGGGGCAGAACACCACCAGCAGGGTTGCCGCCATGCCGCTCAGCCACGCCTCGGCGAAGCCCAGCAGCAGGAAGTACGGCAGATAGTCTTCGAGGATCGGCTGGATCTCAGCGCCCCCCAGCGCCTGGATCAGACTTGCACCCGCCCCTACAGCCACCATGCAGGCGGCAGACACCGCGCACGCGTTGGCGAAGATGAAAACAAACAGATGATTCGGTAGCCGGGACTGCAGCACGCGATCAGCCCAATGGCTCAACCACGCCGGCAACACCCCTAGCAGCACGAAATTGAACGGCCACGCGGCAAGTTCGGTCGAGGTACCCAAGGCCGCCGCAAAGCTGCCGATCGCAATCGCAAACATTGCGCGCGCGCGACCGAAGGTCAGCACCGCGACCGTCACACCGAGCAAATGCAGCCGGAAGCCAGGCGCCAGGTTGGCCTTGAGGCTCCACAGCAGCATCAACATGACCGAAGCACCAAGCAGGCGGCCAAGTACGGGCCCCTCGATCAGGACCCGCCAACCAACAAGGGGCGCTTCGTAGAGCAGAGCGGCGATGGCAAGCAGCGCGCCGCCCCACGCAAAACCGCCAGGGAGGGTGTCGAGGCTGAAGTCCACCGCCCCTCCCCGCCCTGCTTAATTGATGGCCGCCGTGAGCTGGGGTACCAGCTCGAAGAGGTCACCCACCAGACCGTAGTCCGCCACTTGGAAAATCGGCGCATCCGGGTCCTTGTTGATTGCAACGATCACCTTGGAATCCTTCATGCCCGCCAGATGCTGGATCGCGCCCGAGATACCGATGGCGAGGTAGAGCTGCGGCGCGACAACCTTGCCGGTCTGGCCGACCTGGTAGTCGTTCGGCACATAGCCGGCATCCACCGCTGCGCGAGACGCACCCATGGCCGCACCAAGCTTGTCGGCCAGCGGTTCCAGCACAGCATGGTAGTTCTCGCCGCTACCCAGGCCACGGCCACCGGAAACGATGATCTTTGCGGCGCCGAGCTCAGGCCGCGCGCTAACGGTCAGCTCGCGCCCGACAAGCTTCGCGACACCAAGGTCCGCACCCGCTGCGATGGCTTCAACCGGCGCTGAAGCGCCGGCCGCGGCCGCGTCAAACGCCGCAGTACGCACCGTGATCACCTTGGTCGCATCGCTGCTTTGCACCGTCGCCAAGGCATTACCGGCGTAAATCGGGCGTACGAAGGTGTCGGCCGATTCCACTGCGATGATGTCGGAGATCTGCGCTACATCGAGCAGTGCTGCGACGCGCGGCATGAAGTTTTTGCCGAATGTCGTAGCCGGGGCCAACACATGGCTGCGACCGGCTGCCTGTGCCACGACCAGCGCGGCGAGGTTCTCGGCGAGCTGATCCGCATAGTGCGGCGCATCGGCCAGCAGCACCTTCGTCACACCCGCGACTTGGGAAGCGGCTTGCGCAGCGGCGCCGGCATTGTGCCCGGCCACCAGCACATGAATATCGCCACCGATGGCCGCCGCCGCGGTGATCGTGTTGAGCGTGGAAGCCTTGAGCGTGGCGTTGTCGTGCTCTGCAATTACCAGGATCGTCATGCTCGGACTCCTTACAGTACCTTGGCTTCGTTCTTCAGCTTGGCGACCAGTTCCTGCACATCGGCCACCTTCACACCACTCGCGCGCTTCGGCGGCTCGACCACCTTCAGCGTTTTCAGGCGGGGCGCTGCATCGACGCCCAGATCAGCCGGCTTCAGCGTATCGAGCGGCTTCTTCTTTGCCTTCATGATGTTCGGCAGCGTGGCGTAGCGCGGCTCGTTCAAGCGCAGGTCCGTCGTCACGATTGCCGGCAGCACAATTTCAACGGTCTCCAGACCGCCGTCGATTTCCCGCATCACCACTGCGCGGCCATCGGTGATCTGCACTTTCGATGCGAAGGTGGCTTGCGGCCAGCCAAGCAGCGCGGCGAGCATCTGCCCGACCTGGTTCGCATCGTCATCGATCGCCTGTTTGCCCAGGATGACCAGCTGCGGCTGTTCGCGCTCAACAACGGCCTTGAGGAGTTTGGCAACCGCGAGGGGTTGGAGTTCGACGTCACTTTCGACGAGAATCGCGCGGTCGACACCAATCGCCATCGCCGTGCGCAGGGTTTCCTGGCTCGCGGTGGTACCGCACGACACGGCCACGGTTTCGGTTGCGATGCCACCTTCGCGCAAGCGAACGGCTTCCTCGACTGCAATCTCGTCGAACGGGTTCATCGACATCTTGACGTTGGCGAGTTCAACGCCGGTACCGTCGGACTTGACGCGGACCTTGACGTTGTAATCAACGACTCGCTTCACCGGAACAAGGATCTTCAACTCAATCTCCTTCAATCGGATGCGGGATTGGCGCCAGCGGCGCAAAGCACGTCATTATCGCGCCTCCCGGCCAGAACATTGACAGTGTCGGTCTTGGGCCGGACAATCACCCATACGTTCGCGTATGGTTAGCCATACGGTAACGTATGGACTTTCCCCCTGTCAATCGCGAAAGCAATGGAAAAGACACCCCCGAAATCGCGCGCTTCGGCCGCCACCCGCCCGCCCCTCGACCGCAAGGCGTGGATCCAAGCCGCCACCGACGCGCTCGCAGAAGAAGGCCTTGCCGGCTTGCGTGTTGAAGTGCTCGCAAAACGCTGCGGCGTAACGAAGGGCAGCTTTTATTGGCACTTCCGCGACCGTCAGGAACTGCTCGACGAGGTGCTGAACCTCTGGAAGGACGGCCGTATCCGCGACGTCAGCAAACAGGCACGCGGAGAACCGGGCAAGCCTTTGGAGCAGCTTGTACGCGTGATCGACGTTTATTCCTCGTCACGCAACCGCCGCGGTATCCAGATCGAGCTGGCTGTGCGCGACTGGGCGCGGCGTGATCCGAAGGCCGCAAAGGTGGTTGAAGAAGTCGATCAGTGGCGCCTGAAGAGCGCCAAGGATCTGTTCATCGCGTCAGGCATGGGCGCACAGGAAGCGGCGAGCCGTTCGCTGTTGCTGTACGCCTACTCGTTCGGCCTCAGCCTGATGATCTACGAGCATTTCGATGGCGATGTCGGCGCGCTGCGCGCCCAGATCGCCGACTTCATCGCGCGCGGCGCTACGCCTGCCTGAGGTAGCGCTCAAGGCCGGGCAATGCTTCACATGCGTTACGCCCGGTCTGATTGATGATCTTTTCGATCGGTTCATTGCGCAGTTCCGCCAGAACTGCGGCGTAGCGCGCCAACTCTGCAGGCAGCGAAGGCCCTTGGGGGCACCACGCCGGCGGAATGTCCGGTCCATCCGTTTCCAGCACGATAGCTTCCAGCGGCAGTGACGCAGCCAAGGCGCGGATGCGGCTGGAACCGCTGTAGGTCATCGCCCCGCCAAAGCCGAGCTTGAAGCCGAGCTTGATGAAGGTGTCGGCCTGCTGGCGGCTGCCGTTGAAGGCGTGCGCAATCCCGCCTCGAACGCGGGTTCGGCGCAGATGCTTGAGCACGTCGTCCTGCGCGCGGCGAACATGCAACAACACCGGCAAGTTGAACTCGGCGGCCAGGGCGAGCTGCCGCGCCAGAACGATTTGCTGGCGCTCTCGATCCAGCCCTTCGACGAAGTAGTCGAGCCCGATTTCACCGACGGCAATCGGCCGCCGCTCTTCGAGCTGAACGCGCAACTGATCAAAGGCACCGTCGCCAACGCGATCGATGTAGAGCGGGTGAAAGCCGTAGGCTGGTGCGACATCCGCGCACGACGCTGCGAGTTCCGCCACTGCAGCGAAATTGTGGGGTTCAACCGCCGGCATTACGAAGGCTGCGACGCCGGCGACGCGGGCCGACTGCATCACCTCGCGCCGCGTCGAAGTGTATTCCGCGGCGTCGAGGTGAATATGGGTGTCGATCAGCACCGCGCGATCAACGCCCCCGCCAAACGGGAGGCCGTTTGGCGATGAAGGCGTCGATGCCCTCGGCGGCGTCCTCGGCCATCATGTTGCAGGCCATTGTTTCGGCCGCGATCTGATAGGCCGCCTCGATGCCCATTTCGAGCTGGCGGTAGAAGAAGCGCTTGCCGACGGCGATTGCATGAGGACTCTTCGCGCAGATCGATTCCGCGATGCGCGCAATCTCGCGATCCAGCGCGTCGGCGGGCACTGCGCGGTTGATCAGCCCGGCCTGGGTTGCCGCCGCAGCATCGATGAAGTCTCCCGTAACCAGCATCTCGAAGGCGCGTTTGCGGCCAACGTTGCGTGCAAGCCCCACGGCTGGGGTACTGCAGAACAGACCGACGTTGATACCGGACACCGCAAAACGCGCGCTGTCCGCAGCAACCGCCAGATCGCACATCGACACAAGTTGGCAGCCAGCGGCGGTCGCAATGCCGTGAACCCGCGCGATGACAGGCTGCGGCAGCGCCAGCAGGCTGGTCATCAGCTTGCCGCAGCGGGAGAACAGCGCCTGCTGAAAGCCCATCGCGGGGTTGGCGCGCATCTCTTTCAGATCGTGTCCGGCGCAGAACGCCTTGCCCGCGGCGGCGAGCACGACCACGCGGATCGTCGGGTCGCCGGCAAGGGCTTTCAACGCGTCCGACAATGCGTCGATCATCGCCAACGAGAGCGCGTTGTATTGCGCCGGGCGGTTCAGCGTCAGCGTTGCAACGCCGGCGGCGTCACTGCGCAGCACATAGGGTTCGGCTTCAGCGCTCATTGAGAGGCCCCCCACATCTTGCGGCGCCACGGGTTGATGGGGTCAGTTTCATCATTCGATCGCGTCCGTAGATTTGGCCCGCTGGCGTAACAGGTACTTCTGGATCTTGCCGGTCGAGGTCTTCGGCAGCGTGCCGAAGATGATTCGCTTGGGCGCCTTGAAGCGCGCCATCCGCTCGCGACAGAACTCGATCAGCGTCGCTTCGTCCACCCGTTCGTCCTCGCGCAGTTCCACGAAGGCGCACGGCACCTCGCCCCACTTCTCGTCAGGCACCGCCACAACGGCAGCGGCCATCACCGCCGGGTGCTTGTAGAGCACATCTTCGACTTCGATCGACGAGATGTTCTCGCCGCCGGAGATGATGATGTCCTTCGAGCGATCCTTGATCTTCACGTAGCCATCAGGCTGCATCACGGCGAGGTCGCCGGTGTGGTACCAGCCGCCGTGGAAAGCCTCTTCGGTGGCGTGCGGGTTGCGCAGGTAGCCTTTCATGACGAGGTTGCCGCGGAACATGATTTCGCCCATCGTTTCGCCGTCGCGCGGCACCGGCTGCATCGTCAAGGGATCGATCACCTCGATCGCCTCCTGCGCGTGGTAGCGCACGCCCTGGCGGCCGTTGAGCCGCACCTGATCCTCCAGCGGGAGCGCAGCCCACTCGGCGTGCTTGGCGCATACCGACGCAGGCCCGTAGGTCTCGGTCAGGCCATAGACGTGAGTGATGTCGAAGCCGATCCGCGCCATACCTTCGATGACGGCAGCAGGCGGCGGCGCCGCGGCGACCAGACCGGCCACCGGGTGATCGATTCCGTCGCGCCAGCTGGCCGGCGCGTTCGCGAGCATCGAATGAACGATCGGCGCGCCGCAGTAGTGCGTAACGCCTTCGTCGCGAATCGCATCAAAGATCAGGCGTGCATCTACACGCCGCAGGCAGACATTGGTGCCGCAATTGGCTGCCATCGTCCACGCGAAACACCATCCGTTGCAATGGAACATCGGCAACGTCCAGAGGTACACCGATTGCGGCGGCATGCCCCAGGAGACAATATTCGACATGGCGTTCAGGTAGGCGCCACGGTGGTGGTACACGACCCCCTTCGGATTACCGGTCGTGCCCGAGGTGTAGTTCAGCGAAATCGCGTCCCACTCGTCGTCCGGATAGATCAGCGGCTCACTCGCCGCGCCTTCGCCGAGCAGGGTTTCGTAGTCGATGCTGCCGATCGCTTCACCGATGCCTTGATATTCGCTGTCGAGCACATCGATCACGAGCATGTCAGGGCGATTCGCGAGCTTAACGGCTTCACGCACCGTGGCGGAGTACTCGCGGTCCGTCAGCAACACCCGCGCCTCGGCGTGGTTCAGGATGAACGCGATCGCCTCGGCGTCGAGGCGGGTGTTGATGGTGTTGAGTACCGCGCCAGCACCCGGCACGCCGAAGTGGCATTCATACATCTCTGGCGTGTTGTTCAACACCACAGCCACTGTGTCGCTCTTGCCGACCCCCCTGCGCCGCAGCGCCGATGCCAGCTTGCGTGCGCGCAACTGGGTTTGTGCCCAGGTGTAGCGACGCTTGCCGTGCACCACCGCTGCGCGATCCGGATAGATCGATGCGGCGCGTTCAAGAAAGGTCAGCGGCGTGAGCGCAACGTAGTTCGCCGCGCATTGGTCGAGCCCATTGGCGTATGGGCTGCCTGGTCGTTCCATGATTTCCCCCCGGATCTGATCGCTCCTCCCCCGAGACGCGATCGTGATTGACTATCCTGCCGTGCAGCGCCTCGCATCCTGTGTTGCAAGCCAGCGAGCCGCTTGCTTGCCGACCATCTCGCTCGCGCCCCGCAGGGCTTGAGCCCCCCCGCTGGCATCGGCAGTCGGCGCAGTCTGGCGCGCTTCAAACGCAGTTTGCGCAAGCACTTCGTCGGCGCGCTCTCCGATCAGCAGGAAGCTGCCTGCCACATAGGCCGCACTGCTGCCATCGCGCGCAAAGACCTGCACGAATTCGTCCAAACGTACCGTCAGCTTGCAGCGTGACGGCTGCGTCGGGCCGCTCAACATGCGCGACACAACCCCTTCGAGCAACTGCGCCGGGGTTGCCGACCAGCGACTATCTGCATAGTTGAGACGCCGCGTCGTTTGATCCTCGGCATAGCGATACTGCATCGCGAGGCTGCCCAGCGCAGCGTTGCCCAGCACTTCAATGCGACGCAGCGGCAACGGGCTTGGTGCAATCCCCGCAGCGACCGGCAAACCGAGGTCATGAACCGTCGCGGGCCCCGTCTCGGCCGGGAGCGACGAGCACGCGGCCAGGAAGAACGCAGCAAATAGGAAGCCGAGGAAGGTACGCATGGTCTGGATCTTCATGGTCTTGCAGGTGGGCTGTAGCCGCGTTCGCCGGGGCCCGGTGTCGGATGCGGACGGCCGAACACGATGGACTGAGGATTGCGCTCCAGTGTGTTGATCAGGGCGGACAACTCGCCACTGGTACGGCGCAGGTCGTCCAGTGTCTGACCCAACTGGCCGCCACCATCGGCAATCAGCCGGGTCTGCACGTCGCTGCCAAGCGCCTCCCAGCGCGAGGTCAGGTTCTGCAGCCCGCTCAACGTGGTTCGCAAGGTTGCCATCGTCTGTGGCAACTCGCCTGTCGTACGTTCAAGGTTGCCGAGCGTGCGGTCGAGTTTGTCGGAATCGAAACGTGCCACGACGTTGTCGGCGTGCTCCACGAGCTGCGGCACCTTGGCGAGCGCCTCGTCGAGGTGCTTCGTCGTCGCCGCGATGTTGGCGAGGCTCTGCTTGAGGTTGCCGCGGTTGGTATCGTCCAGCACCAGGGTCAGGCGGTCTGCGACGTCGCGGATACGGTTGAGCGCGTTGATGGCCGCTTCCACCGTGTTCGTGTTCGAGGGATCGAGCGCGATCCGTGGCAACTCACCGGGCGCCGCTTCGAGGGGGCGGGGGTCGCTGCCATCATCTTCAAGCTGCACATAGATGAAGCCGGTAAGCCCCTGCGTGGCAAGGCGCGCGCGAGTCGCGTGCGAGAGCTGCAGGTTTGCATCGAGCCGTAGACGAATCAGGATGCGGCGCGGCGTGGATGGGTCGAGATCAATATCGGTGACACGCCCAGCGCGAATGCCACGAAAGCGGACTGCCGCCTGTTCGTTGAGGCTGCCGACGCTGCCGTCGGTATAGAGATAGACGTCGTAGGTGCGTTCGGTGCGGCCAGCAAACCACCAGAAGGCCGTCGCCGTAGCGAGCCCCAGGATGATCGTGAATACCCCCACCGCCAGCGCGTAGGCGCGGTTTTCCATCAGTAAGTACCCTTGCCGCGGCGCAAGGCATGCATGCTGCGCTCGCTGAGGAAGAAGCGTTGGATGAACGGGTGATCGACCTGCACCACCTCGTCCAGCGATCCGGTGGCGAGTATACGTCCCTCAGCGAGTACGGCCAGCCGGTTGGCCAGCGCGGCGAGCGTATCCAGATCGTGCGTGACGAAAACCACCGTCAGGTTGAGCGCCTGATGCAGGGTGCGAATCAGGGTCACGAAGGCAGCTGAGCGATCCGGGTCGAGACCGGCGGTGGGCTCGTCGAGCAGCAGCAGTTCGGGGTCCAGCGCCAAGGCACGCGCCAGCGCGATCCGCTTGATCATGCCGCCTGAGAGCTCGGCAGGCATGCGCCATGCGGCGTCGCGGTCGATCTCGACCATTCCGAGCTTGGTAAAGACGAGATCGCGAATTTCGGCTTCCGGCAGGCAGCGCATCTCGCGCAGCGGGAAGGCAATGTTGTCGAACACGTTGAGCGCCGAGAACAGTGCGCCGTGCTGGAACAGCATGCCAAAACGGCGCCGCCGCGCAGCCAGTTCGTCGCGATTGCCGTCGTGCAAGGATTCGCCGAACAGCTTGATCTCGCCTTCGGTGGGTGGCAGCAGGCCGACGATCTGCCGAAGCATTGTGGTCTTGCCGCTGCCCGATCCACCCACCAGCGCCAGCAGTTCGCCACGCTGGACGGTGAGATCGACACCGCGCAGCACCCAGTGGCGGCCGAATCGCGTGCCGATCCCGCAGAGTTCAACAGGTGGTGCGCCGTTCATCCGCGCCCCAGCCCTACGTTGCGCGTCGCGAGGGCAAATACTGCATCAAGCAGGATCACCAGCGTAATCGCTGCAACCACCGAGCGGGTGGTATTGCCCGAGAGGCTTTCGGTGTTCGGCTCCACCCTGAGGCCGAAATGGCAAGCGACGAGTGCGATGGTCACGCCGAAAGCCACCCCTTTGCAGATCGCGATCCACAGGTTGGGCAGCGGCACTGCGCGCGGCAGGTTTGCAATGAAGAACTGGAAATCCAGGCCGAGCTCGAAATAGGCCGCAATCATGCCGCCGGCCAGCGCGATGGCGCATGTCCAGGCAACCAGCAGCGGCATCGCGATACCCAACGCCACAACCTTCGGGAATACCAGACGCAAATGACGCGGCACGCCCATCGTTGCCAGCGCGTCAATTTCCTCTGTGACGCGCATCGTGCCGAGCTGGGCCGTCATCGCCGACCCGGAGCGCCCCGCCACCAACACTGCCACGAGCACCGGCCCGAGTTCGCGGATCACGCCGATGCCCAGCACATCGACGATGAACGCCTCTGCGCCGAAGCGCTTGAGTTGCAGCGCGAACAGGTAGCTGAGCACTACGCCGATGAGGAAGGCCACCAGCGCGGTCACCGGCATCGCGCGTACCCCGGCCTTGTGCAGATTCGCCGAGATTTCAAGCCACGGAATGCGCCGCGGCGTGCGCAAGACATAGAGACATTCGATGACCAGCTGACCCAGCAGCGCAACGAAGCACGCGATGTGCGAGGCGAGGGTCAGCGTCAGTACGCCGGAGGCCGTCACCCACGCAAGCGGATCGCGTTTGGGTCGTGCGGCCGGCGCTTCGGCGACGTGCTTTTGGAGGCGCTGGAACAGCGCCTGGTACTCGGGTGGAATCGTTGACTTATCGGGAATGGAGCGCCCCCACGCGCGCCACAACAGCAACGCACCATAGGTATCCAGCGCGACCACCTCATGCAGATTCCACAGCGCATCGCGCGGCACTTTTGCGATGGCCGCGCGAAGCCCCTGCGGCGCCCGCGCAAGTGTTGCGAGCGTCCAGCACCCAGCGAGCCGAACGCTTTGGTCGGTTTGGGTGAGTGTCGGTTTGGCGCGCTCAGGCATCGCGCTTCCCGCTTTGCGTTCGCCCTACCCGCAGCCGAACCGGCATGCCGCAGGCCTCCCATTGCACCCCCTCTTCCTCCAGCAGGGCTGCGGTCAGCGGGCGGTCTTGCAGGTCGGCAGCAGACGCGGACAATTGGAATCCCTTGCGTGACGCGGTGACGACGAGCTCGGGGGCCGGCACCAAATCGCGCGTGCGATGCAGGATGAAGGCCACCCGCAAACACAGCATCAGCATCCAGTCGGTCTCGGTCGGCCCGAGCGGCAGCACACGCTCCAGCTTGCCACGGTGTCCCAGCGCAAGGCAGGCAAGCCGTGCCTGATCCTTGCGCGAGAAACCCGGCATGTCGGCATTGGCGAGAATGTAGGCGCTATGCTTGTGGTAGCTAGAATGGGCGACTGAAAGACCGACTTCGTGCAGGCGGGCGGCCCAGTTCAGGAAACGGCGGTCGATGTGATCCGGATCCGCGGCCGCGGGCATGGCCTGAACGAGCAGTTTGCAGGCTGTGTCGGCAACGCGTAGCGCCTGGGCAGCATCGACCTCGTGGCGCCGCATGAAGGTTTCGACCGTGGCGTCGCGTAGGTCGTGATGGGTATAGCGCCCGATCAGATCATGCAAAACCCCCTGCCGCAGCGCGCCATCGCAGAAGGTGATCCGGTCGAGATCCAGAGCCTCGATCGCGGCAGACATGATCGCGAACCCGCCCGGCAGCACCGGCAGGCGGTCGGCCCGAACACCCGCCAGCGACAGGCGATTCACGTTGCCGGCCTTGATCAGCTCGGCACGCAGCTTCGCGATGCCGTCGCGGGTAATGCCACCCTCGGAGAAGTGATTCAGTTCGAGGATCTCCGCGATCGCCTTCGCGCTACCGCTGGAGGCGATTGCGAACTCCCAGCCCACTTCGCGATAGGTACGGGTAATCGTTTCCAGCTCTCGCATCGCGGCGATCTCCGCAGCGCGCAGGCCGGCCTTGTCAATACGGCCCTCCGGGAAGAAGCGCAGGCTGTAACTGACACAGCCCATGTAGAGCGATTCCAGAACGATGGGCTGCAAGCCACGGCCGATGATGAACTCGGTAGAACCGCCGCCGATGTCGAACACCAGTTGCTTGCGCCCCGGATCGGGCAAGGTGTGCACCACCCCAAGGTAGATCAGGCGTGCTTCTTCACGACCAGAGATCACCTCGATCGGAAAGCCCAAGGCCTTCTCGGCCTGTTCCAGAAAGCTTGTGGCGTTCTTGGCAACGCGCAGCGTATTGGTTGCGACCGCACGCACCTCCTCGGGCTGAAAGCCACGAAGGCGCTCGCCAAATTTGCGCAGAGCCGTCAGGCCGCGCGCCTGCGAGGCGATATCGAGCTGCTTGTCGGCAGACAAGCCGGCAGCGAGGCGCACTGGTTCCTTGAGGTTATCGAGCGCAAAGATCTGGTCGCCGACCACGCGGCCAACAATCAGGCGAAAGCTGTTTGAGCCCAGGTCGACTGCGGCGATAAGCTCGTGTTTCATGTTGTATGCCACCAAGGCGTGTGGAGCTGGCGGCCGATTCTAGCCCGGATGCCCGCCGCCCAGCGTGCGCGCTGCGGATTCGCTTACACATCGCCCCATGTCAACGAACCGTAACGGAAATGTCACACAATAGTGAATCGCTCAGAACGGACCGTGAAATGACTCGTACGCCCTGGCAACGCCAACACCCTGCCGAGCATTACCTGAATCGTGAGCTTTCTTTGCTGGCTTTCCAGCGCCGCGTACTGGCGCAGGCCGCAGACCCTACCGTGCCACTGCTGGAACGGCTGAAGTTCCTCTGCATCGTGTCGAGCAACCTCGACGAGTTCTTCGAGATCCGCGTGGCGGGTGTGCGTGCCCAGAACGCGTTGGGCGCGAACTCGAACGCACCAGACGCGATCCAGCCCAACGAGCTCTATCCGCGTATCTGCCGCGAGGTGCACGGCATCATTGCCGAGCAGTACTCGCAGTTGAACGACACGATCCTGCCGGCGCTTGCCACCGAGGGTATCCGCTTCCTGCGCCGCAGTGTCTGGACGCCCGAACAGCAGGCCTGGATTCGCGATTACTTCTACCGCGAAGTGATGCCGGTCCTGACGCCGATCGGCCTCGACCCCGCGCACCCCTTCCCCCGCGTCCTCAACAAGAGCCTGAACTTCGCAGTGGAGCTTGAAGGTCGCGATGCCTTCGGACGCGTTTCGAATGCCGCGATCGTGCAAGCACCACGTGCCCTGCCCCGCGTCATCCACCTTCCGCCCGAGCTGGGCGGCAGCCCGCACACCTTCGTTTTCCTCTCGTCGATTCTGCACGCCCACGTCGGTGCGCTGTTCGAGGGCATGACGGTGCTCGGTTGCTACCAGTTCCGGGTCACCCGCAACAGCGACCTGCTTTTCGACGAAGAGGACGTCAAGGATCTGCGTGCCGCACTGCAAGGCGAGTTGCAGCACCGTCATTTCGGTGACGAGGTACGCCTTGAGGTGGCAGACAACTGCTCCGACGCCATGGCGGACTTCCTGCTGCAACAGTTCGATCTGGGCCGCCAGGAGCTCTATCAGGTGCCAGGCATCGTCAACCTCGTCCGGTTGATGCAGGTGCCCGACTGGGTCGACCGGCCAGACCTGAAGTTCCGCCCGTTCAAGCCGGTAGTACCGAAAGATCTCGATTCGCGGTGCGACATTTTTGCCGCGATCCGCAAGCGCGACCATCTGCTGCATCACCCGTTCCAGAGCTTTGCGCCCGTCATCGATCTGCTGCGCAACGCGGCCGACGATCCCCAAGTGCTGGCGATCAAGATGACCGTGTATCGCACCGGCACCGACTCGGTTCTGATGGAACACCTGATCCGCGCGGCACGCAAAGGCAAGGAAGTGACGGTAGTCGTCGAACTGCTCGCGCGCTTCGACGAGGAAGCCAACATCAGCTGGGCCTCGCGGCTTGAGGAAGCCGGTGCCCACGTGGTGTATGGCGTGGTGGGCTACAAGACCCACGCCAAGATGTTGATGGTGGTCCGCCGCGAGGATACGGACAGCGGTGGCGGTGGCGTGCTGCGGCGCTACGTGCATCTCGGTACGGGTAACTACCACCCGCGCACCACGCGGTTCTATACCGACTTCGGGCTGTTCACCGCCAATGAAGACATCGGTGCCGACGTGAGCGATATCTTCAAGCAGCTCACCGGCCTTGGACACCCGCGGGCACTTCGGCATCTGTGGCAAGCACCGTTCACGCTACAACCGAGCGTCGTCGCGGCAATCCGCAACGAAGCCGAGATCGCGCGCGCGGGCGGCAAGGGGCGCATCATCGCGAAACTCAATGCCCTGCTGGAAGCCGAGACGATCGAAGCGCTCTACGACGCGAGCGCCGCGGGTGTCGAAATTGATCTGATCGTTCGTGGTCCCTGCGCGCTGCGCCCACAAGTGCCGGGCCTGTCCGACAACATTCGGGTGCGTTCGGTAGTCGGGCGCTTCCTGGAACACACGCGGGTGCTTTACTTCGCTGCCAATGGCGAGGATCGCGTCTATCTGTCGAGTGCTGACTGGATGGAGCGCAACTTCTTCCGCCGAATCGAAACAGCGTTCCCGATTCTCGACCCCAAGCTCAAGCGGCGCGTGATCAAGGAGGGGCTCAAGCCCTACCTTGGAGACAACTGTCAGGCTTGGGACCTGTCCGGCGATGACGGCAGCTATCGCCGCAAGCAGGGGCGTACGATCCGTCGCTCCGCGCAGGAGATCCTGCTATCGGAACTTGTCGGCGGTACCAGCGCCGGCAATTGAACACAAGGCGCGCCGCTATGCGCGGCGCGCACGCTCCACGCCTTCGACTTCCCCGATCAGGGTCAGCGCACGCTGACTCTGGCTTGCATTGCGCACTTCAATCGTGAAACGCATGAAGGCGCGCCCGCCCTTGGACATGGTGTTCACCGCGATCACGTTGAGCTTCTCGCGGGAGAGGATCTCCGATATGTCGCGCAGCAGGCCCTGGCGGTCATGTGCGTCCACGGCGATGTCGATCGGGTAAACGTCGCTGACCTGTGCCGCCGTATCCGATTCGCCCCAGGCCGCCTCGACCACGCGCTCGGGGTGTTTAAAGGCCACATGCCGGAAATCGCGACAATCCGAGCGATGAATCGATACACCCTTGCCGCGCGTGACGAAGCCGGAAATTGCGTCGGGCGGGGCCGGCTTGCAGCACCGGCTCAAGGTTGTCAGCAAACGCCCAACCCCCACGACCAGAATCTTGTCATCGCGACCACGCCCGCGACTCCGCCCGATCACCACATCCGGCGCAGGCTCGGCGGGGCTTACATCACCATGCAGTGCGATCTGGATCTGCCGAGTGCCGACGTCGCCGCGGCCAACCGCGATCAGGAAGGCATCGGTTGTCTTGAAGCCAAGCCGTGAGGCGAGATCGTCAAGGCTGGAATGCGCCTGCCCTTCGCGCTGCAATTCCTTCAGCGCGATGGTGCGGCCCTGCGAGAGGGTCTCGGCCTCTTCCTGCAAGGTGAACCAGCGGCGCACCTTGGAGCGGGCGTTCGATGTCGCCAGATAGCCCAGTTGAGGATTGAGCCAGTCACGCGACGGGCCGCCCTGCTTCGCCGCGATAATGTCGACGACCTGGCCGTTATCAAGCGCCGTATTCAGCGACACCATCTGACCGTTGATCTTGGCACCGCGGCAACGATGCCCCAGATCGGAATGCACCCGGTACGCAAAGTCGATGGGGGTGGCGCCGCTTGGCAAGTCGACCACCCGGCCCTGCGGTGTCATCACATAGATCGTGTCATCGAGCGATGCGTTCTTGTAGTGCGACTCCCATTGCGCGGAATCGCTGATTTCGTCGCGCCAGGACAAAAGCTGTCGCAACAGCGCGATCTTCTCGTCGTACTCGCCTGTCTCGCGAGCCCCCTCCTTGTAGCGCCAATGGGCGGCTACGCCGAGCTCGGCGTGACGGTGCATCTCCATCGTGCGAATCTGCACTTCAAGCGCACGCCCATCGGCGGCACGTACCGCAGTGTGCAGGCTCTGGTAGTTGTTGCCCTTGGGCTTCGAGATGTAATCGTCGTACTCGCCCGGTATCGGCTGCCAGATCGTATGGACGATACCCAGCGCGGTGTAACAGTCGCGCACATCTCGCACCAGCACACGCAATGCGCGCACGTCATAGACCTGGGAGAAATCCAGGTGCTTGGCGCGCATCTTGTTGTAGATCGAGTAGATGTGCTTCGGCCGCCCGTACACGTCAGCCTGTACGCCCGCCGCAGCAAGGTCATCCTTGAGCCGCTTGATTGAGGTTTCGATGAAGGCTTCGCGTTCGACGCGGCGCTCGTCGAGCATCTTCGCGATGCGTTTGTAGGTCTGCGGCTCAAGAAAGCGGAACGACAGATCCTCCAGCTCCCATTTGAGCTGCCAGACACCGAGCCGGTTCGCGAGCGGCGCGTAAAGATCCATGCTCTCGCGCGCGAGTTCTTCCTTCGAGTCCGATTCGTGCTCGGTCAGGTAGCGCAGCGTCTGCGTCCGGCTGGCCAGACGAAGCAGTACGACGCGGATGTCCTCGACCATGGCGAGCACCATCTTGCGCAACACTTCGGTCTGCGCGCGCACGTCGGTCGCGGCCGACTGCGCGGCCTTACGGGTGATCAGGCGCAAGCCGTTCAGGCGTGCCATGCCATCGGTGAGCCGCGCGACGTTGCGCCCGAAGCGCCGCTCCACTTCCTCGCTCGGCTCGTCGACATACTCGACCACGGCAAACAGCAGGGCTGCCAGTCGGGTATCCAGATCGAGTTTCAGAGCGACCGCAATCAGCGCCATGCCCAGCGCATGTCGCAAGGTCGGCTCGCCGGTCCGCAGCGTGTGTTCGCCATACAGCGGCACGATCCAGTCCAGCGCAGCCTGCAAGGGCGCCAGCGCTTCGCCGCCGAGCCCCTCCGCGAGCGCAGCGGCGCTCGGTACAGAGGAATCGGAGCTATCGAGAGAATGGGCAACTTGAACCATGCCAGCATTATTCCACAAGCCCCGGATCGCGCTCTCCAACGCCTGCCCAGCTAGACTTGCGCCATGAGATGGCTCAAACGTTTATGGTCGTCCTCGCCGATGGATCGCCCGCGCAGCGAGGACGTGCTTGCCGAGGCCGAGGCTGCCCTGCCCTTCCTCCGCTACCTGACGCCGGAAAACAGGGTACGCCTACGGCAGATGGCAACGACATTCCTTGCACGGAAAGAATTCGCCGGCGCAGCCGGGCTGGAGATCACAGCCTTCATGCAGGCCTCGATTGCGCTGCAGGCCTGCCTGCCGGTTCTGGAGCTCGGGCTTGAGGCTTACGACGGCTGGGTTGGTATCGTTGTTTACCCCGGCGAATTCGTGATTCCACGCAGCGAGATCGACGAGCACGGCGTCCTCCACGAATACACCGAGGATGCACTCGGCGAAGCCTGGGATGGTGGCCCGGTGGTGCTGGCGTGGCTCGACAACCCGGACGAATACGACGGCGCGAACGTCGTCGTGCATGAGTTCGCCCATAAGCTCGACATGCTCAACGGCGACGCGGATGGGCTTCCGCCGCTACATGCAGGCATGTCGGTTGAAGCCTGGGGCGCCGCATTGGGTGAAGCCTATGAGGACTTCTGCGAGCGAGTAGATGCCGGTGAGGACACTGAAATAGACCCCTACGCTTCCGAGCATCCGGCCGAATTCTTTGCCGTCATCAGCGAGGTGTTCTTCGTTGAACCGGCGCTCCTGAACGCAACTTACCCTGATGTTTACCTGCAACTCGCGCAGTTCTACCGACAGGATCCGCTTCGCCCCGCTGCATGAAAAAAGGGCCCGAAGGCCCCTTCTTAATCCACCCGTACCGATCAGGGCAAAGGCTTGTCAGCCGGCCACTCAGACATACGCGGAAGCTTGTCCGCACCGGTGCGGGACGACAACGCGCAGAGTTCGGCGAGACGACGCGCCGGCTCAGGGCCAACGTAGTCCCACTTGAAGCGCCAGGTCCAGCAACCAACCTGCCCCGGCGTGTTCATGCGGTGGTAGCCATCCAGACCCAGCACATCCTGGAACTGATACACCGCCATACGCGCTACGGACATCGCGGCGGCACGGATCATCGTCCAATGGATGTCATGGCCATCGGTCGAAAGGTAGTGGCGTGCAAAGTCGCGCTCACGCTCGGTACAGGTCGCCCACCAGCCGCGGATGGTGTCGTTGTCATGCGTGCCGGTGTACACAACGGTGTTCGGCACATAGTTGTGCGGCAGGAAGTTGTGATCCGGGCCTGCAGCGAACGCGAACTCCAGGATGCGCATGCCGGGCAGCGCGAAGCTGTCACGCAGATCTTCGACGTCCGGCGTAATCACGCCCAGGTCTTCGGCGATGATCGGCAGTTTGCCCAGCGCCTTCTCGATTGCCGCAAACAGTGCCTTGCCGGGGCCTGGCACCCAACGACCATGAATCGCCGTCGGTTCCGACGCCGGAATCTCCCAGTACCCAGCGAAGCCACGGAAGTGGTCGATTCGGACGACGTCTGCGAGCGCGAGTTGGCGCTTGATCCGCTCGATCCACCACGCATAGCCGTCCTTGTCCATCGCAGCCCAGTCGTACAACGGGTTGCCCCAGCGCTGACCGGTTGCGGAGAAGAAATCGGGCGGCACGCCGGCGATAACGGTCGGCCACTTGTTCTCGTCGAGGTAGTAGAGATCCGGGCGCGCCCAGCAGTCAGCGCTGTGGTGCGCCACGAAGATCGGCATATCGCCGATCAGCTGAACGCCACGCTCGTTGGCATAGGCTTTGACCGACTTCCATTGGCGATCGAAGCACCACTGCACGAACTGCCAGAAGGTGATCGACTCAGCCAGATCCTTGCGGGCCTTGGCGAGTGCCTTGGGCTCACGTTTTGCGACGCCTTTGTCCCAATCGGGCCACAGCTTGCCGGCAAAGCGCTCGTCGAGCGCCATGAACAGCGCGTAATCGTCGAGCCAGCTGGCTTCGGCCTTGCAGAACGCCTCGAAGCCCGCTTTATCCGCTTCAGATGCCTTGGCTGCAAAACCGGCCGCTGCCTGGCGCAGCTTCTCATTGCGGAACGGCACGACCTTCGCGTAGTTCACACGCTCATCGCTGAAACCTACGCGCTCTGCATCAGAAATCGGCGCAAGCCAACCCTTTGCGACGAGCTCTTCGAGGTCAACCATCAGCGGGTTGCCAGCGAACGCGGACACACTCATGTAGGGCGAATCGGCGGGGCCGATCGGCATCAGCGGCAGCACCTGCCACAGCGTCTGGCCGGCACCGACCAGCCAATCCACAAAGTGATAGGCCGCTTGACCGAGGTCGCCACAGCCGTTCGGGCCGGGAAGCGACGTCGGGTGCAGCAAAATGCCGCTGGTGCGTCTATCAAAGACCATCTGCGAGTCCTTTCTTTATTGTCGTGATGTATCTAGCGGGCCGTTCGGCGTTCAGGGGGCGCCAACCGGCAATGAGAAAAGCGCGGCCACGGCGCGATGCGCCAGCGTGTAACGCGTTGTGCAGCTTGCGGGCTGGAAGGGTTCGTCAAGATCCGTATCGAACACGCGCTGCCACGGCCCGGAGGGCAACTCGAACTGAACCGCCTGCACGTCACCATTCAGCAGCAACGCGAGGCGTGGTCCACGAGTGCCTGGCGACGGCGTGAAGATCGCGCTGAAGCTGTGCTCGTGACTCTGGTTCCAGTCCTCGGCGGTCATCACACCGCCGTGCGGGTTGTACCAGACGAGGTCGTAAGGCGCGTGCGCCGCGTCCATGCGGCCGCCCCACATTGCGTTGGGCATCGCCCCGTGCACGCCACGCAGGCGAATCAGCAAGGCAACAAATTCGCAGAGCTTCTCGTCGAACTGCGACCAGTCCAGCCACGAGATCTCGTTGTCCTGGCAGTACGCATTGTTGTTGCCGCCCTGCGAACGACCGAATTCGTCGCCCGCGAGCAGCATCGGCGTACCACGGGAAAGCAGCAAGGTCGCCAGCAGCGCGCGCTTGAGACGCCGCCGCTCCATCAAGACGGCCGGCTTGGTGGTCGGGCCCTCTTCGCCACAGTTGGTGCTGAGGTTGTGGGAATGCCCGTCGCGGTTGTCTTCGCCGTTCGCCTCGTTGTGCTTTTCCTTGTAGGAAACAAGGTCTTCGAGGCTGAAGCCGTCGTGCGCGGTGATGAAGTTGACGCTACACAGCGGCGCCCGATGGGAGCCCTGGAAGATGTCGCTCGAAGCCATGATGCGGCGCGCATACTCGCCGCGGCTGCGGTTGTGCTGCAACCAGAAACCGCGAGCGGTATCGCGAAACTTGTCGTTCCACTCCATCCACGCGGTCGGAAACTGACCCAACCGATAGCCGTCGTGCCCAAGATCCCAAGGCTCTGCGATGCGCTTGACCGTGGACAGCACCGGATCTTGCTCGAAGGCCACAAAGAACGCCGCATCTGGGTCGAAGCCATGCGCACGTCGGCCGACGGCTGGAGCCAGATCGAAACGGAACCCATCAACACCGAAGTTGTTCACCCAGTAGCGCAGCGAATCCAGAACCATCTGCGTCACGCGCGGGTGCGCAACGTTCACCGTGTTGCCGCAACCGGTGAGGTTCTCGCAGTGCGACGGATCGTTCGGTTGCAGCCGGTAGTAGCTTTGATGATCGATGCCGCGGTAGCAAAGCGTCGGACCAGTCTCACCCGCTTCGGCGGTGTGGTTGTAGACCACGTCGATCACGACCTCCAGCCCGGCGGCGTGCAGCGTGTCGACCATCTCCCGGAACTCCGCCTCGGGCGACGAAGTGGTGCGCGACCAGTAACGCGGCTCCACCGCGAAATACGCCAGTGGGTTGTAGTTCCAGTAGTTCGTCATCCCTCGCGCAACAACGTGTTGCTCCGGGATGCCGAACTGAACCGGCAGCAGTTCGATCGTCGTTACACCGAGCTTCTGCATGTGCTCGATCACTGCGGGATGACACACGCCCAGGTAAGTGCCGCGCAGTTCATCGGGCACCTTGGGATGCAACATCGTGAGGCCTTTGACGTGGGCCTCGTAGATCACGGTCTGCTCGGGCGGTACGCGTGGACGAATGTCCCCGGTCGAAGGCAGATCGAGCACCACCCTCGCCTTCAGCGCCGAGCGGCCATTGTCCGTAGTGCTGAACGAACGATGGCCGTCCGGATGGCGCATCTCAAAACCGAAATGCTCGTTCTTCCAGCGAAACTCACCGACGATCTCGCGCGCGTACGGATCGAGCACCAGCTTGTTCGGATTGAAGCGGTGACCACGCTCCGGCTCATACGGGCCGTGAACGCGATAGCCGTACACCAACCCCGGCCCTACCGATTCAAGATAACCGTGCCAGACGTCGCCCGTCCGTGCCGGCATGGGAAAACGCGTGATCTCGGTCGTGCCGTCGTGATTGAAGATGCAAAGCTCGACGCGCGTTGCATTGGCTGAAAAGAGGGCGAAGTTTACGCCCTCGTTGTCAGCTGTTGCGCCCAGCGGCCAGGCGCGTCCGTTTGCGAGTCGGGAAGGGAGATGCATCAGGGCGTGTATTCAAAAACAACCGAAGCCAAAGGCGGCAGCGTCACGACGATGGAATGAGCATGACCACCCCAAGGGATCGGTTCCGCCACGATCGGCCCACTGCCATTGCCGAGATTGGAACCACCGTAGAGCTCGGAATCCGTATTGAGCACCTCGCGATAGCTACCTGCCCGCGGTACGCCGATCCGGTAACCGTTGCGCGGCTCGGGCGTGAAGTTGCAGGCGGTAACTGCCATCGCATCGTCGTCACGGCCAAAGCGCGCAAACACCAGCGTTGACCAGTCGGCGTTGTGCATGTCGAGCCAACTGAAACCTTCACGTTCGCAATCGCGTTGATGCAATGCCGGCAAGCGCTTGTAGAGCGCATTGAGGTCCTTGATCAGCTGCTGCACACCGCGATGAAGCGGATGTTCCAGCAGGTGCCAATCAAGGCTGCGATCATGATTCCACTCGCGCCCTTGAGCGAACTCGCCACCCATGAACAGCAATTTCTTGCCTGGATGGCTCCACATGAAACCGTAGTAGGCACGCAGGTTCGCGAACTTCTACCACGCGTCACCCGGCATCTTGTCGAGCAGCGAGCCCTTGCCGTGCACCACCTCGTCGTGCGAGAGCGGCAGCATGAAGTTCTCATCGAACGCATAGACGAGGCCGAAGGTCAGCTGATCGTGGTGGTAGCGACGATGAATCGGCGCACGCTTCATGTATTCAAGCGTGTCGTGCATCCAGCCCATGTTCCACTTGTAGTGGAAGCCCAGTCCGCCAGCGTACGTCGGGCGTGACACGGCCGGCCATGCAGTGGACTCTTCGGCCGCCATGATCGCACCGGGGCAATGCTCACCGACCACTTCGTTGGTACGGCGGAGGAACCCGATAGCTTCGAGATTCTCGCGGCCTCCGTACACGTTCGGCACCCACTCGCCGGCTTTACGCGAGTAGTCCCGATAGAGCATCGACGCAACCGCGTCGACACGCAGACCATCCGTGCCCCAACGCTCGATCCAGTACAAGGCATTGCCGACCAGATAGTTGCGGACTTCGGTGCGGCCGTAGTTGAAGATCAGCGTGTTCCAGTCAGGGTGGTAGCCCTCGCGCGGATCAGCATGTTCGTAAAGATTTGATCCATCAAAACGGCCAAGCCCGTGCGAATCGGTCGGGAAATGTCCGGGCACCCAGTCGAGCAGCACGCCAAGACCAGCCGCATGGGCAGCTTCGATAAAACGCCCAAAGCCGTCCGGCGTGCCGAAGCGCGCCGTGGGTGCATACATACCGACAGGCTGGTAGCCCCAAGAACCATCGAACGGATGCTCGGAAATCGGCATCAGTTCGAGATGCGTAAAGCCGAGATCCCGCGCGTAGGGGATCAGATCCTCGGCCAGTTCGTCCCAATTCAGGAAACGGTCGCCGTCTTCCGGCACACGTTTCCAGGAACCGAGGTGAACCTCGTACACGCTGATCGGCGCATCCAGCGCGTTGGCTTCTTTGCGGCCGTCTGGCAAAGCCCGGCGCGCAGGCAAGTTGGCCACCACGCTCGCGGTGCGCGGACGCAACTCGGAGCCGAAACCGCACGGATCCGCCTTGCTCAATATCTCGCCGTTCTGGGCACGCAGTTCAAACTTGTAAAGCGTCCCCACGCCGAGCCCCGGCAGGAAGATTTCCCATACGCCGCACTCACGGCGTAAGCGCATCGGGTTGCGCCGCCCGTCCCACTGGTTGAAGTCACCAACAATGGAGACGCGTTGCGCATTGGGAGCCCACACGGCGAAAGCGGTGCCGGAGACCCCTTCGATCACTTTCGGGTGCGCGCCCAGCACCTCAAAGGGCCTCAGGTGCGTTCCTTCAGCCAGCAGCCACGCGTCCGTCTCGCCGAGAATGGGCGGGAAACGGTACGGGTCGTCGAGATCTGTGACCGCGCCGTTGTGCCAGGTCACCCTGTAGCGATACGCGAAGACTTCCCGCTTGCGCGGAATGATGCCCTCGTAGAAACCGTCCGCGTGCAGGCAGTCGAGCGCAACCACGTCGCGCCCGTCTGCCGCATCTACGCAAACGACTTCCGTTGCGCCAGGAAAAAACGCTGACAGTCGCAAGCGACCGTCAGCGTCCGTGTGCATACCAAGCACGGCAAATGGATCACCGTGCCTGGCTTCGAGCAGTGCCGCGATGTCGTCGGCTGTCAGCATGTCAGCGAGCCTTTATGCCCCAGATGTTTTTGCAGTATTCGCCAATCGTACGGTCTGACGAGAACATCCCCATGCCGCTGATGTTGTGGACCACCTTGGTCAGCCAGTTGGCGCGATCGCGGTAAGCGGCGTCAACTTGACGGTGGGTCTCAACGTAGGCTGCGAAATCGGCAAGCAGGAAGTACTGGTCGCGGCCGAGCAGCGTTTCGACGATTGCCTGATAACGGTTCGGCTCTTCCGGGGTGAAGTAGCCGCTGGCGATCATGTCTAGCACTGCTTTCAGATCGGCGTTCCCCTCGTACCACGCACGCGGATTGTAGCCCTCTTGCGACAGCTTCTCGACTTCTTCGGTGCGCAGACCAAAGATGAAGATGTTGTCCAGACCGACGTTCTCGGCGATTTCGATGTTGGCGCCGTCCCAGGTGCCGACAGTCAGCGCCCCGTTCAGGGCGAACTTCATGTTGCCGGTACCCGAAGCTTCCGTACCCGCGGTCGAGATCTGCTCGGAAATGTCCGCTGCCGGGAAGATCTTCTCTGCCACGGAGACACGATAGTCAGGCAGGAAGACAACCTTCAGGCGATCCTTGATGCGCGGATCGTTGTTGACGGTGCGGGCAACGTCATGGATCAGGCGAATGATCAGCTTCGCCATCTTGTAGGCCGAGGCGGCCTTGCCGGCGAAGACGTGAACACGCGGCTGCCAATCAGCATCCGGGTTCGCGATCATTTCGCGATAGCGCTGAATCACATGCAGCACGTTCAGCAGCTGGCGCTTGTATTCGTGGATACGCTTGACCTGAATGTCGAACAGCGCATTCGGATCGACCACGATGCCGGTCTCGCGCTTGATGTAAGCGGCCAGGCGTTCCTTGTTTGCGAGCTTGACCTTCGCGACTTCGGCGCAGAACGCTTCGTCATCCGCATACTTCTTCAGCTTGCTCAGCTGATCAAGGTCGATCTGCCACTGACCGCGCAGCTTCTTGCTGATCAGCTTGGTGAGGCCGGGGTTGCACTGGCCCAGCCAGCGACGCGGCGTCACACCGTTGGTCACGTTGGTGAAGCGATCCGGATAGATCTTCGCGAAGTCGGCGAAAATCGTCTGCACCATCAGATCCGAGTGCAGCTTGGCGACGCCGTTGACCTTGGTCGAAGCGACGATCGACAGGTTGCCCATGCGGACACGCTTTTCGCCATCTTCAGCGATCAGCGAAACGCGGCTCAGCAGCGCGGTGTCGCCAGGGAAGCGAGCAGCAACCATCGAGAGGAAGCGGCGGTTGATCTCGTAAATGATGTCGAGGTGACGCGGCAGCAGGTACTGCATGATGCCGACCGGCCAGGTCTCGATCGCTTCCGGCATCAGCGTGTGGTTGGTGTAGGAGATGATGCGCGAGGTCTGATACCAGGCATCGTCCCAAGTCAGATCATGCTCATCCATCAGCAAGCGCATCAGCTCAGGCACAGCCAGGGCCGGGTGCGTATCGTTCAGCTGGATGGCCGCCTTTTCGTACAGGTTGTCGAGGCTGCTGTAGGCGCGGATGTGGCGCGCAACGATGTCCTGCAGCGACGCGGTGACGAAGAAAAATTCCTGGCGCAGACGCAGCTCGCGACCTTGCGGGGTGCTGTCATCCGGATACAGCACCCACGAGATGTTCTCGGCCTTGCTGCGGGTTTCGGCAGCGCGGGCGTAGTCGCCACGGGTGTGTGCGGACAGATCCAGCTCTTCCAGCGCGGTGGCCTTCCAAAGACGCAGCGTGGACACGCGCTCGGTGCCATGGCCCGGGATCACCATATCGTAGGCGCGCGCCATGATGCGCTCGGACGGCGTCCAAACTGGACGGCCATTCACGTACTCCACCCAACCGCCAAACGGCACGATGTAGTGAATGTCGCGACGCGGGAATTCCCAAGGATTGCCGTTTGCGAGCCAGTTATCCGGCGTTTCGACCTGCTTGCCGTCCTGGATACGCTGCGTGAACATGCCGAACTCGTACCGGATGCCGTAGCCGAACGACGGCACACCCAACGTTGCGAGCGAGTCAAGGAAGCAGGCCGCCAGACGACCCAGACCGCCGTTGCCGAGTGCGGCATCCGGTTCGGTCTCGAGCACGTCGGCCGCCTCGAGCTTCATCTTCTTCATTTCGGAAGCGAAGTCCTTGTCGAGGTTCAGTGCGGCGAGCGCGTTGCTCATTGCGCGACCGATCAGGAATTCGGCGGAGAGGTAATACGCACGACGCGCGCCAACGGCGTTGTCGTCATGCTGGGTCTGCAGCCAGCGAGCAGCCAGACCTTCACGGGCGGTCAGCGCGGTTGCGCGCATCCAGTCCGTCGGGGTTGCCGTCGCCTGGGTGGCGCCGACTTCATTCTTGAGATGACGCTCGACCGAGACGTCGAAGGTGACATCGATACCGCCCTGATCGAGAGGTTCGGAGCCCATCTTGTTCATCACTGCTCCTTGAAAGGACAACAGGCCAGGAATTCGGGGGGACATGGGTTTGACTCCTTTGCGCTTGCTGCGCATTTGTCTGCCAAACCGCTCCGGTGCTGCGTGTATCCATACATAGCACATTTGCCGGTCGCCAAACTGTCAGTCAGCTGCGACCAGGCACTTAGCCGGGGCGGTAACGTGGTGCGGAAGTTACCGGGGTGCCTTCCACCCTTCTTGACCTACATTGCTTGATAAGCGCTGTTTATCGCGCTGCATTGCAGCAAATTTGCATTGTTCTTGACCAGATTTCGCCATGAGGCCAGCGGTCGCCCGCTGAGCACCTTTTCCTCCTTCAAACAAGCGTCTAGTCTGAAATTTCGTGCCATTCGGCACGAGGCAAACGCATGAGGAGGATGGATATGTCGATTACTTGGGTGCTCGTCGCCAACGCCCGTTCCGCCGCGCTTTACGAGAATCAGGGGCCTAACAAGGGGTTGACCCTGGTCAAACAGATCGAGCCGGAGACCGATGGCCTGGTCGAGGACCTGTCGATTGGCGGCATGGACCGAAGTGCGTGGCATGGCCCAGGAGACCTTCGACGAAACCGCGCGCGTGGGTTTGCACATCGTCTGGCGGGCGAACTAAGGAGTGGACGCAATCACAACCGCTTCTCGCGCGCCGTGCTCGTCGCGCCGCCGACCTTCATGGGCCTGCTGAATGCGGAGCTCGATTCGCCAACCGAGATGAAGGTCAGCGGGCGCCTTGAGAAGGACTACACCAAGAACACGCCGGCCGATCTTTGCGGAAAGCTGGGCGATTGTCTGTGTCCCTGAGATAAGCCCTCACTCCCCTCCCCCGGCGAGCGGCCAACGCGCAATCACCTCATAGCGCGAACTGCTCGCCTCTTTTTTTGCCGATCGGGCCAGCACGAATTCACCGCATCGCCAGGCCGCAGCTGCAAGCGGCGGCAACGGGGCTGGGGTGCGGGCGTTACGCAACAGCGTGATGTGGGGCATCGTCATGCCAGACAAAAGCCCGAGCCCCGCCGATACCAGTCCGCTGTGCAATCGCGCTGCGATCTGCATAAGCGCTGGCGGGGCGGCGGACGCGCCCGCCCAGACGATACGGTTGTGCGGCCAGTACTCAAGCCGATCAAAGCAGAGATCGAATGGGGGGGCTGCACAGCCCATCCGCGACGGCCATGGTGCGGGACAGCGCTGCGTCGTCTTGTTCGCCGAGGAAGACCAGCGTGCAATGCAGGGAGTCGGTCGGCATCGCGCGGCCGCCACAGTTACGTGCGGCCGCATCGCGCGCGTTGGCGAGCGCGCCGGCCGCCGACGCACTCGGCCAGAGTGCAAAGAAGTAGCGAGGCGGCCGTTCAGGCGCCATTGCGGATTAGCAGCGCGACCGCTTCCGCCGCAATCCCTTCGCCACGCCCGGTGAAGCCAAGGCGCTCGGTTGTCTTGCCTTTCAGGTTAACCGCATCCGGCGCTACGCCGAGGTCAGCAGCAATGTTGGCAACCATGGCGGGCACATGCGGAAGAATCTTCGGCGCCTGCGCGATCACGGTGGCGTCGAGGTTGCCGATACGCCAGCCGGCAGCATGAACCGATGCCACCGCGGCACGTAGCAACACCCTGCTGTCTGCCCCCGCGAAACGCTCGTCCGTATCGGGAAAATGGCGCCCGATATCGCCAAGGCCAGCCGCACCAAGCACGGCGTCGGTAATGGCATGCAGCAGCACGTCAGCATCGGAGTGGCCGAGCAGGCCGCGATCAAACGGAATATCAACACCGCCAATGATGAGTTTGCGACCGGGCACGAGCGCGTGCACATCGAAACCTTGGCCAACGCGGAAAGGGATCATTTTGTGGACTCCGCAGCGCTGCCGAGCAGGCGCGCCGCCATTGCAAGATCGTCGGGAAAGGTGACTTTGAAATTGGTTGCATCCGAGGCGATCAACCTCGGGCTAAGCCCGCAGGCCTCGATCGCGCCCGCCTCGTCTGTGACTTCGGGGTGCGCCGCGAGCGCATCGCGCAGCATCGCAAGGCGGAACATCTGAGGCGTTTGCGCCTGCCACATGCCGGCACGTGGAATCGTCTGCGCGACACGGCCGTCATCGCCAGCACGCTTGAGGGTGTCGGCGACCGGCACGGCGAGCAAGCCACCGACCGGATCATCCGCCAGCGTTTCGATCATCCTGGCGACGAGACGGGGCGACACACAGGCCCGCGCAGCATCATGCACCAGCATCCAGGTCTGCGCGTCCGCGTGCAGAGCTACTTCCTGCAAGGCATTTGCGACGCTCTCGGCACGTGTCGCGCCCCCGCAGTGCAGCACCGTGATGCGGGAATCAGCGGGCCATTTGTAGCGCGGCCAGTGGATGTCGTCAGGCGCAAGAACGACCCAGATACGGCTCAGGGACTCGACTGCCAGCAAAGCATCCAGCGTGTGCCGGATCACCGGCCGGCCGAGCAGATCAATGTATTGCTTCGGGAGCTCGCTACCCATACGCGAACCACTGCCGGCGGCAGGAATCAGCGCGTGGAAGCACGGGTTGGTATTGATGAGGGTCATCGGCGAATTCTAGCTTGGCGTGCGCTGGCATCGTCGCCGCCGTATGCTGCGCATCAGAGGGAGGAGCACGTCATGGATTTCACCCAGACGCCCGTACTGGCCAGCTTGCAGCCCCTGATCGTGAGCGGCGGGATCGGTTTTCTGATCGGCTTGGAGCGCGAGCGGAATACTTCTGCCCAAGCGGGCGTTCGTACCTTCACGCTGGTTGCGCTGCTTGGCGCGCTGTCTGCGCTGGTGGCTCAGCAGCTTGCAAGTCCTTGGCTGATTGGCGCGAGCCTTCTGTCCGTTGCGGTGATGATCATCGCCGCCCATCTTCGTCATCCCAACCCGGCGGACTCGGGTACGACCTCCGTCGTGGCGCTACTCGCGTGCTACTTGCTCGGCGTACTGGTGTGGCTTGGGCAAACGCCGCTGGCGGTGATCCTCGCGGTGCTGATCACCGCCCTGCTCTACTTCAAGACCGAGCTGTCGGGCATCGCCAGCAAGCTGACGCACGCCGAGTGGATCTCGATGCTGCAGTTCGCCACCTTGAGTCTCGTGGTGCTGCCGGTGCTGCCCGACAAGGGATTCGGCCCCTACGGCGCGCTCAACCCCCACCAGATCTGGTGGATGGTGGTGCTGATTTCGGGTGTCAGCCTAGCCGGCTATGCGGGTTTGCGCCTCTTCGGCGACCGCTATGGAACCCTGCTGCTGGGCTTTGCCGGTGGGCTCGTCTCTTCAACCGCAACAACGCTGATCTTTGCACGGCATGCGCGCGGTGATGCGCGCTTTGCGAGCACCGCCGGGCGGGTGATCCTGATCGCGAATCTGGTCATGCTGGTACGGCTGAGCCTGTTCGCCGCTGTTGTTGCGCCGGCAGCCTTGTCGCCCGTTGCGCTGCTGATGGCCGCGGGCCTGGTGCCGGGCATGTTCTATCTGCTCAGCGCCTGGGGTACCGCGGCAAGCCCTGGCAGCTTGCCGCTGCCCCAAACGCGCAACCCGACCGAAGTACGCGTTGCGATCGGCTTTGCGGCGCTGTACGGCGGCGTGCTGCTGATCTCGACCTGGTTGACCGAGAGCGTGGGCACCCGCGGGCTGTACGCGGTGGCGCTGGCTTCGGGTCTGACCGACGTCGATGCGATCTCGCTGTCGAGCCTGCAACTTCAGGCCGCGGGAAAACTGGCGCCGAATGCTGCAGCCACGGCAATCGCGCTGGCCGCCCTTGCCAACCTCATCTTCAAGACGAGTACGGCGTTGGTGGTTGGCGGACGGGAATTGGCGCGGCCAGTCGCGATCGGCATGGGTCTCGTAGGCGGCGGCATGACGCTCGCGTTGGCGCTGATGCACACAGCGCAGTAGCGCGCGGTCCGCTTCCTATAATTGAAGCGCAAGGGCCGCCCTCCGGCCCACTCGGGAGTCGTCATGGCGTCAGCGAGCATCCGCCCCCCCGCGGTCGCAGGATTCTTCTACCCTGGTGATCCGCGAGAGCTCGACGCCATGCTGGAGCAGTTGTTCGCCCGCAACAGTGCGCCGCAGCCGGGCAGCTGCCCCAAGGCGCTGATCGTGCCGCACGCGGGCTATATGTACTCTGGGCGCACCGCGGCGCACGCCTTCGCCAGCCTCAAGCCCTGGGCGGGCCAGATCTCGCGTGTGGTGATCCTCGGGCCGACCCACCGCGTGCCTTTGCATGGCATCGCACTGCCGGCGTGCGACGCGTTCGCTACCCCATTCGGTGTTGTACCGGTGGATCAGGACGCGCTGGCCAGTATCCGGGCGATGCCGGGCGTATGCGTGTATGACGCGGCGCACGCCGCCGAGCACAGCCTGGAGGTCCAGCTACCGTTCCTTCAAGCAGTGCTGGAACATTTCAAGCTCGTACCACTCGCCGTCGGCAAGGCGGACGCGCAAACCGTAGCGAGTGTTGTCGAGCAACTCTGGGGTGGGCCGGAGACGCTGTTCGTACTCAGCACCGACCTTTCTCACTACCACGGCTATCGCGAAGCGCAGGAGCTGGACCGCGACACCGTGCGCCGCATTCTGGATCTGGAATCGGACATCGAGCCAGAACAGGCCTGCGGTGCCTATCCGCTCAACGGCCTGCTGCAGACCGCGGCCCACCACACCATGCGGACCCAGCTGCTCGATCAATGCAGCTCGGGCGACACCGCAGGTGACCGCGCGCGCGTAGTCGGTTACTGCGCGGTCGCGCTGTTTGAAGGGGAACGAAATGCTCACTGAAAACGGACCGCTGCTGGTTGCCCATGCGCGCCATGCCATCGCAAGCCGGCTTGGTGTTCAGAGCGCCCAACCTGCCGATGTGCCGGCCCTGCATCAACCGGGCGCGGCGTTTGTGACTCTGACCCATTTCGGTCGCTTGCGCGGCTGCATCGGTTCGCTGACCGCGCAGCGCCCACTCGGCGACGACATTGCTGCGAACGCGGCTGCCGCAGCCTTCCGTGACCCGCGCTTTCCGCCGGTCGGGGCCTCGGAATGGCCGGATCTGCAGGTCGAGGTATCCGTACTCGGCGCCACCGAATGGCGCATCTGTGCGACGGAAGCGGATGCCGTAGCGTGGATTCGCCCCGGTGTCGATGGCGTGATCCTCGAATATGGCGCTCACCGGGCGACCTTCCTGCCGCAGGTGTGGGAATCGCTGCCGGAGCCTTCACAGTTCCTCACCGAGCTTCGGCGCAAGGCCGGCATGCGGCTGGAGCATTGGCCCGAGACAATGCACGTCGGCCGCTATCAGGTCGAGAAATTCCATGATGCGTGAAGCGCCCGGCGTGCCAGCTGACTACCCGGCCCGCTGGTGGCACTGGCTCGACGACGGCCGCATTCAGTGCGATCTGTGCCCGCGTGAATGCAAGCTACACGCAGATCAGCGCGGCGCCTGCTTCGTCCGCGAACGCCGTGGTGACGCGATGCTGCTATCGACTTACGGGCGCAGTTCCGGCTTCTGCATCGACCCGATCGAGAAGAAACCGCTCAACCATTTCTACCCGGGCAGCAGCGTGCTGTCGTTCGGCACAGCCGGCTGCAACCTCGCCTGCAAGTTTTGCCAGAACTGGGATATCTCGAAGTCGCGCGACATGGATAGGCTGATGGACGCCGCCGCGCCCGAGCAGATCGCCCAAGCAGCGCGTCACTACGGCGCCGCGAGCGTGGCCTTCACCTACAACGACCCGGTGATATTCGCCGAGTACGCAATCGATACCGCCACCGCCTGCCGTGCCAGGGGCGTGCACACCGTTGCCGTGACGGCCGGCTACATATCGCCCGCTGCGCGGGCCGAGTTCTACGCCGGCATCGATGCCGCCAATGTCGACCTGAAAGCTTTCAGCGACGATTTTTATGTACGCCTGACCGGTGCGCATCTCGCACCAGTGCTGGACACCCTCGTCTGGCTGCACCACGAATCGAAGGTGTGGGTCGAAATCACCGCGCTGTTGATTCCTGGCGCGAACGACAGCCCGAGCGAAATCAAGGACATGGCGGCCTGGATCCAGCGTGAGTTGGGGCCTGACGTACCGCTTCATTTCACGGCCTTTCACCCCGATTTCAAGCTCACCGACAAACCGCCAACACCGCCCGCCACGCTGACAATGGCGCGCCGCATTGCCCGCGATGCCGGGCTGCACCACGTCTATACCGGCAACGTTCACGACAGTGAGGGCGGAACGACCTATTGTTCCGCCTGTGGCGTGCCGTTAATCGTTCGTGACTGGTACAACATCCATCTGTACCAACTCGACGAACACGGCTGCTGTAATGCCTGCGGCGCCCGACTGGCGGGGCATTTCGGCAAGTTTGAAAAACCGTTCGGTGCGCGACGCATCCCGGTCCACCTGGGCGCCTCCCCAGGCTGAGGTCCGGTGCCGGCAAAGCGTGCGCCGTTGGCAATAAAGGAAGGTTTGCGGCATCCATGTCCGGCTTCATCCACCGCACCACTGAACTGAGCATCCCCGCCAGAAGCGCGTGGCTGACGGCGCTGCTGTCACATATTCCGGACGCGAAGGCGCTGCTGATCTGCTTTGCTGCGGCGCCGATCGCGCGAACGGACAGCCGCGAGTTCGTGTTTTCGGAAGTCTTTCGCAAGGCCGGCTACGCCACGCTGCTAGTCGACGGGCTCACGGCCTACGAAGAAAAACGCGATCCGGATGCGCGATTCGATGTGCCGAAACTCACCGAGCGCCTGAGCCAGGTGATCGAGTGGGCGCAGCACCAACCCCAGCTCGGGCGACTCGGGCTTGCAATCAGCGCAAACGGCACATGCGGCGCCGCCGCGATCAAGGCTGCGGCCGCGACTGACCCGCAGCCCTTTGCGCTGGTCTGCCGAGCAGGTCGAATGGATTTGGCTGGTGCAGCGCCGCTTCGCCGCAATCGCGTGCCTTTGCTCGCCATCGCGGGCGGCACCGAAGACCCAACCCGCGAACCCGCTGCGCACGCCTACCAGTTGCTCGAAAGCGAGAAGTCCTGGCTGGAAATCGAGCGCGCAAGCGAGCGTTTCATCGAGCCCGGCACGCTTGACGAAGCCGCGCGCGCCTCGATGCAGTGGGTGGAGCGCTGGCGCCCCGCCACACTCGACCTGGCCAGCAACGGCTAGCTGCCAAGGCACCACAAGCGGAGTCGTACCCTCGCCATCCGCGACGCCACGTTCTAGGCTGAGAGCTGGAGGCCCGGAATGATCGGCGGAGTGGATGCCAGTTTCGTCGCGCGTACCTTTGCGTCCGCCACGACGCAGGGGGCTTCTCGCGCGCAAAACGCGGCATCCGGCACCAGCGGCGAGCTGAGCGAAGAGCAGAAGAAGCAGGTCGAGAAGCTCAAAAAGCGCGACCAGGAAGTCCGAGCGCACGAGCAGGCGCATGTTTCGGCCGGCGGCAACCTGATCCGCGGCGGCGTCAATTTCAAGTACGAAACCGGACCAGACGGCCAGCGTTATGCCGTGGGCGGCGATGTGTCGATCGACGTCTCCGAAGCGCGCACGCCACAGGAGACGGTGCGCAAGGCCGAGCAGATCCGCAACGCGGCCATGGCACCCGCCGACCCCTCGCCGCAGGACTACAGCGTCGCAGCGCAGGCTGGGCGACTGGGCACGAAGGCGCAGGGCGAGATCGCACAGGCGGCCCAGCAAGCGCAAGACAAATCCGCTGGGGTCAGCAGCGCTTCGGCCAGTGCCATCAAGGCCTACAAGGCGGCGGAAGAAGCCTTTTCGGCGATCACGGGCAGCCTGATCGCCGCACGAGCCTGAACGCGCGTCAGCAATCCGGCCGAGGCGTTATCCAACGGGGCGGCGCGTATAATTCCGCGCCTCGCTCATACGCCCCGCCCCCATGACCCAGCCGCTCCCGCTTCGCCTGCAGGCGATCGACGCCAGCCCTATTCCGGCCGCCGGCCGCCGCATCGATCTGCCACGCCTGCATGGCTCCGCCGACGCGCTGGCGCTTGCGCAACTTGCCAGCAAGCAAGCGCTGGCAGTCATCACCGCCAACCCCCTCGACGCGCAGCGTCTGCGTGACGAAATCGCGTGGTTTGCGCCCGGCCTGCGCGTGCATCTGCTGCCGGACTGGGAAACGCTGCCGTACGACGCCTTCTCGCCGCACCAGGATCTGGTGTCGGAACGCTTGGCAACGCTCTACGCGATCCAGCGCGGCGACGCGGACATCACGTTGGTGCCCGCCTCCACCGCGCTCTACCGGCTCTGCCCGCCCTCCTTCCTCGCCGCGCACACCTTCTTCATCAAACAAGGCGATCGGCTCGATGCCGACGCGCTGCGCGCGCAAATGGTCGTGGCCGGCTACGAGCATGTGACGCAGGTGGTGCGGCCCGGCGAATTCTCGGTACGCGGCGGGCTGATCGATCTGTTCCCGATGGGCTCACAGCTGCCCTTCCGGATCGAGCTGTTCGATGAAGACGTCGACACGATCCGCACCTTCGACCCCGATTCTCAGCGCACGGTCTACCCGACCAAGGAAATCCGCCTGTTGCCGGCACGCGAGTTTCCGCTCGACGAAAAGGGCCGCACCGCGTTCCGCGCGCGCTTTCGCGAAGTCTTTGAGGGTGATCCGTCGCGCAGCCCGATCTACAAGGACGTGTCGAACGGTCTGGCGCCGGCAGGGATCGAGTACTACCTGCCGCTTTTCTACGAGCAGACGGCAACGGTGCTCGATTACCTTCCGGCCAACGCGGCGCTGACGCTGCATGGCAACGTGCCCGCCGCGTTCGACGACTTCTGGCGCGAGACCAACAGCCGCTACAAGCTGATGGCGGGCGACCCGGCCCGGCCGCTGTTGCCGCCGGCGCAACTATTCCTCTCTGCCGAGCAGTTCTTCTCCGCCACCGGTGAGCGCCCACGCATCGTGATCGGAGACAAAGGGGCCGGCGAAGCCTCGGCGGCACTGCCCGAGTTGGCGGTCGAGCGCCGCGCCGCAGACCCCCTGCATCGGCTCAAAGGCTTTATCGGCGGGTTCGCCGGTCGAGTGCTGGTGGTCGCCGAGTCCGCGGGTCGCCAGCAAACCCTGCTCGACTACTTTGGCGAGTACGGCGTGGCGGCGAGTGCGTCGGCCGACCTTGCCGCCTTCGTTGCCGGCGACGCACCGCTCAGCGTCTTGCATGGCCCGATCGCGAGCGGCTTTGTGTTGCCGCAAGCCAAGATTGCGATCGTGACCGAGGCGGAGCTCTACGCCACCCAGGCACGCACCCGTTCCCGGCGCGACAACCGCAAAGCCGCCACGATGGAAGGTTGGCTGCGGGACTTGTCCGAACTGCGTGTCGGCGACCCGGTGGTACACGTCTCGCATGGCATCGGCCGCTACCTTGGCCTGGTACACCTGGATCTCGGCGAGGGCGAGACCGAGTTTCTCGATCTCGAGTACAACGGCGGCGACAAGCTGTATGTACCCGTATCGCAGCTGCATGTGATCAGCCGCTATGCGGGCGCAGACCCCGAAAACGTGGATCTGCACCGGCTCGGCAGCGGCCAGTGGGACAAAGCCAAACGCAAGGCGGCGCAACAAGTGCGCGATACCGCTGCCGAGCTGCTGGCGCTCTACGCCAAGCGCGCGGCACGCGAAGGGCACCGTTTCGATTTCAAGCAGCACGATCTGGAGGCGTTCGCCGAAGGTTTCGGCTTTGAGGAAACCCCGGATCAGCTTGCCGCCATCGAGGCGGTGGTTGCCGACATGCGCTCGGGCCGCCCGATGGATCGCCTGGTCTGCGGCGACGTCGGGTTCGGCAAGACTGAAGTCGCGCTGCGCGCCGCGTTCATCGCGGTGGCCGACGGCAAGCAGGTTGCGGTACTCGCGCCGACCACCCTGCTCACCGAACAGCACTATCAGACCTTCGCCGATCGCTTCGCCGACTGGCCGGTGAAGATTGCGGAGCTTTCGCGCTTCCGCAGCGCCAAGGAACAGGCGGATGCGCTGAAGTTGTTGTCCGAAGGTAAGGTCGACATCCTGATCGGCACGCACCGGCTGTTGCAGAAAGACGTCGAATTCAAGCGCCTCGGTCTGGTGATCATCGATGAGGAACACCGCTTCGGTGTGCGGCAGAAGGAGGCGCTGAAGACCCTTCGTGCGGAAGTCGACATCCTCACGCTGACCGCTACCCCCATCCCCCGCACCCTGGGCTTGGCGATGGAAGGATTGCGCGAGTTCTCGGTAATCGCAACGGCTCCGCAGAAGCGCCTTGCGATCAAGACCTTCGTGCAGAAACACTCCAAGGGCGTGGTGCGGGAAGCGGTGTTGCGCGAGTTCAAGCGCGGTGGCCAGGTGTATTTCCTGCACAACGAGGTCGAAACGATTGAAAACGTGCGCCAGCAACTCGCCGAGATGCTGCCCGAAGCACGCATTGTCGTGGGCCACGGCCAGTTGCCGGAGCGTGAGCTCGAACGCGTGATGCGGGACTTCACGACCCAGCGCGCCAACCTGCTGCTGTGCACGACGATCATCGAGACCGGCATCAACATCCCGACCGCAAACACCATCATCATCCACCGCGCAGACCGCTTTGGCCTGGCGCAACTGCACCAGTTGCGCGGCCGCGTCGGGCGCTCGCACCACCAGGCCTACGCCTACCTGTTGACCGACCCGCACGCCAAGCCAACGCCGCAGGCACAGAAACGCCTCGAGGCGATCTCGATGATGGAAGAGCTCGGCTCGGGCTTCTACCTCGCGATGCACGACCTGGAGATCCGCGGCGCCGGCGAGGTGTTGGGCGAAAACCAGAGCGGCGAGATCCAGCAGATCGGTTTCTCGCTCTACAGCGAAATGCTCAAGCGCGCGGTGAAGGATCTTCAATCTGGCAAGGAGCCGGATCTCGCGCAACCGCTGGATGTGACCTCCGAGATTAACCTACACGCACCGGCCTTGCTGCCGAGCGACTACTGCAGCGACATCGGCGAACGTCTGACGCTCTACAAGCGCATGGCCAACGCAGACAGCAACGATGACCTGCTGGCGATCCAGGAAGAACTGATCGACCGCTTCGGTGAAATGCCGGCGCAAACGCAGACCTTGCTCGATACCCACCGCCTGCGCATCGCGGCGCGGCCGCTGGGCATCATCAAGATCGACGCGTCGGAGTCGCGCATCAACCTGCAGTTCGTGCCAAATCCGCCGATCGAGCCGATCCGTATCATCCAGTTGATCCAGAAACATCGGCACTACAAGCTCGCCGGGCAGGACAAGCTCACGGTGACCATCGCCTCCGAAACGCTGAAGGATCGCGTCGCTCGCATCCGCGACGTGCTGAAGGCGCTGGCGGGCTAGCCCTTGTTTGGTTGATCAACAGGGAGCGGCACTAAGCAAGGGCCACTCGCGTGCCGACGCACCGGGGTCTGCTGCTGAGACAGGCTTCTTTGCGCATTCGCAAATGCGGCCTTTGTTGTGGCCGCAACGCTGGGGGGCAGCGTTTGCCATGGCGCAAGCGGACTCGGAACGAGCGGTGCTAACCTGCGAACTCCCAGAAACAGCCGGCGAAAAACGATGACCAACGAAGCCATCGCAACACAGCGAGCCCCTGCGGCCCGCGCGCCCGAAGCGGGCCTGCCCGACTACATGACGGAAGTCTATGACTGGGCCTATGTGAATCCGCGCTGGGTGCGCTTCCTCGACCGCAATGCAGTTGTCAGCACCCTTCTCTTCGGTAATGCAGGCCGTCTGATGCGTGCTTACCTGAAGCGGATCAAGCCCGGCATGCGCGTATGGCAGGTCGCTCATGTGTACGGCGACCTCGTAAAACAGGTTGCGCAACGCGTCGGGGCAGAGGGTCACTTCGACCTGACCGACGTCACGCCGATCCAGATCTCACAGGCCCGCGGCAAACTTGCCGGGGTGCCGCAAGCGCATGTCACCGAGCACGATGCCTCCACCTGGGCGGGCAATGCGGACTACGATCTGGTCTGCAGTTTCTTCCTGCTGCACGAGGTTCCGGACGCACTCAAGCATGCCGTGGTCGATCGCATGCTCAGTCGCGTTGCGCCGGGCGGAACAGTGTTCTTCGTCGACTATCACCGCCCTGCCCTCTGGCAGCCGGTGGGGTGGCTGCTGCGGCTGGTCAATCACTACCTCGAACCGTTCGCCTATGCGATGTGGCGCCGCGAGATCCGCGACTTTGCCAGCAACGCCGAGGCCTTCACCTGGCACAAGACCACCTACTTTGGGGGCGTGTATCAGGCCGTTGAAGTTCGGCGCCGCGAAGCCTGACGTAGCCAGCGCGAACCGGGGGCTGCGGGCGTGAATTGCCAAGGCAGCCACCGCACCATCCATCGCCTGCTCTGCCGTTCTCCTCTCAAGCCGGCGGCCGCACGGCCGTTGACTGCGGCAGGAGGACAATTTGGCCGTCATGTCGGGACCCACTGAAGCCCACTACATCCACCCTGACCAGCTGCGGATCGGGCTCTACATCCATCTCGACCTGTCGTGGATGGATCACCCCTTCTCGTTCTCGTCGTTCAAGATCCGCAACGACGGGCAGATTGCCCAGATACGCGCACTGAAACTGGCGCGCATTCGTTATTCGCCAGAGCGCAGCGACGCCGAGCCCGCGCCCGCGCTCGTCCCAACGGTAAGCACCATCGTCGAGGCAGAGGCTGTTGGGGACACGGACGCCGTGCCTAGCGCCGACCAGCGTGCTGTCGCCCCCGTTGGCGAGGACCCTGCGATACAGGCCAAGCGCGATCGTGCGGCACGTCTTAGAGCGCGACGTGATCTTTTTGCGCGTTGCGAGCGCGACTTCATGCGCGTCACGCACACGGTCAAGCTCGTCGCCCAGAACGTCATCAACAAACCGGAATGGGCCAAGGAAGAGACCACAGTGCTGGTCGGCTCCTTGGTAGACAAGTTACTGGCGGACGGTGACATGGCGGTCAACCTGATGGCCGACCGCATCGGCGGCGAAGACGTCTACGTCCATTCGTTGAACGTTGCCGTGCTGTCATTGATGCTGGCGCGTGAGCAAGGCATGGCGCGCGACGAGCTGGTATCGCTTGGCCTTGGCGCTTTCTTCCACGACATCGGCAAGCTCGACGTGCCCCCCAAGGTGCTGCTCAAACAGGAGCCGCTGACCCACGCTGAGAACCTGCTGCTGCGCGAACACGTTGTATTCGGCAGCAAGATCGGTGCGCGTATCGGCCTGACGCCCGATGTGCTCGCAGTCGTTGCGCAACATCACGAGCACGTCGATGGCAGCGGCTATCCGCGTGGAGCAACGGGCGAACGGATCACGCTGCTGGCGAAGATCGTTGCCATCGCCAACACCTACGACAACTTGTGCAACCCGGCAAACCCGCAACGGGCGATGACGCCTCATGAGGCGCTGGCGCTCATGTACGCGCAGTACCGCAACCGCTTCGAGGCTGCGCCGCTGAACACCTTCATCCGGTGTCTGGGGGTCTATCCGCCAGGCACGATCGTGGTGCTGAACAATGACGCATTTGGCCTGGTTGTGTCGGTCAATTCCAGCCGCCCGTTGAAGCCGGATGTACTCGTCTACGATGCTGCGATTCCCAAGGACGACGCGATCATCCTAAGCCTTGAGCAGGAACCTGAGATCCAGATCGCGCGCACCCTGCGGCCAGGCCAGTTGCCGAAGACAATTTTCGACTACCTTTCGCCGCGCAAGCGGGTGGCCTACTTCTTCGACACCCCACGCCCTGCGGCCAGCGAGCCCGCTGCTGCAAGCACATGAAGTGAGGGCTGCGAGAACGCGGCGCGGTGATTCAGTGCTGCGATTGCGCAGCTATCAACCCGAGTTGGCCCCGCATACTTTAAAATCTGTCGCCTATGACGCGACAACTCCAACTCCCCAAGCCCTCACCCGCCCAACACATCGTTGGCCTCATCAAAGGGTGCATTACCAGCCTGATCGTTGCCCTCAACACGCTGATCGTTTTCTCGGCAATGATCCCGTTCGCACTGCTGAAAGCGGCGCTTCGCACCGCCGGCGTACGGCGTTTTTGCGACCGTATCCTCAATGCGCTCGCGGCCACCTGGGTGCGCATCAACGGCGGATGGATCAGCGCGGCTCAGCCGATTCGCTGGGATGTGGAGGGCGTTGATACGCTCAACCCGCGTGGCTGGTATCTGGTCAGCAGCAACCACCAGAGCTGGGTCGACATCCTCGTGCTGCAAAAGATCTTCCTGGGGCGGATCCCCTTCCTTAAGTTCTTCCTCAAGCGCGAGCTGATCTATGTGCCGGTGATCGGCCTTGCATGGTGGGCTTTGGACTTCCCCTTCATGCAGCGCAAGGGTGGCATGAGCCGCGGCAAGACCGATCTGGCAACGACGCGCAAGGCCTGCGAACGCTTCCGTCTGATCCCCACTTCGGTGATGAATTTCCTTGAAGGCACCCGATTCACGCGCGAAAAGCACCGTACGCAGCGCTCGACCTTCAAACACCTGCTCAAGCCGCGCGTGGGTGGTATCGCCACGGCGCTGGGGACGATGGGCGACATCTTCGACGCGCTGCTCGACGTAACGATCGTGTATCCGCAAGGCGTGCCGACGTTCTGGGACATCCTCTCCGGACGTGTACGCGAAATCATCGTGCGGGTGCGCTCGCTCGAAATCCCGCGAGATCTCCTTGACGGCGACTACGAACGTGACGCCGCCTACCGCGCCCGAATCCAGGCGTGGATCGTCGACATGTGGACGCACAAGGACCAGCAGATCGACGAATTGCTCGCGCAATTCTCAGCTTCTGCCAAGCCGCGCGTCTGATCGTCCCCCGCTGTTCCGCCCGCGAATAACGCGGGCGATCCTGCCGGCGCGAGAGGTCGCGCGCCGGATCGCGTAAAATCTCGCCTCCGCAGTTTTTAGCAGGAGAGCGAGATGATCGCCCAAACCGAAAACCTCAATGTGCTCGGGCTCGACCCGATGCCGTCGCCGGCCGAAATCAAGGCGCACGTCCCGCTTACCGAAGCTGCCGCAGCAACCGTGGTGCAAGGCCGTACGGTGCTTGGCCGCATCCTCGACCGCCAGGATCCGCGTCTGATCGTCGTTGTCGGCCCGTGCTCCATCCACGATCCGATCGCCGGGCTGGACTACGCGAAACGCCTGAAGGCGCTGGCTGATGAGCTCTCGGATACCCTCTACATCGTGATGCGGGTGTACTTCGAAAAGCCGCGCACCACGACAGGCTGGAAAGGCTTCATCAACGACCCGCATCTGGACGACTCCTTCCGCATCGTCGAGGGCATGGAACGCGGCCGCCACTTCCTGCGCGACGTCGCGGAGATCGGACTGCCGGCCGCCACCGAAGCGCTCGACCCGATCGCCCCGCAGTACTACGGCGACCTCGTGAGCTGGACTGCGATCGGCGCCCGCACCTCCGAATCCCAGACGCACCGCGAGATGGCTTCGGGCCTGTCGACACCGGTCGGCTTCAAGAACGGCACCGATGGCTCGCTCGATGCGGCGATCAACGGCATCCTGTCGGCCGCGGCGGCGCATAGCTTCCTGGGCATGAACGATCGCGGCGAGGCTTCGATCATCCGTACCGGCGGCAACAAGTACGGGCACGTCGTGCTGCGTGGTGGCGGTGGTCGCCCGAACTACGACAGCGTTTCGGTGAAGCTCGCCGAGCAGGCGCTCGCCAAGAGCGGGCTGCGGCAGAACCTGATGGTCGACTGCTCACACGCCAATTCCTGGAAGAAACCCGAGTACCAGCCGCTGGTGCTGCGCGACGTGGTGCATCAGATCCGCGAGGGCAACAGCTCGATCATCGGCGTGATGATCGAGAGCTTCATCGAAGCCGGCAACCAACCGATCCCGAAGGATTTGTCCGAACTGCGCTACGGCTGCTCGGTCACCGACGCCTGCGTGAGCTGGGAGACTACCGAGGAGATGCTGCGCCACGCGCACGAGGTGCTGGCGCCGGTCATCGCTGCACGAGGCCGCGGGTGAGCGACATCCTGATTCTGCAGGGGCCGGAAGTATCGACCCCTGCCCTGAAGTCCATCGCCCGCCTCACCGGCGCGTCCGCGATCGAGCAGATTCATCCGGCTGCCTTTCGCCTCGTAGGCGCACAGCCCCATGACGAACTCGCCGAGCAGTGCGTCGCGGCGCAGCTCGATTTCGGCTGGGTACCCGCCGGACGCAAGCTCGGCGATTTCGGTCTCTTTGTCACCGATATGGATTCGACGCTGATCACGATCGAGTGCATCGACGAGATCGCAGACATGATCGGCGTGAAGCCCCAGGTGTCGGAGATCACGGAAGCAGCCATGCGCGGCGAGTTGGACTTCTCGGAGTCCCTCACGCGCCGCGTGGCGCTGCTTGCCGGCCTGGAAGTAAGTGCGCTAGACCGTGTGTATACCGAGCGCCTCGCGCTCAACCCGGGTGCTGAGCAGCTGATGCGCCGGCTCAAAGCGGCCGGGCTACGCACAGTACTGGTGTCCGGCGGCTTCACCTTCTTCACCGATCGCTTGAAAGAACGCCTCGGCTTCGACCACACGTTTGCGAATCGCCTCGAAGAGCAAGACGGCAAACTCACGGGTCGCGTGCGCGGCGCGATCGTCGACGCGGGCGCAAAACGCAACGCGCTGGAAACCTTGCGCGACGAGTACGGCATCGCCCCCACGGCAACCATTGCTGCCGGCGACGGCGCAAACGACCTCGATATGTTCGGCGTGGCAGAACTCTCCTTTGCATTCCGAGCGAAGCCCGTAGTGCGCGCCAAAGCAAGCTACGCGCTGGATTTCAGCGGCCTCGACGGCATACTGCCCCTGTTGGGAGCCTGAACAGAAAAGGCCCGGAAGACTCCGGGCCTTTTTGTTAAAGCCACGCTGGATTGACGCTCAGCTGGGTTTGCGGAACGTAATGGTACCGCCCTCGGCATCGACGACAACCGTATCCTTCGCACCGAACTTGCCCTCTAGGATCAGTTTCGCGAGTGGGTTCTCGATGTGCTCCTGGATCGCGCGCTTGAGCGGTCGGGCGCCGAACACCGGATCGAAGCCCGCCTTCGCGACTTCGTCCAGCGCCGCATCCGAGGCCGTCAAACCGATTTCCAGCCGCGCGAGGCGTTTCTCCAGATACGCCAACTGGATCTTGGCGATCGAGCGGATGTGCGTGTCGGCCAGCGCGTGAAAGACCACCACCTCATCGATCCGGTTAATGAATTCCGGCCGGAAGTAGGTCTTCACCTCCTGCATCACCGCGTCCTTCACCGCCTCGTAGGTCTGCCCCGCCATCGCCTGGATCATCTGGCTACCGAGGTTGGAGGTCATCACGATCACGGTGTTCTTGAAGTCCACCGTGCGGCCCTGGCCGTCGGTCATGCGGCCGTCGTCCAGCACCTGCAGCAGCACGTTGAAGACGTCCGGGTGCGCCTTTTCAACCTCGTCGAACAGGATCACCGAGTACGGCTTGCGACGCACCTGTTCGGTCAGGTAGCCGCCTTCCTCGTAGCCAACGTATCCCGGCGGCGCGCCGATAAGACGCGCGACCGAGTGCTTCTCCATGAACTCGCTCATGTCGATGCGGATCAGGTGCTCCTCGCTGTCGAACAGGAAGCCGGCGAGCGTCTTGCACAGCTCGGTCTTGCCCACGCCCGTCGGGCCGAGGAACAGGAAGGAGCCATACGGGCGGTTTTCTTCCGACAGGCCGGCACGCGAGCGGCGAATGGCATCCGACACCCGTTGCACCGCCTCGTCCTGCCCGATCACGCGCTCGTGCAGCTTCTCCTCCATTTTCAGCAACTTCTCGCGCTCGCCCTGCATCATCTTGGCGACCGGGATGCCGGTTGCGCGCGACACCACTTCAGCGATCTCTTCGGCACCCACCTGGGTGCGCAGCAGTTTGTTCGGCTTGGTATCGCCCTCCTTGCCTTCCGCCGCCTTCAGCTGCGCTTCGAGCTTGGGCAGCTCGCCGTACTGAAGCTCGCTCATCTTCTGCCAATCGCCTTTGCGTTTGGCTTCATCCATCTGCACGCGCAATTTGTCGATCGCTTCCTTGATGTGCTGGCTGCCGGCTACTTGTGCCTTCTCGGCTTTCCAGATCTCGTCGAGGTCGGCGTATTCCTTCTCAAGCCGTGCGATTTCCTCTTCGATCAGGCCCAGGCGACGCTGCGAGGCTTCGTCCTTCTCCTTCTTCATCGCCTCGCGTTCAATCTTTAGCTGGATCAGCCTGCGGTCAAGCTTGTCCATCGCCTCCGGTTTGGAGTCGATTTCCATCTTGATGCGCGCTGCGGCCTCGTCGATCAGGTCGATCGCCTTATCCGGCAGGAAGCGGTCGGTGATGTAACGGTGGCTCAATTCCGCCGCCGCGACGATCGCCGGGTCGGTGATGTCGACACCGTGGTGCAGCTCGTATTTCTCCTGCAAGCCACGAAGGATCGCGATGGTGGATTCAACCGTCGGCTCGTCGACCAGAACCTTCTGGAAGCGCCGCTCAAGTGCCGCATCCTTCTCGATGTACTTGCGGTACTCGTCCAGCGTGGTGGCGCCGATGCAGTGCAGTTCGCCGCGAGCCAGCGCGGGTTTGAGCATGTTGCCGGCGTCGATCGCGCCTTCGGCCTTGCCCGCGCCCACCATGGTGTGGATCTCGTCGATGAAGACGATGATGCGGCCCTCTTCCTTCGCGATGTCGTTGAGCACCGCCTTCAGGCGTTCCTCGAACTCGCCGCGGTACTTTGCACCGGCGAGCAGCGCGGCCATGTCGAGCGACAACACGCGCTTGCCCTTCAGGGTTTCCGGTACTTCGTCATTCACGATGCGCTGCGCGAGGCCCTCGACGATGGCCGTTTTGCCGACGCCCGGTTCACCGATCAGCACCGGGTTGTTCTTCGTACGGCGCTGCAGGATCTGGATCGCGCGGCGGATCTCGTCGTCGCGGCCGATCACCGGGTCCAGTTTGCCGCTACGCGCCCGCTCGGTCAGGTCCAGGCAGTACTTCTTCAACGATTCGCGTTGCGCCTCGGCATCCGCACTGCCAACGCTGGCACCGCCACGCACTGCTTCGATGGCGTTCTCCAACGGCTTGCGCTGCAGGCCGTGCTCCTTCGCAAGGCGCCCCGCTTCACCTTTGTCCTCGGTCAGCGCGAGCAGGAACATCTCGCTGGCGATGAACTGGTCACCGCGCTTTTGCGCTTCCTTGTCGGTGAGGTTAAGCAAGTTGCCAAGGTCGCGCCCAATCTGCACTTCACCACCCGCACCCTGCTGTTTGGCGATGCGATCGAGCGACTGCTCCAGTGCCCGCTTCAAGGGCGGCACGTTGGCACCGGCACGCTGCAGCAGTGATACCGTGCTGCCGTCGTCCTGGTTCAGCAGCGCCAACAGCAGGTGTTGCGGCTCGATGGTCGGATTGTCGTTACCCACCGCGATGCTCTGGGCATCCGCGAGGGCGGACTGGAATTTGGTCGTTAGCTTGTCGAAACGCATGGTGGCATTCCTCCCTGTTTCATTGAAGCGAACATTGGGGAGGTCTGCCGGCATTTCAACCGGCCTCATTCATCGCTTGACGACTATCAACCGGCCGCCGTCATATTTTGCAGTGCAGCAATCAAGCTGCTATGGTTAAAGAAGTAATGCCAACCAAAACGGGAGACACTATGAGCAACAAAGCCGACGCCGGCATGCAGGCCATCCATCAGCGCAATCTCGAGCTCGCAGCCAAGATGGCGCAGATGTCGTTCGAGAATGCCCGCAAGATCATCGAGTTGCAGGTGAACCTCGCACGTGAGCTGTTCGAAGACGGGCTCGCCAACGCCACGGACGCCAGCAGCGTCACCGACCCTGCCGAAGCGCTGCAGGTACGTTCACGCCTGGCGCAGAAGACGGCTGAGCGCATGCTCGGCGTGACCCGCGAAATCGCCGGCATGACGGCGAGCGCACAGGCCGAATTCGGTAAGATCGTTGGTCAGCAGTTGACTGGCGGCACCGACCTCACAGATGCCATGCAGCAAGCATTCAAAGGCGCCGGCTTCAACCCGACGGATGCGATGGCGGTGGCGCAGAACGCCTTCGACGCCGCACGCGGCATGTATGAACAGATCGCCAAGGTGTCGATGGACGCCCTCTCGGCGACTACTCAGGCGGCTACCCGCAAGGGCAAGTGACCGCTGGCAGGCCTTGATCAGGCTGGCTCGCCCGGCCTGTCGAGGCTGGGTTCGCTCTGGTAAACGCGCCGCTTGCCGGCGCGTTTTGCTCTCAGCAAGGCTGCATCGGCCAACGCAAGAACGGTATCTGCATCGGGCGAGTGCGCCGGATATGCTGCAATACCGGCTGAATAGCTCAAACCCTTCAAGACCTCACCCGTCGAGAGCTCAAAGAAAAGTTCGGCGAACGATTCGAGAATGCCCCGAATCCGGATCGCCGCTGCTTCCGCATCCAACCCTGTCAGCAGCACGCAGAATTCTTCGCCACCAAAGCGGCAACAGTAATCCGTGCCGCGCGTGTTTTCTCGCAGCAGCGTGGCAAGCCGCCGCAGCACTTCGTCACCCACCGCATGGCCGTGCAGGTCGTTCACTCGCTTGAAGGCGTCCAGATCGATCAGCGCGACGGCTACCGGATGCCCGTCGCGGGAAGCGCGCTCGATCTCGCGTGGTAGCACTTCGGCGAGGAAACGCCGGTTGTAGAGGCCGGTGAGCGGATCGGTGATCACCTGCTCCTGCAACGCGGCCTGCAGTACCTGGATTTCATCCAGACGCTGCGAGAGGCTCTGGTTGAGTGCCTGTACCGTTGCGTGGGCGGTTTCAGCCGCTTCGCGCTTGCGCCGCTCGAAGTCGCGCTCGACCTGGTTGCGATACAGCTCGTAACGGGCCTGCAGCGACAGGCGCTCGGCGCGGGCAGCAACCTTCTGCAGCGCGACATAGCGGTCGCGATGACGCCGCTCATACTCGTAAGCCAGATCCCATTCCTCGCGGTCCGCGAACAGCGAGGCTGCTTCGGAAAACAAGCGTAGCGCGTGAGTGTGCGTAACGAATGCCGGCGGATCGGCTTCCAGGCAGCGGAGCTCTGCGAGCGCTTCGTCAAGTCGCCCCTCGGCGCGCAGCAGCGACAGGCTGGATAGATGAATCTGCGGAACAAGTTGGGCTGTCGCGCTGGATTCCATCGCGCGCATCACGGCATCGAGCCATTCGCGCGATTCGCCGAGCCGGCCCAGTTCGCGCAGCGCGTCGGCCATCATCAACTGGTAATGCAGCCGGTCATTGCCGACATCGGCCAGATCGACCAGGGGCGAGAGTGTTTCCAGTGCGCGCGGCGCCGCGCCTAGCTCAATCGCTGCGGCCGCGACGTTGCTCGCTACGAGGTAGTAGCGCTCCTGCATGCCGAGCTGTTGTGTCACCGCCCAGGCCTCCGACAACAGCGCCTCAGCGCTGCGCAAGTTGCCAAAGCGCAGATGCGTGACACCGAGGTTCATCAGCGTGAACACCAGTTCCGGCGCGGGCTCCACCCGTCTTAGCAACTCGATGCTGCCGTAGCGCAAGCGGAATCCATCCTCCTCCTGCCCCTTGCTGATCAGCAGACCGCCGAGGGCGGATTGCGCCCAGGCTTGATCGTGCAGCGCCGCGCGTCGTCCGCATCCGTCGATCCATTCGCGCATCGCGGACTCCGCCGCAGCGTCATCTGCGAGTAACAGGTCGCGCGCGGCATGCAGGCGCGCCAGTGTCAGCCAAGCCTCGTCGCCAGCAAGCTCGAAAACGCCGGCGAGGTTGTGCGCATAGGCCGTCTGCTGGCGCACGGCTTGGCGATCGAACTGCTCGAGCGAGAGCAGCACCAGATCGATCCGGGCGGTGTCTACGGCCGCACCACGTCGCACCGTGCGCTCACGGATCGGCAATGCGAGGCGCCGTACCGTCTGTGGCCAGCCAAGACGCGCGCGCCAAAGGTGTTCCGCGATGGTCCGCCAGTCGCCTTCTATCGAGGCGAGTTGTTCCAGACCACGCGGCAAGGGGGTGTGCTGCATGCGATCCTTCGAATCAATCATCCTGCGGCTGTCCGGCCGCGATCGCGATGCGGTTTCGCCCGCTTTGTTTGGCGCGGTACAGCGCCTCATCGGCGGTCGCAATCCAGCGGTCGACCGCGCGCGGGTGCTGGTGAATCCAGTCGCTTAACGGTGCGACGCCGCCCGAGAAGCTCACGCGTAGCGCGCCACTCTGCTCCGGCAAGGGCGAACGCGAGCCGAATGCCGCACGAAGTTGGTCCAACAGTTGTGCAGCTGTGAGCGCGTCGCAGTCCGGCATCACCACGCAGAACTCCTCGCCGCCAAAACGGGCGACGACGAGGCCGTCAACCGGCAGCGTCGTCAGCGCGGCAGCCAGCGCGCACAACACGCGATCACCTTGCGCATGTCCAAACTGATCATTGATCTGCTTGAAGTGGTCTGCATCGACAAGGCACAGACTCAGTGGCCTGCTCTCGCGCACGCAGCGCGCGATTTCGGTTGGCAGCAGCTCCTGCAGAAAACGTCGGTTGTACGTGCCGGTGAGCGGATCGCGGATCGCTTGTTCGCGTAGTTCGCCCTGAAGGCGTTCGATCTCCTGCACGCGGGCCGCCAGCGCCGCGTTCAGCGCTTCAATTTCGAGCCGCGCGAGCTCGGTTTCTTCACGCCGCCGCACCTCGAAGTCACGGTCGACGATGGTCTTGCGCACCTCGTAGCGGGTGTGCAGAGATAGGAAATCGGCCCGCTGGAACTCGCGGTCCATCTCGATCGAATACATGTGATGCTGGCGCGCATAACGGAAAGCGGCACGGTCATCACCACAGCCATGCATGATCTCGGCCGCTTCGAGCAGCAGCTGCAGCTCGTAGATCGGGTCGTCGATGTGCATGGGTTCCGCCTCGGCCCTGAACAGCGCTTCCCGGGCCTCGTCGAACCGCCCCTCGCGACGCAGCAAGCGCATCGCGGCGATGCGCAAATAGAGCGCGTTCTGCAGATCGATCGCGCTTGTACCGAGCCCGACGACTTCATCGAGACATTCGCGGGCGGCATCCGTCTGGCCAATCGCCGATCTGGCCTCGGCGCGCACGATCTGGAAGAAGGCGTACTCACGCAGGTCGTAGTCGCGCTCCACCCGCGGCGCGAGCGCCTCCATGAAGCGCGATGCCTCGTCGGCGCGACCGAGCTGGATAAGGTCGTACGCAAGGTTGCCGGCGCAGATGTTGGTCATGCCCAACAGGGATTGCTCCTCGACCAGGCTGAGTGCGTCGCGCAGGTGGGGTTCGGCCGCCGCAAAGTTGCCAAAGCGCACATACATCACGCCGACGTTGAGCATCACCATCGCCAGCACGGCGGTCGGCGGAATGCCATTCAGCAGCTCAAGCGCCTCGTACCAAGCGGTAACGGCTTCGACATGGCGCCCCTCGTCCACCTCGATGGCGCCGCAGGAATTCAGCAGGCGCCCAAGATCGGCCGGATCGAGCAGTTCGCGAGCAGCGGGTAGCGCCTCGCGGATCAGCGCCAGCGCCTCCGCCCGGCGTTCCAGATCGGCCAGCGCGTTGGCCTCGGTCACGACGCAACGCAGGGCATTGCGCAGATCGCCCTGCGCGGCGAGGCTCGCCCGGATGCGTTGCGCCTCGGCGACCACGGCAACCGGATCGTGCGCCATGCGCGCGCGGATCGTCAGCAGCAGAAGCTTGCCGAGTAGCAGGGTATGTGGATCGCCCGCCATGCGGCCGGCACGTTCCAGCCCCAAAGCCAGATCGTGCGCTTCTTGCGGCTCGCGTAGCAGCAGGCCCCAGACGCGCTCGAACTGCGCATGCAGATCGGCCCAGCGGTGCGTCGAGTTTGTGGATGCCGCTGGGGTCACGTCAGGCGGGCGGGCTGTTTGAATGCGCTCAGTTTAAGCCAAGGCCGTGCAAGGCTGAAGTGCTCCGTGACGGCGGGCGCCACGCTAATGCATCAAGGCTGTTGCCAGCGTGCGGCGGCCTCGTCGTCGGCCTCCCGCGCATCCACCCATCGCGCGCCGGCCGGCGTTTCTTCCTTCTTCCAGAACGGCGCCTTGGTTTTCAGGTAATCCATGATGAAGGCGCAGGCGGTAAAGGCATCGCCCCGGTGCGATGCGGTCACACCGACGAAAACGATCTGCTCGCCCGGCATTAGGCGGCCGACGCGATGGATGATCCGAACATCCCCCAGGGCCCAGCGATCGCGCGCCTCGGTTTCGATCGCCGCCAGCGCCCGCTCGGTCATGCCCGGATAGTGCTCGAGTGTCATCGCCAGCACCCCGTCCGATGCACCGCGCACCAGACCCACGAAGCTCGCCAGCGCGCCGCAGTCCGAACGCCCGGCCGTCAGCCGCGCCGTTTCGGCCCCCACATCGAAGTCGTCTGTCTGGACTGAAACGCTCATCGTTCAGCCTCAACCGCCCGTTACCGGCGGGAAGAAGGCAACCTCGTCGCCATCCATCAGCGGGTGTGCGGCGCCCACCATGTCCTGGTTGACCGCAGTGCGCACCGCGCGGCCAGGTGCCAGTGCAAGCCAGTCACCCCCTTGTGCGGCGAGCGATTCGCGCAGCGCGCCGACACTGGCGATCGCTGGCGACAATTCGTAGCTCAGCGCGCTGACACCAAGCGCTTCGCGCAGCGAGGCGAAGAACAGAACCTGGATTGCCATGACTTAGTACGTCTCCCGCAAGCTGATGTATGGCAGCCGTTCGCCCGCTGTAAAGCTGCGGCCCGGTGCGATATCGAGCAGCCCGTCAGCCCAGGCGCACGAACTCAGCACGCCCGAGCCCTGGCGCGGGTGCTGGACTGCGCGGCCTTCGGCATCGAGTTGCACGCGCACGAATTCGCGCCGGCTTTCGGCGCGCGGCCAGTCAAACCCGGCCGGCACTTCACGGCGCGCCGGCATCGGGTCTTGCAAGCCCATACGTCGCAGCAGAAATGCTTGCACCAGCATCACGAAGGTCACAAAGGCGGATACCGGGTTGCCGGGCAGGCCGATAAAGTCCGCGTCACCGACGCGGCCGAATGCGAGCGGCTTGCCCGGCTTGATCGCGATCTTCCACAGCGACAAGGCGCCTTCGGCTTCGACCGCGGCCTTCACATGATCTTCCTCGCCGACCGACACGCCGCCGCAGGTCAGCACCACGTCGTGATCGGCCGCAGCACGGCGCAGCGCGTCCCGCGTTGCGCCAAGATCGTCGCGCACGATGCCAAGATCGGTCACGTTACAACCCAGCGTGGCCAGCAGGCTGCGGACCATGTAGCGGTTGGAGTTGAAGATCGCACCGGGTACCAGCGCCTCGCCCGGTTCGCGCAACTCGTCGCCGGTAAAGAACACCGCCACCCGCAAGCGACGCAGCACACTCACGGTCGGAACGCCGATCGACGCGGCAAGGCCGATGCCCGCGGCGTTGAGCCGCGAGCCGACGCTCAGCACCGGGGCACCAACCTCGATGTCTTCACCCCGACGACGGATGTTCTGCCCGATGCGCGGCAGTTCATCGACGACGACGCCATCGCCGTCGGCGCGACAGCGCTCCTGCATCACGACTGCATCGGCGCCGGGCGGAATTGGCGCGCCGGTGAAGATGCGAGCCGCTGTACCCGCCACCAGCGGCACCGGGTCAGCGCCGGCCGGCACGCGCTGACTCACTGGCAAACGGATTGCCGGTTGCGTTACGTCCTCGACACGAAGGGCATAACCGTCCATCGCGGAATTGTCATGAGGCGGTACCGCAAGGGCAGACACCAGATCAGCCGTGAGTACGCGGCCGCTTGCATCGAGCAAGCCCACCGACTCGCGCTCGGCAACCGGGCGCGCCGCCGACAGCAACTGGCCAAGCGCTTCTTCAAAGGTCAGCAAAGGGGCTTTCATGCGAGCTCGACCGCTTTCAGGATGAACATGGCAATTTGACCCGGATCGTTCAGATCAAGTTGCGGCAAAGACACGTCGAGCGGCGCGTCGGATGCAATCGCGACGATGTTCGGAAACTTGTCGTGCAGCATCGGATGGCCGGCCGCCGGACGGTGGATCTCGATCTTCGGGATCGGCGTTGTCCGGAAGCCTTCAACGAGAACCAGATCGACCGCCGCAAGGCGCGCCAACTGATCGTCCAGTGTCGGCTCGGCCTCGTCGCGCAATTCGTGCATCAGCGCCCAGCGCTGGCCGCCGGCAAGCAAAACCTCGCAGGCACCTGCTTCACGGAAGCGGAAGGAATCCTTGCCCGGTTTATCGATGTCGAAACCGTGGTGGGTGTGCTTGATCAGCGATACCCGCAAGCCACGCTCGCGGATCAAGGGGATCAGGCGCTCGATCAGGGTTGTCTTGCCGGAGCCGGAATAGCCGGCAAATCCGAAAACCTTCATGGGATACGTCGATGCGGGAAAAGGCGAAGCATCGCAGAAGCGCCCCGCCCTGCCAACGGCGCGGATCAAGGCGAAATCGGTCGCCGCTTGGATTTCAGGGTCAATTCACGATACCGTACCGTATGGAGAGCGCGCTTGCAGACGGGAGACACATGCCACAGCACTCAACGATTGCCACTGAAACGCTGGATCGCGTCGGGATCATCCGGCTCAATCGACCGGAGAAGAAGAATGCGCTCACCGCGCAGATGTACGAAGCACTGATCGCGGCGCTGCAGCAGGCCGAGGCCGATCCGCAGATCCGCGTGCTGCTGATCGCAGGTTCCGACGAGGTCTTCAGCGCCGGCAACGACATCGTGGACTTCCTGGCCAATCCGCCGCTTGATGATCAGGCGCCCGTCATGCGCTTACTGGCGCTGCTGACCGAATTGCGCAAGCCGCTGGTTGCCGCGGTGTGCGGGCCGGCGGTCGGCATTGGCACGACGCTGCTGCTGCACTGTGATCTGGTCGCCTGTGGCGAACGAACCACCTTCGCGATGCCTTTCGTGAATCTCGGTTTGTGTGCGGAAGGCGGCTCCAGCCTGCTGCTGGCGCAACGAGTGGGCAGCGCGCGCGCGAACGAGTGGTTACTGTTGGGGGAACCCATCACCGCCGCGCAGGCTGCGACGGCGGGCCTGGTGAACGTCGTGCTGCCAAATGCCGAGGTGTTCGCTCATGCGCTCGATTGGGCAAAGCGTTTGGCGAGCAAGCCGCCCAGGGCGCTGCAAGGCACCCGCGCGCTGATCCGCCATGCTTCGGCCGCCGCTGCGAGGCAGGCGATTTCGAGCGAGGGCGCGCTGTTCCGCGAGTTGCTGCAATCGGAGGAAGCGAAAGAGGCCTTCGCCGCCTTTGTCGAGAGGCGCAAACCCGATTTCAGCCGTTGCTGAACGCGGCGGGGCTTGACTCCGCCTTATCCGCCCCGATACTCGGCTCAGCCCCCTTCAGGAGCCCGTATCGTGGCCACGCCCCAAGCCAGGCTTTCCGGCAGCGCCTCGCTTGCATCCTGGCTGAACCAGCGCTGCGCGTGCGTGACGCTCGATCGCGGCGAGTTACTGCACGAGCTCTGCGGCGATCCGCAAGACGGTGCGCTGCTGGCGATGATCGAAGATGCGCGCCCCAACCTGTTTTCGGACACCACCGTGTTCGTCGCAGAGCGCGATCTGGCGGCGATGCGGGCCTTTGTCGCCGCGCACGAGCGCATCGTCGCCCTGCCCGGCTGGCATGCCCGCGCGCTCGCCGATGCCCCGCCCGCCGCGGGCATATCGAGCCGCGCGCGCAGCGTCTTCATGGGCTACGACTTCCACCTTGGCGACGACGGCCCACGGCTGATTGAAATCAACACCAACGCCGGTGGCGGTTTGCTCAACGCAGCACTCGCGCGGGCTCAGCTGGCGTGCTGCAACGCCGTTCGTGGTGACGGGGCCTCGCTCGATTCCGGCGCGGGCGTCGCGGCCGGATTCCTGGCGATGTTCCACAACGAATGGCGGCTCGCGCGTGCTGACGCGCCGCTGACCCACATCGCGATCGTGGACGAATCGCCGTCCTCGCAATACCTGCTGCCGGAATTCCTGCTCTTCCAGCGGCTCTTCGAGCGCTCGGGAATCCGCGCCAGCATCTGTGACCCTGCCGAGCTTCGGTTGCGCGACAGCAAGTTGTGGCTTGGCGAACTGGTGGTGGATCTGGTCTATAACCGCAGCACCGACTTCGCATTTGATCAGGCAGCGAGCAGCGCTTTGCGCCTTGCATGGGAGCGTGATTCAGCCGTTGTGACGCCGCATCCTCGCGCCCATGCGCTGTACGCTGACAAGCGCCATCTTGCGCTGCTGTCCGACGCTGCTTTCCTCGAATCGATCGGCACGGCACCGGCTGACGTGGCCCTCTGCGCACAGGTCGTTCCGCACACGCGCCGGGTCACACGACATGACGCTGAAGCACTCTGGCAGACACGGCGGGAATGGTTCTTCAAACCGGCGAGCGGATTCGGCAGCAAGGCCGCCTATCGCGGCGACAAGCTCACCCGACGCGTGTTCGAGGAGATCATTGCGGGGGACTACGTGGCGCAACACATCGTGTCACCCTCCCCCCGCGTCAAACGGGTCGATGGCAGTCCGGTCGAGCTCAAGAGCGATCTGCGTGCCTACGCCTACTGCGGTAAAGTCCAGCTCTTCGCTGCACGCCTCTACCGCGGGCAGACCACGAACTTTCGTACGCCCGGGGGCGGTTTTGCGGCCGTCGCGGCAGTAGCTGAAGCGCCTCATGCAGCGGCCGGAGAGGCGCAAGAAGCAGACGCGCCGATCGAGCGCTGAGGTGTGGCGCTAGTCCGCCGCGCCAGCGCGGCGCAGACGGGCCGCGACCTCGGCCCGGTCGTTTGCCAACGCCCAGCCCAAGGGTGTGAGGCCTCGATCGCTGCGCAGCGTGATATCCGCGCCCGCCACGAGTAGTTGCTCAACGATCGCGAGGTAGCCACCGCGGGCCGCCAGCATCAGAGCCGTCGCGCCGTTATCCGCCCGTGCATCAACGCGCGCGCCAGCGGCAAGCAGGCGTTGCACGATTCGCTCGTGCCCCATATAGGCCGCGTAGTGGAGCGGCGACCAGGCATTCGGGATTTCCAACGGTGCGCGGGCCGCAATGAAGGCGTCCACCGTATCTAGATGGCCGTTCATGGCTGCGAGTGCAATCGCGCTCTCACCCGCGCTGCTGTGCAAGGCCGGGTTCGCGCCGCGCGCGAGCAGCAGCGCGACCACCTCGGTCTGCCCGTTTCGCGCAGCCTGGATCAGCAGCGTGCTGCCGCGAAAATCCAGCGCATCGATCGCGCCGCCTTCGTCCAGATAATCGCGCACGACGGACACCCGGCCCATTTCCGCGCCGGTGCGGGCTGCGTCAAGGCTGGTTGCCGTTGCCGGGCCTGCCAGGCAGAGCGCAAGCAGCAGGAGCCAGAGCCGCTTCCTCATCGGCTGGCGGCGGAGAAAAGGCGGAAGAAGTTTTCGGTCGTCGCGGTCGCGATCTCGTCGACCGACACGCCACGCAGCCGCGCGATTTCCTGCGCAACGTGGGGCACGTAGGCCGGCTGGTTCAGTTTGCCGCGATAGGGAACTGGCGTCAGATAGGGCGAATCCGTTTCGATCAGCATCCGGTCAAGCGGCATGCGGGTGGCGACGTCCTTGATCTGCGCTGCGTTCTTGAACGTCACGATGCCCGAGAAGGAGATGTAGAAGCCCAGCTCCATCGCGCCGGCCGCCACGTCCCAGGATTCGGTGAAGCAGTGCATCACACCACCGCAGGCATCTGCCCCTTCTTCCCGCATCAGGCGCAGCGTGTCGTCCGCGGCGTCACGGGTATGCACGATCAGCGGCTTGCCGCAGGCCTTGGCGGCGCGGATGTGCTGGCGGAAGCGCTCGCGCTGCCATTCCGGCTTGTCCTTGTGCCAGTAGTAGTCGAGCCCGGTTTCGCCGATCGCCACCACCTTGGGGTGCTGGGCGAGCGCCTGCAGGCGGGCCGCGTCCGGGTCCTCACCTTCGCTGTGTTCAGGGTGCACACCCACCGAGCAAAACACGTTCGGGCGGGCCTCGGCGATGGCGAGTACACCGGGCAGGCGCTCGATGCTGACGCCGGCGCACAGTGCATGCGTCACGCCCACCTCGCGCATATCGGCGAAGAGCTTGTCGCCGAGGTCAACGAGGTCAGAGAAGTCAATGTGGCAGTGGGAATCAACGAACATGGCTATCCAGACGTGTGGCGCGCACACGCGGCGATGAGGTGTCGGGCACGATCAGTGCGCAGGCGCCGCAGCGCTTGCGCCAGCGAACGATCAGATGGTGTGGGTCGGGCGGTTCGAACCGATGTGCGCGCCGAGCACCTGCTCGATCTTCGCGCGCACAGTCGAACCGCTTTCATCTTCGGTGAATTGCACACCGACGCCCTGCGTGCGGCCGGCCTGCGCATTGGGCGGCGTACACCACACCACCTTGCCCTTGACCGGCAGCTTGGCCGGGTCATCCATCAGTTGCAGCAGCATGAACACTTCGTCGCCCAGACCGTAGGTCTTGTTCGTGGGGATGAAGAGGCCGCCGTTGCGGATGAAGGGCATGTAGGCCGCGAACAGGGCGGACTTCGAGTTGATGCTGAGCGACAGCACCGCGGGACGCGCAATGGTGGATGGCTGAGGCGTACTCATGCGGTTCTCCCGGTAGCGAGGCGGCGACAGTATCGCAGCAGGGTATCTTCGAGCAGCAGGCGTGCGTTGAGCGGATGCGCCGCAACACGGCGCAGGTTCAGGCCGTCATTGTAGCAACCGAGCGCTTCTTCGGCGCTCCAGCCGCGGACCAGGCCACGCAGCGCGGATTCAGCGTCGGCGAAGTAGCGAAGTGGCGCATCGGAAGCCGCCGCGGCGAGGTCGGCGTACCAGCGCAACAACCAGTCGGCGAGCCGTGGCATGTCGAAACCAGCCGCCTGCGCGTCCTTGCTGCGCAACCAAGTGTCCCAGCCGCCCGCCAGTTCCACCGGATCGCGTTGCGGCAGCGTCGTGATGTCCTTGACGAAGCGTGCGCGGCAGGCGGCAAGTGGCCCCGAAGACAGTTCTTCTGCCGCGACCGGCATGCCGCCGGCGAATCCAAGCCACACCGCTGCGTCCTTGATGCCGCGATCGGCCAGCCAATCGGCCGCTTGCGCCGCCTCGGGCGCGGGGAAGTCCCAGCGCTGCGCGCGGCTGCGAATCGTCGGCAGCAAACGATCCGGCGCTCGCGTGATCAGCAGGAACAGCACCCCCGTGGGCGGCTCCTCAAGCAACTTCAGCAGGCCGTTGGCGGTGACTGCGTTCATCGCTTCCGCGGGATCGACCAGCACGACACGGCGATCGTCGCGATGGCCCTTGCGGGTCAAAGCATCTTGCAGTTGGCGGATCTGTTCGACCTTGATCTGCCGTGACTTGGCGCTCTCCTTGTCGCTGTCGCCCGCTTCGTCGCCCGCATCGTCCGCTTCCGGCACCAGACGGAACAGATCGGGGTGCGTGCCGGCGACGCGCCAGGTGCAGGCCTCGCACTTTCCACACGCGTAGCCTTCGCTATCCGGTTGGTCGCACAAACGCGCGGCCGCAACAGCCTCGGCAAACTGGCGCTTGCCCCCTCCGGGCGGGCCGGCAAACAGCAAGGCGTGATGACCCCTTTCGCCCGCCGCGGCCAAGCGTTTCCAGAGCGTTTGATGCCACGGAAGAATCATGCGAAGAAACGCCTCCGGATTACGTCTTCCACCTCGCGCTGGATGTCGCCCGGTGCGCACGTTGCGTCCAGCACATGGAAGCGGTGGGCGCATTGTTGCGCCCGCGCAAGGTAGGCGGCGCGCACGCGCGCAAAGAAATCGGCCTGCTCGCGCTCGAAGCGGTCGCCTTCGCTGCGGCTGGCGGCCATCCGCGCGGCGGCGATGGCCGGATCGAGGTCGAACAGGAAGGTGAGGTCAGGCTGGCGATGCGGATGCACCCATTGTTCCAGCACTGCGAACTTCGCCGCATCGAGGCCGCGCCCGCCGACCTGGTAGGCATAGGTCGCATCTGAGAAGCGGTCGCATACGACCCACTGCCCCGTGGCAAGCGCAGGCTCGATGCGTGCAGCGAGGTGCTCGCGCCGCGCGGCGAACATCACGAGCGCTTCCGTCTCAAGATGCATTGCTTCATGCAGCGCCAGTTCACGCAACTTTTCGGCGAGTGGCGTACCGCCCGGCTCACGGGTTTGCACCACGTCGCGCCCTTGGCTTGCAATCAGCGCCACGGCCGCGGCGATCTGGGTGCTCTTGCCGGCACCGTCAATTCCTTCAAACGTGATGAAGCGTCCGCTCATCGGTTGTTGCCCTTGCGTTTCTGATAGCGCGCGACGGCGCGATTGTGTTCATCCAGCGTACGGGAAAATTCGCTCGACCCATCACCGCGCGCCACGAAATACAGGTAAGGCGTGCGCGGCGGATGCAAGGCTGCGGCCAGCGCTGCCTCACTGGGCATCGCGATGGGGGTCGGCGGCAAGCCGCGACGGGTGTAGGTGTTGTACGGCGTATCGGTCTGCAGATCGATCTTGCGCAGGTTACCGTCGAAATTCTGGCCCAGCCCGTAGATGACGGTCGGGTCTGTCTGCAGCGGCATGCCGATCCGCAGACGGTTGTAGAACACCGATGCGATACGCGGCCGGTCTTCGGCAGTGCCGGTTTCCTTTTCGATCAGAGAGGCCATGATCAGGGCTTCGTAAGGCGAGCTAACCGGCAGATCGGCATCGCGTTTCGACCACGCATTATCGAGGTGCCGCGCCATCGCCCGCTGCGCGCGCGCCAGCAAAGCGAGATCGCTGCCCCCCTTGGCATAGAAATAGGTGTCGGGCATGAACTGGCCCTCCGCGCTGCTCGCATTCACGCCCAGGCGCGCGAGCACCTCCTGATCGCTGAGGTTGGCCGTGTCGGCCTTGAGCCCCGGCAAACGGGCCAGCTCCTCGCGCAAGCGCCGGAAGGTCCAGCCATCAACGAGAACAAATTCGCCTTGCGAGGCATCGCCGCGAACCAGCTTCTGCAACAAGGACCACGGCGTCACGCCCTCGGTGATTTCGTAGCTGCCGGCCTTCACTCGCGATGCGTGCCCGCTTGCGCGCGCCAGTGCCTCGAACAGCCAGGGATTGATGTCCACCCCGGCTGCGGCGACCTGCCGCGCAACCTGGCGCATCGAACTACCCTGCTCGATCTCGATATCCAGCGGAGAACTGCGCAGCGCAAGCGGACTGGTAGCCCGCCACGCAAGCAACAGCAAGAAGATCAAGCCCAGAAATGTGAGGGCCAGCAGCAGGCGACGAAAGAAAAGACGCATCAAGGGAACCGCGTGACGGATTAAGGGCCGAATACGCAAAGGCGCCCCGCGGGGCGCCTCTTGTGGGCTCGTATAATAGCCCCACATCTGCATTACCTGAATCCCGAAACGAGGATCGATCACTCCATGCAATCACCTTGGCTGCTGCACCTTGACCAGATTGGCGCCCGCTTCGCGGAAGACGCACCCGGCACGGTTTCGTTTTCGGACGACCCGCGATCCGAGGTGGCGCGTGCGGCAAGCGGCACTGTGGTGGTGCCGCTGACTCACCTGGGCACCTTGCGCGCATCCGGCGAAGATGCGTCCGCCTTCCTGCACAACCTGATGTCCAACGACATCAAGAAACTGGAGCTGCATCGCGCGCACTGGAATAGCTTCAACAGCCCCAAAGGGCGGATGCTGGCGAGCTTCCTGGTGTGGCGTGACGGGGCAGATTTCCTGCTGCAGCTCTCCGCCGATCTGCTGGCTGCGATGCACAAGAAGCTCGGCATGTATGTGCTGCGTTCGAAAGTGCGCTTGACCGACGTAACGCTCGACTACGCGGTCATCGGGCTTGCAGGCCCGGCGGTGGCCACAACGCTTGACGCTGCTGGACTGACCCTGCCGCCGGAGGCGATGAGCGTGTCGCAGGGCGCGATTCAGGTGATCCGCATCGACGCCGCACGCGTCGAAGTCCACGCGCCGGTCGCGCAGGCCGGCGACCTGTGGAAGAAATTCGTCGCTGCAGGCGCTGCGCCGGCAGGCACGGCAGCCTGGCGCTGGCTCGACATTCGCGCCGGTGTTCCGGTGATCACGGCGGCGACGCAAGACGAGTTCGTCGCGCAGATGCTCAACTTTGAACTGATCGGTGGTGTGAGCTTCCAGAAAGGCTGTTACCCCGGTCAGGAAATCGTCGCCCGCACGCAATATCTTGGCAAACTGAAGAAGCGGATGTTCCGCGCACGGCTGGTGAGCACCGAGCCGCCGCGGCCGGGGGACGATCTTTTCGCGCCGGATTTCGGCGAGCAGTCGTGCGGCAAGATCGTCACTGCGACGGCTGCGCCGGATACCGGCTACGAAGTGCTTGCCGTGGTCCAGCTTGCGAGCCGCGAAACCAACGAAGTGCATCACGGTGCGCCGGCAGGCGACCTGCTGCAGTTCGAGCCCCTGCCCTACACGGTTTCGTAGGCGCACATTCCAAACTCGCGCCCCGGCACGCGGTGAGCCACCTCTACATCTACTACCGCATCCAGCCCGGCGCCGACGACACGGCGTCGGTGCTGGCGCACGCGTTGCTCGCGTCGCTCGCGCCCCACGCTCGCCATGTCAGTTTGATGCGGCGCGCCGATGACGCAGCGACTTGGATGGAAGTCTACGAGAACGTGGCCTCGGTCCCCCACTTGCTGGCTGCACGCGAGCTTGCGGTGTCTGACTGCGGCCTTGCCGATTTCATCGTCGGTGGCGCCACCCACGTCGAGCATTTCGTGCCGCTGGAAGCGCCTACGTGTGCCTGATCCTGCTGGCCTGGCAGACGCACCCCGATTTTCCGCTGCTGGTCGCTGCCAACCGCGACGAATTCCATGAACGCCCGACACAGCCCGCGCACTGGTGGCCCGATGCGCCGGAAATCTATGCTGGCCGCGATCTGCGGGCTGGTGGCACCTGGACGGGCATCACGCGCAGCGGCCGCTTCGCCGCACTGACAAACATCCGCGCGCCGGCACAACAGCGCAGCGATGCGCACAGCCGCGGTCAGATCGTCACGGCGGCCTTGCAGGCGCCGCAGATCGAGGCGTTTCTGCTGGAAATCGAACAGACCGCCTCGCGCTACAACGGTTTCAACCTACTGGTGGGTGATCGCGAAGCGCTGTGGCACTTCAACAGCGAGCAGGCGCGAGCCGAGCGCGTGGCACCGGGCATACACGGACTTTCCAACGCAAACCTCGATACGCCGTGGCCCAAGCTCACCCGCGGTTCGGCCGGGCTCGCTGACGCGGTGAAGCGGCGAGCAGGCCCCGAGGCCTTGTTCACGGTGCTGTCAGATGAGCAACTTGCGCCCGACGACGCGCTGCCAGATACCGGTGTGCCGCTGGAATGGGAGCGTTGGCTCTCGGCGATCCGGATCAATGCACCCGGCTACGGCACCCGCAGCCAGTCGGTCGTCCTGCTTCCACGCGAGGGCGAACCGCGCTTGATCGAGCGGGTGCTGATCCCCTAGCCCGCGTTCAGCGCGAGACTCATCGGGACGTGCGGAATACCCGCCTCCCAGAACGCCTCGCCGTCGACATGGAATCCCAGGCGCTCGTAAAAACCGGCTGCGCTTTGCTGCGAATTGAGCGCGACATGCGAATGCCCCGCTTCGCGCGCCGCGTCGATCATCCAGTGCATCAGCGCCAAACCAACGCCGCTGCCGCGCCACGGCGCGAGCACCGCGACGCGGCCGATATGGCCGTCCGGCAAGAGCCGCGCGGTGCCGATGGGGCCGCCCGCGCCATCCACCGCCAGCGCATGCACACACAGCGGGTCCATCGCGTCCCATTCGATCTCGGCGGGTACATGCTGCTCCTCGACGAAGACCGTCGTTCGCACAGCCTTCAGCAAGGGTTGCTCGGTTGCCCAATCTGCGCGGCGCACCGCAAACATCCGTTCGTTCATGACTTCGCCGATCCTTCAAGCCGATAGTCGAGAGACCAGCCACTCTCATCGCTTTCGAGCACCGCCTGCCCGCCAAAGGGCAGCGTCAACTTGTCCGCTACATGCCCGATCGGTAGACCGGTCAGGATCGGTAGATCGAATCGCTCGCGCAGGTAGCGCAGCATCGCGTCGAGGTCGAATCCATTGTCAGTCGCGCCAGGGCGGTAGCCGCCGAAGTCACCCAGCAGTAGCGCGCGCTGACGGCCGAGCACGCCGGAAAATTGGAGTTGATGCAGCATGCGCTCGATCCTGAACGGCGGTTCGGCCACGTCTTCGAGGTACAGGATTCCGCCCTCTAGCGCCGGCATCCATGGTGTGCCGACCAGATGCGCGAGCATGCTCAGGTTGCCACCCCAAAGCGGTCCGGCAAGCTCGCCACGCCAGGCTTGCGCCACGTCGACCCGCACTGCATCTCGCCGCCCGTCGAGCATTCGGCTGAAATGCTCAAGGGTGAACGCACTGACTGATTCGCTACCGAAATCCGGCGCCACCATCGGCCCGTGCAGGCTAACGCCACCAGCGCGCAGCAGGCCACACTGCAACGCCGTGAAATCGCTATGGCCGACCCACAACTTGCCGCTGCGGGCCAGGCGCGCGAAATCGATGCGATCGAGCAGACGCGTCAGCCCATAACCGCCGCGCAGCGCGACGGCAACATCGACGCGCGGATCTGCCGCCATGCGCTCGATCGACGCCAACCGGGTCTCGTCGTCGCCGGCAAAACGCGTGTCGCAGCACAAGAGCGATTCGTCCAGCACAACCGTGTGACCCAGCCCACGCAGTCGCTCTGCGGCGCGCTCGACACTCTGTTGATCACGAACGAAGCCCGAGGGGGCGAAGAAACCGAAGCAGGCCATGCCAGACGAACTCTCAGGTGCGATCGCGGCGCTTGCGGCGCATAGCGAAGAAGTTAGAGAGCATCGCACCGCATTCGCTGGCCAACAAGCCACCGCGAATGCCGGCGTGATGGTTCAGCTGTGTCTGCGCGTAGAGGTCAATCACGCTGCCGGCGACGCCGGTCTTCGGATCAGTCGCGCCGAACACGATGCGTTCGACGCGCGCGTGGAAGATCGCACCGGTACACATCACGCAGGGCTCCAGCGTCACATAGAGCGTGGTGCCAGGCATGCGGTAGTTCTGAAGTTGCTGCCCGGCGTCACGTAGCGCGATGACCTCGGCATGCGCTGTCGGATCGTTGGCGAGGATGGGTTGATTGAAACCGCGACCGACGACGCGCCCGTCCAGCACGACCAGCGCGCCAACCGGCACCTCGCCAGCGTCCGCCGCCCGTTGCGCGAGCACCAGCGCCTCGCGCATGAAGGCTTCGTCCGCCATATCAAACAAGGCGTCGCCGCTCATCGTTTCGGCGTCGATTCTTCAGGCTCCCGCCGTTTGCGGATCGATGCCAGCAGCAGCGTCCCGAGCGCCAGCAACAGTTCGTCGACAAAGGGGACGAAATCCGGGATCAGCAGATCGAAAACGAACAGGCCCAAAGTCAACAGAAAGAGCTGCGGAAAGCGCAGCCGTTCCGCGAAGCGCAGCAGTGCGCCGGGTAGCAGGCGTACAAGGAAGCCGGGGATTGCCATCAAAGTCTCCCAGAGCGGGGCGTCAGTCGCAGAGCGGCCAGCGACCGAGAATTTCGTAGGGGCACCCTGAACCGACCCGGTTGCGAATCAGCACGAATTCATGCGCCGACCAGCCGATCGGTTCAATCGCATGCTCCGGCACGACTTGCGCATCGTAGGCCAGCGTCAGATGTGGCGTGGCGACGGCGGCGCTGGGGCGTCCCATCGCCGCCGCGAGCGCTGCGCCCAGGTTCGCAGCGCCAGCGTTGCCGCACTCTCCCCTCAACACCACCGGGGACACCGCACCGGGCGGCTTGCGCCCGGCAAAACTCAGCGCGCGCTCAAAACTCAGATCAACAGCAGTTCGGCGGATCTGCGCGGCAACACGAACTGCGTCAGTGGCGAGCACATCCGATTGATCCGCAGCAATCTTCACACCCCACAGCGAAACATGCAGTCGATCCGTTCGCTGCATTCGGCCGGAGAGCCGATACTCGATGTGCAAAGCCCGAGCGGCCGCCATGATTGCCGGGATGACGTCCGCCGGCGGCTGAAGCGCGAAGAACAGGTCGTCGCGCTCCGCCTGCTCGGGCTGCGGTTCAAAGCCGGCCAGCATCATCTGGCCGGCCCCGGCACCTTTGCTTTTCCTCATCGCGAGTGCACGCGCACGAACGCGGTTATTCCCACTCGATCATCAACTGAGTCGCTAAGCCCTCGCCCCTTATAAGTTGTAGAACGCACAACCCTTCGCATACCGTCATTATTACCGTCAGAACACAAGGGGGTGTTTGGCACAGCGAAATCGCTACGCTTCACTGATGGAGGACTCAATCGACCTATGGCTTGCTCCCACTTGCAACGCAAGCCTCGCAGACAGAATGTCTGATTCGTGCCGCCTGCCGATAGCTGGCAACCGCAGCAAAGGCGAGCCTCCGTCACATTTCCACTCCAGGCTCGCTGCAGAAAGGCGCCGGGATCGTCGGTTGCGCGCAAATAAGATCGCCGCGTGCCCGACTAACTCTCCAGTCAGGCCAATCACTCACCTCCTGAGCTAAGTCCTCTATACAACGGACCGCCGCGTAGACATAGCCGAGGAGCTTAAAGTCTAAGGCGTAACCGCTGCATGTCTCCACACGTCGCCTTTCCTTCGTCCCAATTCGGAAGAGTAATCGGATTGCAACGCGAGCGAATCTTCGCTGCGGCCAATGACCGTCGATTGGGGTAAGCAAGCGCTTGGCGAGCCCTTGAGATTGCTGATTCAAGCCAACCCCGAACCAGCATCAAATAACCGTCTTGGCTGACGGACTCGCGGATCGGGGGCGACTTCGGAAGGCAGCGACCCCACAGACAGTAGAACTCCACCTACTCAGAGAAAACCGACAGCATCGTCGGCGCCAGTTATCTTTGGCAGTGACCTCCGCTTACGCAGAGAAACCGTAACCAGCCCCTGCGAGGATTGGAATCCCCGTTAAGGTTAACCTCCGAGTAAGCGGAGAGTTGAAGTATACCAAGTTGTTGGGCTAGCAAAAAGGTCGAACTCATCCGTTCGGCCGCGACGCCGCCCGATCTGCACCGCACTTGAACCTTCAACCGCCTAGGTAAAAGGTCAGAGCGCAGCGCCTGCGTTCATTGATCAACTGACTCGGCGTGACAACGGTCCTCTAGCTTTGAATCACCCCGGCTTTCGCGGAGGCCAGTTGGTTTAAGTCAGACGGTCGCGGCCTGACCAGCGCGTTGTCGATGGTAATGGGTTTCGAATTCGGCAGGAGGGACGTGGCCCAGCGGACCCATCAGCCGATGATGGTTGAACCAGGCCACCCATTCGAGCGTCGCGAGTTCGACGGCCTGTTTGGTCTTCCATGGACCACGGCGGTGAATCACCTCGGCCTTGTAGAGGCCGTTGATCGTCTCGGCCAGCGCGTTGTCGTAGCTGTCGCCCTTGGATCCGACTGAAGGTTCGATGCCCGCCTCAGCCAGCCGCTCGCTGTAGCGAATTGAAAGGTATTGGGCGCCTCTATCGGAGTGGTGCACCAAGCCATCCTGTTCGCTGGGCTGGCGGTCGTAGAGCGCCTGTTCGAGCGCATCGAGCACGAACTCGGTGTGCATCGAACTGCTCTGGCGCCAGCCCACGATGCGACGGCTGAACACGTCGATGACGAAGGCCACATAGACCCAGCCCTGCCAGGTCGAGACGTAGGTGAAGTCCGACACCCAGAGCTGATTGGGCCGCTCGGCTCGGAACTGCCGATTGACGCGATCGAGCGGGCACGGTGCCTTCGGGTCCCCCACGGTCGTACGCTGTGCCTTGCCCCGGCGCACGCCCTGTAGCCCGAGCTGACGCATCAACCGCTCCACGGTGCAGCGCGCCACGGCGACGCCCTCGCGGTTGAGTTGGCGCCAGACCTTCTCGGCTCCATAGACCTGCAGGTTGGCCTGCCAGACGCGCTGCACCTGCGGCAGCAGACTTGCGTCGCGTTGGGCTCGCGGCGAGCACAGCGCCGGGCTGCGATGACGTGCGGCATGGCGCCAGTACGCCGATGGGGCGATCCGCAGGACACGGCAGATCGACTCGACCCCAAACTGCGTTCGGTGCTGATCGACGAAAGTCTTCAGGACTTGATGCGGCGGTCGAGCTCCGCCTGCGCGAAAAACGCGCTGGCCAGCTTGAGGATCTCATTGGCTTTGCGCAGCTCGCGCACCTCACGCTCCAGATCCTTGATGCGCTGCGCCTCGGCCGTCGTGACGCCATCACGCACGCCGGCGTCGACCTCATGTTGCTTGACCCACGTGTGCAGCGTCTGCGGCACGCAGCCGATCTTGCCGGCGATCGACTCGATGGCGGCCCACTGCGACGGGTATTCGCTGCGGTGCTCTTGCACCATGCGCACCGCGCGCTCACGCACCTCAGGGGAAAACTTCGGGGAATTCTTCATGGCTCCATCTTCTCAAGAGTGGGAGCCTCCTCAAAACCCGGGGCGATTCAGAGGACGGGCCTAACGGTGTTGCCAAGCAAGAACAAGCGATGCTTACGATGCGAGACTTTCTCGCCAAATCAGGAGTGGGTCAGGTTCTTCTCGACAAGATGATGGCCAGTGCATCGAACAAGATCTATTGGTTGAGTTCTGCTGACATTCGTGATCTTGGGACGTATTCCCCCGGTGTCGAAGAACAACTTATTGCTAACTGCAACTACGACGCCGACAGAGACGAGACGCTTAACGCCATGGAATTTGCTAAGTCTTCCAAGGACGGGGTTCTCGCTTGCGTTCGAAGGTATACCGAGCGGCACTATGGCTCGCTTAGGGAGTCCGCCATTAAGCGCATGCGTAAGGGGTGGCGGCCATGGATTTGAGGGCCGTAGGTTGGGCTAGGTGCTGCGAAGCCCAACGTCACCATCAACCGCAACGCCGTTGCGCAGGTTCGTTGGCCGGGTTCCCGCACCCGGCGGGCGTGTTACTTCTTTTGCTTCGCCAAAAGAAGTAACCAAGAAAAGACGACCCGAAATAGTGCAGTGTCTGCACACACTGCCCGCTCCAGCGGCGCGGAGCAGTGCTCCGCGAAACCCCGCTTACGCCGTTCGCGGTCAGACACTGCGTGTCTGACTTCCCTCGCGTGCTCGCGAAGTCGGGCGGCTGCGGAACTCGGCCCTGTGGGCCTCAGACAGTCCTCGCCGTCGGCGCTATGCGCCGATCCCCCGACCCTGCTGCGCCACTCGGCGCTCTCGATGGGAATAGTCGGAGGCGTCGGTCGAACAACGCCGGTGTGCTGTCCTTAGCAGGTTGGCTGGGCTCGTACCTACCTGCCCGGCGTCGCGCAGCAATCACCTTATGGCTTGTACGCCGGCTCGAGTTCGGCAAGCGCTTTCTGAATTGCGGTGCGCACGGCGGGTTTGTCGATGATCTCGCCGCAGTAGAGCAGCGGAAGTGCCTTATCTGGTTCCGGGCCGGCCTCATTGCGGATCACGGCCATGTCACCACTCGCGGTTTCGTGCGCCACTTGCTCTGCGATGCCAGACAAGGCTTCGATATCGCCTTTCATGCGTTGCACAATCACGGCCGCCCACGCGTCACCTTGATCCTTGAGTAAGGGCTGGGGCTGGTGAGTCAGGCAACTTGCGATCGCATAGCCTTCGACATCGCGCAGCACTTCCGGTCGCTCGGCACCGACTGGCGATTGAGTGGCACACCCGACCGCAGCGAAGCCGAACAGCAGCAAGATGATTCGGGTCATGTCAGCTCCCAGAACTCTCCCAGCGACGTTTTGATGTTGGGATAGGTTGAATTGACGTAGGTTGAATAGGGCCGTAGCTTGGGCTGAGTGCAACGAAGCCCAACGTCACTATCAACGGCAACGCGATTGCGCAGGTTCATTGGCCGGGGTCCCGCCCCCGGCGGGCGTCTTAGCTGCCAAATGAGCCTTGGGGGCTACCGGTTGCCCGCACTACGCCTCTGCGCTCGCCAAGGCCGATTGCCGCTGGGCAGGCTCTCGGCGCACTGCGCCAGCGGAGTGATGCTCACTGCACGGCTTCCCACCCCCCGCCCAGCGCTGCGAACAGGCTGACCGTATAGGCCAGTTGCTGGTTCTGCAGGTTCACGACGTCGAGCTCCGCCTGCAGTTGGTTGCGTTCGGCGTCGAGGACATCCATGAAGCTGGTGAGTCCCTCCTGGTAGCGCAGGAAGGAGATGTGCTGCGCTTCGCCGAGTGCGGTGGCGCGCTGGCGTTTGCCGTCGACCTGCTCGCGCGTCTTGCGCAGATTCACGAGGCCGTCTTCGGTTTCGCGGAATGCGGTCTGCACGGTCTTCTGGTAGTTGGCGACCATTTCGCGCTCGCTGGCCTCGGCCTGGCGCAGCTGGTTTTTCAGCTGGCCGCCCATGAAGATCGGTTGCGCGAGGCCGGCGGCGAGGCTCCACAACGCGCTGCCGGGGTCGCCCAGCTTGTGCAGGTCGCTGCTCTCGTAGCCGGTGGCGCCGGTGAGCGAGATCTTGGGGAAGAAGGCGGCGCGCGCGGCGCCGATGTTGGCGTTGGCGGCGCGCAGCTGGGCTTCGGCGGCGAGCACATCCGGCCGGCGTTCGAGCAGCTGCGAGGGCAGGCCGGCGGGGATGTCGAGATCGGCGGTCAGCGTGTCGATGCCGCGACCGCGCGGCACCGGCCCCGGGTTGCGGCCGAGCAGGATGCTCAAGGCGTTTTCCTGCAGCGTGATCTGGCGCTCCAGATCCGGGATCGTGGTGCGGGTCTGCTGCGTCTGCGCACGCGCCTGGGCGTAGTCGTAGCCCGAGGCCACGCCGCCTTCGAAGCGCCGCTGCGTCATGTGCTGGGTTTGCTCTTGCGTGGCGAGGTTGATGCGGGCGATTTCGAGCTGGCGGTCGAGCGCGAGCAATTTGAAGTAGGCAGTGGCGACCTGCGATTCGAGCGAGATGCGCAGCGCCTGCTGGCTGTATTCGCTGGACAGCAGTTTCTCGCGCGCGGCGTCGCTGGCGTTGCGCAGGCGGCCCCACAGGTCCAGCTCGTAGGACACGCCGATGGTCGCCTTGATGTCTTCGCCGTGCCGGTCGCCCGGCAACCGCGGCGCGGCTTCGGCGCTGCGCATCGTGTGCTGGTCGCTGAGGCCGCCGGTGACCTGCGGGTAGCGCTGCGCATCGGTGATGCCCAGTTGCGCGCGGGCCTGCTCGATGCGGGCGTAGGCGACCTTCATGTCCTTGTTCTCGGCGAGCGCGCTGTCGATCAACTGGTTCAGCGCGTCGTCGCCGAAGAGCTTCCACCATTCGCTGGGCACAGCGGCCTCGCTGCGGGCGCCGGTGTGCTCGGCCTGGCCCCATTGCGGGGGGGCTTCCACATCCGGGCGCAGATACACCGGGGCCATGTTGCAGGCGGTGAGGCTCAGCAGCAGCGGCAGGATCGCAAAGCTTGTCTTACGCATGGTCATGCTCCTTCGTCGCGGCGGCGGGCTGCTTGGCTGCGCCCTTGCCGGACACCAGGGAAAAGAACATCGGAACGAACAGCACGGCGAGGAAGGTGGCGGCGAGCATGCCGCCGATGACGCCGGTGCCGATCGAGTGCTGGCTGTTGGCGCCGGCGCCCAAGCTGATCGCGAGCGGCACCACGCCGAGGATGAAGGCCATCGAGGTCATCACGATCGGGCGGAAGCGCAGGCGCGCGGCCAGCAGCGCGGCGTCGCGGGCACTGTGGCCCTGCTGGTGGAGCTGGTGCGCGAACTCGACGATCAGGATCGCGTTCTTCGCGGCCAGCCCGATCAGCGTGATGAGGCCGATCTGGAAGTAGATGTCGCAGTTGAGCCCGCGCAGCCACACCGCGGCGAAGGCGCCGAAGATCGCGAAGGGCACGGCGGTCACCACCACCAGCGGCAGCTTCCAGCTTTCGTACTGCGCGGCGAGGATCAGGAACACCACCACCAGGCCGAACGCGAAGGCCAGCGTGGCGGCGCTGCCGGCGCGCTTTTCCTGGAAGGCGGTGCCGGTCCAGGCCAGCGCGTAGCGTTCGGGCAGCACTTCCTTGGCGACGCGCTCGATGGCGGCAATCGCCTCGCCCGAGCTGTGCCCCGCCGCCGGGTTGGCCATGAGCTTCGCGCCCATGAAGCCGTTGAAGCGGTTGATGATCTCCGGCCCGCTGATCTGGCGCACGTCGGCGACCGCGCCGAGCGGAATCATCTGGCCGCCACTCGAACGCACATACACCTTGCCTACGTGCTCCGGCCGCATGCGGGCATCCGCTTCGGACTGCAGCAGCACGCGGTAGGTCTGGCCGAACTTGTTGAAGTCGTTCACATAGAGGCTGCCGAAGGTGGCCTGCAACGCGTCGAAGATGCTGTTGATCGGCACACCCAGCGCCTTGGCGCGGTCGCGATTCACATCCACATAAATCTGCGGCACGTTGGCGCGCATCAGTGTGGTGACGCCGGTGAGTTCCGGCTGCTGGCCGGCCTTGGTGATGAAGTCCTGCGTAACCTTGGCGAGCTGCTGGATGTCGCCTTCGCCGCGGTTCTGGATGTAGAACTCGGCGCCGCCGGTGGTGCCCAGGCCCGGAATCGGCGGCGGGTTGAAGCCGAGGATCATGGCTTCGCGGTTGCCTTGCGTGCCGTGCATGAAGTCGTAGATCGCGTTGCGGATGTTGAGCGCGACGCCGCGTTCCTCCCACGGCTTCATCACCGAGAACACCGTCGCGGCGGACGTCTTCAGGTTGCCGGTGAGGATGTCGTGGCCGGAGAGCACCACCACATCCGCATTGCCTTCGAAGCCCTTGGCGGCGTCACCCGCCTGTGCGGCGACCTGCTTCGTGCGCGCGAGCGAGGCGGCGTCCGGAAGCTGTACGGTGGCGAGATAGTAGCCCTGGTCTTCCGGCGGAATCAGCGCGGTCGGCACCGTCTTCACCAGGCCGCCGAGCATCAGCAGCACACCGCCGGCGCACAGCAGCGCCAGCGCCCAGCGGCGGATGATCGCGGCGACCGCGGCGCCGAAGCGCTCGGTGGCCTTGTCGAACAGGCGATTGAACCAGCGGAAGACCGCCGCCGGCTCGGTGTGGCCGGGCTTGAGCAGCAGCGCGCACAGCGCCGGGGTGAGCGTCAGCGCGACGAAGCCGGAGATCGTGACCGACACCGCGATCGTGATCGCGAACTGCTTGTAGAGCTGACCGGTGAGGCCGCCGAGGAAGCCGACCGGCACGAACACCGCGCACAGCACCAGCACGATCGCGACGACCGGGCCGGTGACTTCCTGCATCGCGCGCAGCGTGGCTTCGCGCGGTGGCAGATGCTCGTCGCGCATGATCCGCTCGACGTTCTCCAGCACCACGATCGCGTCGTCGACGACGATGCCGATCGCCAGCACCAGGCCGAACAGCGTCAGCGTGTTGATCGAGAAGCCGAGCAGGTACATGCCGGCGAAGGTGCCGACCAGCGACACCGGCACCGCGATGCAGGGGATCAACGTGGCGCGGAAGTTCTGCAGGAACAGGAAGACCACGAGGAAGACCAGCACGATCGCTTCGAGCAGGGTCTTCACCACTTCGTGGATCGAGGCCTTCACGAAGGGCGTGGTGTCGTAGGGCACGCTGTAGCTCACGCCTTCGGGGAAGCTGGTCGCCAGCTGCGCCATCGTGGCCTTCACCGCGTTGGCCACGTCCAGCGCATTGGCGCCGGGCTGCAGGTAGGTTGCGACCATCACACCCGGCTCGCCGTTGAGCGTGCCGGACATCGAATAGTCGCGCGCGCCGAGCTCGACGCGGGCGACGTCGCGGATGCGCACGTTCGAGCCATCCGGATTGGCGCGCAGGATGATGTTCTCGAAGGCCTCCGGGTCGGTCATGCGGCCCTGGGCGCTCATCGTGTAGGTGAATTGCGGGCTGCCGTCGTTGGGCGTGTCGCCGATCTTGCCGACCGCGAACTGCGCGTTCTGCTCCTTGATCGCCTGCACCACGTCGGCGGTGGTCATCTTCAGCTCGGCGAGGCGGTCGGGTTTGAGCCACACGCGCATCGCGTAGTCCTGCGCGCCGAGAATGGTGGCGTCGCCCACGCCGGGCAGGCGCTTGAGTGCGTTGACCACGTTCAGGTAGGCGTAGTTGGAGAGGAACACCGTGTCGTACTTCCCCTCGGGCGACGACAGGGTGACGATCTGCAGCATGTTCGTGGACTTCTTCTGCACGATCACGCCGTTCTGCTTCACGCTGTCCGGCAGCACCGGCAGGGCGGTCTGCACCCGGTTGTTGACGTTGGTCGCGGCCTGGTCCGGGTCGGTGCCGATGTCGAAGTAGACGTTCAGCGTCATCGTGCCGTTGGCGGCACTGGTGGATTCCATGTAGATCATGTTCTCCACGCCGTTGACCTTGTCCTCGATCGGCGCGGCGACGGTCTTCTGCAAGGTGTCGGCATTCGCGCCGCTGTACTGCGCGGTGACCGAGACGACCGGCGGCGTGATGTCCGGGAACTGCGCGATCGGCAGGTTGAAGATCGCCGCCGCGCCGGCCAGCATGATCAGGATGGACAGCACCGATGCGAGGATCGGGCGGTCGATGAAGGTTCTGGAAATCATCGTCGTTCCTCAGCGCGCAACGGCCACCGGCTGGTTCGGCGGAACCAGCTTGACCGGCTTGTCGGCGCGCACCTTGGCGAGCCCTTCGACGACGACTTTGTCGCCGGCATCCAGCCCCTTGCTGATGAAGAAGCGGTCGCCCTGCGTGCCGGCGGTTTCGACCGGGCGGCTGTGGGCCACGCCGTCCTTGTCGACGACGTAGACGAACTGGCCGTGCGCGGAGGTGCCGACGGCCTTCTGCGGGATCACGATCGCGTCCTTCGCTTCGATGCCCTTGATCGACACCTTCACGAACTGGCCGGGCAGCAGCTGTGCCTTGGGGTTGGGCAATTCGGCGCGCAACTGCAGCGTGCCGGTGGAAGTCGAAATCAGCGTGTCGGAAAAATTCAGACGCCCGGACACCGGGAACACCGTGCCGTCGGCCAGGGTGAGCTGCACTTCGAGCGGTGCCCGTTGTGGCAGATCGAGCATGCCGGCGGCGCGCTTGCGCTCGAAGTAGAGTCGCTCGCGCTCGGGCAGGCTGAACATCACGTACATCGGGTCGATCTGCACCACCTTGGTCGGCAGCGAGTTCGGGCCGTTGACCAGCGAACCTTCCGACATCAGCGACAGACTCGCGATGCCCGACACCGGCGACGCGACGCGGGTGTAGTCGAGATTCAGGCGCGCCTTGGTAACGTTGGCCTGCGCGGTGAGCAGTGCGGCCTGCGCCTGTTCCATCGCCGAGCGGGCGTCATCGACATCCTTCTGTGCGACGGCCCTTTCCTTCAGTAGCGGTTCGACGCGGGCGAGATCTCGGCGCGCCTTGTCGAGCACCGCCTTCTGCTGTGCGTACTGCGATTCGGCCTGGTCCAGCGCGGTCTTGAACTCCGCCGGATCGATCTGGTACAGCTGTTGCCCTTCGGTGACGGTGTGGCCTTCGCGATAGCTGCGCTTGAGCAGGATGCCGGTCAAGCGGGGGCGCACCTCCACTTCGCGCGAGCCCATGGTCTGGGCCGGATAGGTCGCTTCGATGGCGACGTTGCGTCGCACCACCGTTTCGACCACGACTTCGGGTGTGCCCGCTTTGGGGGCCTCCGGCGCCTTGCAGCCGCCGAGCCCGGCGGCGATGACGGGGCCGGCAAGCAGTGCCGACAGGAATGCGTTGGTGGCTTTCATGAGAGACCCTGAGTGATTTGTACGAGGTTCAGCTGCCGTGACACACCGCCATGTAGCCTGACGTGGCTTGCCTGGCACTGGTTTGTGCCAGCGCAAGCGCGGCGGGGTTCGCGGGCCGGCAGGGCTCAGCCGGCAGCGGAGGGCAGCACCATCAGGCGGCAGTCGGTCGTGCTGGCGCAGGGGTTTTCACCCTCGCGGGCTTTGCCGAGCGCCTTGCTGAAATCGGCGGCGCTGCGGTCGATGGCGGCCTTCATTGCGGCGTCCTGGCTGAAGACGGCGTCCAGATTCATCGGGTCAGGGGTGGCTTGGGTGCGGAACGAGGCGACCAGCGCGCCGCTGCGGGCGTCGCGCAGTTCGCCGACGATGGTGACCGAACCCATGCTGCGTGAGGCCCCAGTGCCTGCAACGCTCTTGCCCAGGTTCGCGACGAGGCCGATCGGCGTGAGGTGGCTGATGACCGAGCGGGTGGTGTTGGCGGGTTTGACGTCTTCCACCGTCAGGCTCAGGCGCAGGGTGTCGTTCGCCGCCGGTGCGGGCTGCGTGGCGTTACCGGACGTGGCGCGGCCGAAGCTCTCGCGGGTGAGCGCCACGGCCTGCTGACGCTGCGCCTCGCTGACGCCGTCCCAGCGGCCGTCTCCGGGCACCGTGACGTCGACGGTGTCGAGCTGTACGCGGCTGTAGCGGCTGAGGTTCTGCGCAGGATGCGTCGTGGCGGCTAGCGCCATCGCTTCGTGTGCCATGACGGCCATGGCGATGACGGAGAGGATTGCCTTGAGGGTTTGCCGTTTCATGATGATTTCCTTTCTGGAAGTCAGGGGCTTTGGGTGTCTGCCGCGACGCCTGCCGCGGCGGACTTGATGGACTGCATTCTGCGAAGTCCCCTGACGACGCGGCAGTGATTTACGGTAAGCGCGCCGGCATCACGCATGGCCGCCGAGCGCGGTGGTCACGCTCAGCTGCACGTCGTCGCCGGCGTGGAAGGTGGGCACGTAGGGCAGGGTTTCCGACATCGTGCGGCCGTGCCAGGTGTAGGTGACGATCGCGCCGCTCTGGCGCTCGACCCAGCTATCGACGTAGTAGCACTGCGTCACCATGGTCGGCGCCTGGGCTTGCGCTTGTGCGGCGGCCGCCTGCTTCTGCATGTGTTCGCCGACCATCGCGCCGATCACTGCGCCACTGGCGGTGGCCACATCCTTGCCCGAGCCCTCGCCGGCCGTATGCCCGATCAGGCCGCCCGCCACGCTGCCGATCACCGCACGGCCGTACGGATGCTTGGGCTGTGCCTTGGCCTGCGCCGGCGCACCCGGTACCTGGTTGCAGATCTGCTGCGGTTGATTGACGCGCTGGGTCAGGATGCGGATCTCGGTGATGTGGGCGGTGTCGCGATAGGTGCTGCCTTTTGCCGGCGGCTGCGTGCTGGCGGCCTGTGCGTTGGCGGCGGTCGAGGTCAGCAGCAGGGCGATGATTGCGAGCTTGGCTTTGGTGTGCATGACAGGGTCCTTCCTTATCGAGGGGGTAAGACGGGGTTCATCCGTTGACGCTGGCGCGTTCAAGATCGGCCAGCAGTGCAGGAAGCGGGGTGCGTGCGAGGGTTCCGGATTCGAGTCCGTTGGTTTCGCGGGGCAGCAGGTCGAGCAATCGGTACCACTGCGCCCAGTTCGGGCGGCCGTCCGCATTGCTGTGCGCAATCTGATAGGCGCAGCGCCACAACAGCCGCTCGCGGCCGTGCACCAGGCGCGAGTTACTGTGGCCCTTGAGGTAGGCGCGGCCGAGGCTGGCGAGGCGCTGAAGTTCGGGTGGCCGGTGCCCGGCGCACATGAAGCGGCCTGTGAAGGCCAGCAGATATCGTGTCGGCAGGACCTCAAGCCCGCTGGCAAGATCGCTCAGACGCTTGCACAGGTATTCGCCACTGGTGAGCAGGAATTCGATGACGCGGTCGCTGGGGCTGCGATCCAGCCACGCGATCTCGACCAGCGGCAGCAGCGGCGCGAAATACACGGCCGGCCCCGCGAGCCCATGATCGGTGCGCAGCGTTTCGAGGATCTGCGCCGGCACCTCGTCGGGCTGTGCCGAACAGGCGTTGCGTGTGATGTCCCACGCGTGGCGCAGGTAAGCGCGGATCTCCGATTCCAGTTCGCCGAGCGTCTGCAGGTATTCGAAGCGGCGCGATTCGGCCTTGGCGCTGTTGTCGCTGATCCAGTACTTGAGGCCCAGCTGGGCCAGCACATAGTCATCCCACAGGGTGCGGAAGGCGGGTCGGTCCTGGTATAGCTGGGACAGCTGCTCGGTGCTGATACCCAGGCGTTGTGGCGTGCCGGCGAATACCAGCAATTGGGTGGGGCGGGGACGGTCGGTGCGCATTGCATGTCTTCCAGTCGGTTGCATGCGGCGCATTCTGGTCAGCGCGACGTGGCCGCCAGAGTGATTTACCGTAAATCTCCGCCCCGATCTGTTGATGTGGCCGGCTTGGCGCGCCACGGCGTTGAGGCATCATCCGCAGCAGAACTTGCCCGATCCAACCTGGGGGCCGCATGCATTTCTCGCACGAGCAGATCCGTCAGCAGGTCGCAGCCATCGCCGCCAGCGAGGGCTTCGTGGCCTCGCAACGCAGCCGCCGCCTGCTTGAGTTCCTCACGAATGAAACGCTCGCGGGGCGAGGTGAGCGCCTCAAGGGCTTCTACATCGCCAGCGAGTTTCTCGGCCGCGGTGTCGACTTCGATCCGCTCGTTGACCCGATCGTGCGCATCGAGATGGGCAAGCTGCGGCGCGCGCTCGAGCACTACTACCTCACTGCCGGGCGCAAGGATTCGCTGCGGGTTGAGCTCGCGAAGGGCAACTACCAGCCACAGTTCTGCAGCGCACTCGAAACGCTCGTCAGCGACGAGCCCTCGCCCGCACAGGATGGCCTGCCCCTGCTTGGCCGCGCATCCGTCGTGATCCGCTGTACCGGCCAGCCGCCGGGTGGCGTGGCCGATGACTTCGCGGGCGGCCTTGCGCACCAGTTGGCGGCGCTCCTGAATCGTCTGGATGACGTCTACGTGCTGTCGCCCGAGCTCGAAGACGCAGCCAGCGCCCGCTTCCTGCTGAGCGCGAACGTGCGTGGCGACAGCCAGCGGCTTCGCGTTGCGGTGCAGCTTGAAGATCGCCTGCAGGGGCTGCAGGTGTGGGCCGACACGTATACCGAGGCCGCCGGTGACCTGTTCGCGCTGGAAGACGAACTGGCGCGACGCATCGTCAACCGCATCGCCGATCCGAACGTCGGCGAGATGTTCCGAGCGCTCGGCGGTGCTGCGGACGGAGCGGAGGCGTCGTCGCCGGAGGCGATCGTCGCGCGCTTCAATACCGAGCACATGCGGCGTCTGAACGATTCAGCATGGCAGCGCGAAGCGCGGGCATCGCTGGAGGCGCTGGTCACCGCGCAGCCGGCATTTGCGGCGGCGCGGGCGGCGCTGTCCAAAGCGCTGCACGACGCCTTCCTGCTCGGCGAGGCGGACCACGATGCAATGCAACGCGCCTTGGATCACGCCACCGAGGCCGTACGACTCGAACCCGAAAGCCAGCACGCGCTGGCGGCACTGACCAATGCCTGCATCGCACTCGGGCAGAACGATCGCGCGCTGCAAGCGATCGAGCGCAGCGTGCGCCTGAACCAGACCGGTCATTCCGCGCGGGCGATTGCCGCGGTCAAGCTGATCATGCTCGGCGAGGCCGAACGTGCCGAGGCCTTGCTGGCCGAATGTGCCCAATCGCCGGGCGATGCGTCACCGGTGATCGGCGTCGGCCTCGCCTTGCTCGCCTGGTTTCGCGGCGACTACGCAGGCGCCCTGGCGGCCGTGTCACAAGACCTGCTCGCGAGCAACTTCTGGGGCGGCCTGGTGCAGACCGTCAGCCTCGCCGAGTGCGGCGAACTGTTCGCAGCACGCCGTAGCCTCAGCAGCACGCTGGCGATCAACCCGGCCTTCGCCCGCGCGCCGGCGCGCTACCTCGCCGTGAGCCTCTATCGCCGCGACTGGCAGGAGCGGCTGCTGGCGGCGCTGGAAAAGGCCGGCCTGCCGCGCGAGGCGGAAGGCTAGAGAGCGCTTGAGATTGGCGGTGTCGCGTTGCGACCGCAGTGCCGCTGAAGCCGGGTCCCGCCCCGGCGGGCGGGTTCCTTTCTTGTGCCGACAAGAAAGGAACCAAAGAAGCGGCCCCCGCTTCAACGCCCCTTGCTGCGCAAGGGGTTCCCAGCGCTGCTCGAATCATCGGGTGGCTGCGCAACTCGCCCTCGCTACGCTCGGAGCTCGAACAGTGCTCGCCACCGCCACGCTGCGCGTGTCGGAACCCGATGCTTCTGCGCTGCTCGGCGTTTCAGAGGGGGTTGGAAAAGCGTCGATGTTCAACCGTTGTGCTTCTCCGCGATGTGCGAATGAACGACTTGCGATGACGCCGGATTCCGCTGCGCTGCATCCAGGCTGCGAATGCGCGATGCACGGAGAAACGTCGATGGTTTTGACTTTGGGCCCCGTCGAGAGCGCCGAGTGGCGCAGCGGGGGCGGGGGATCGGCGCGCAGCGCCGACGGCGAGGACTGTCTGAGGCCCGCAGGGCCGAGTTCCGCAGCCGCCCGACTTCGCGAGCACGCGAGGGAAGTCAGGTGCGCAGCACCTGACCGCGAAGGCCGGGTCGTCTTTTCTTGGTTACTTCTTTTGACGAAGCAAAAGAAGTAACACGCCCGCCGGGGCGGGACCCGGCTTGACCGGAAAATCCGGAGCAAGGCGGCGTGGCCCATCGCGAGCCGAAGCGTTGGGCTTCGCTGCGCTCAGCCCAACCTACCGAGCTGTTTGGCGAACCGACGCAACACCAGCGCGCGGGCAACTGATTTCGCGGCAAAACGTCCGTGGCGCTTGGTGCCCGGGCAACCTGAAGTCCGCCAGACGGTGGGCGCGGTTTACCATTGCCTGCAACTATCTTTACGATTAACAACCAATTTCTTTACCATCGAAGGAAAAACACTTTACTATCAACGCATGGACACAAAGACCAAGGAACTTCTCGAACACGTCGAGCGCGATGGGATCAATGCCGGGTTTGTATCTCGGCTCGCAAAGACGATGGGACTCTCTCGGCAGACGGTATCTGCTCGCCTCCGCAAGATGGTCGACGACGACCTAGTTGTCGCAACGGGCACTGGAGCGGGGCGTCGCTATTGGCTCAAGACAACCATCAAGCGTCGGTGGACCTTTGATCTTAAGGACCTAAGTGAAGACATCGTGTTTCGCGAGACTGTTGCCCCTTTGATTGCCGATTTGCCTGATAACGTCAGAAGCATTTGGCATTACGGCATGACAGAGATGGTCAATAACGCAATCGATCATTCAGAAGGCACATCCTTAGTTGTCGATTTCTGGCGGAACGCCTTGAATTGCGGAATGGTTATTAGCGATGACGGCGAAGGCATTTTTCATCGAATCCAACGGCTGATGGGCCTTTACGACGCGCGGGAAGCAATCCTTGAACTCGCAAAAGGCAAGCTCACGACCGACCCAACCAGACATAGCGGAGAGGGCGTTTTCTTCACGTCACGAGTGTTTGATCACTTCCTGATTCGCTCGCGCGACCTTCTTCTCGCGCACGACGACGGGCAGGATGACGTGCTATCAGAGCGCCCAAAATTCCAATCAAACGGTACGCTGGTGGACATGTCGATCGCAAACGACTCGCCACGAACGACAAAAGAGGTCTTTGATCGGTTTGCTGCACCCGACGAATTCAGCTTTGCGAAAACGATTGTGCCTGTCAGATTGGCGAGGCACGAAGGGGAAACGCTTGTATCGCGGAGTCAGGCAAAGCGCTTGGTCTTGAGGTTTGAACGATTCAAGATCGTGATTCTTGACTTCTCCGGCGTCACCGAGATTGGGCAAGCCTTCGCCGACGAAGTGTTTCGCGTGTTCGCCACAGCGCACCCTGATGTGGAACTTATCCCCACGCATGCATCACCCGCCGTCATCGACATGATCCAACGGGCTCGCTCGGGATAGCGAGTTTTGCGAATTGGCGGCGTTCGAGAATGCTCCGCCGTAGCCGAACGGAGAACAACCAATGAAACCTCGCATTGCGCCCCTTCTTGCGCCGCTGCTCATCAGCACTTGCGCATCCGCGAAAGACGCCAACGGCGATTGAAGCCCAACGTCGTCGTCGGGCCCTTGGCTTCCGGGCCGGATCCCATGCCACCCAGTAGGTCCGTAGCGCCAGGGCATCGCGTAGAAAGTCCCGGCGCTTGGGCTGAGTTTCGCGAAGCCCAACTGATTGCCACGGCCACCCTTATGGCCGCGGATGCCCTGAAGGGCAGGGACGTCGACGGCGCACCCGAGCGAATCTGGCGGTTGAGCGGGCTAAGTCTCGGGAAATGTGGGTTACGCGTGCGGCTAACTCGCCCAACCGGAGCCGCGCGATGCAATCACCCCAGGCTCCAGCGCATTTCCCGCTGCACGTTCACGACCGCAAGCCCGGCCGCGCTGAGAGTCTCGGCTAGCGGCCCGTCGGGCTCGTTGACCACACGCAGGCGGCGCCCATCCGCCGCCGCGGCGAGGGCGGCGAGCAGGGGGGCGGTCGCCGCCGGGGTGCAGGCGATGTCGATGATGCGCAGCCAGTCGCCGTCGATTCGGGTGAGGGCGACGCCAGTGGGCGCGGTGTCGGGGCCGACGCCTACGGGCACCAGGTCGGGCTGCGCGCGCAGCGCCGGCAGGTCGCGCTGCCAGCAGGCGGGGGCGCGTGGAAGGGTGGCGAGTGCTGCCAATGCGGCTTCGAACGCGGGGCGGTGGCCGGCGCGCGGCGTGCTGGTCAGCACCCCTTCGAGCACCAGCAGGCGTCGCGTGTCGACGAAGCCGGCGGCTGTATAGGTGCGCAGCGCCCAGTTCTGCTCCAGCGCTTCGAGCTGGATCGTGCTCGCGCCGGCGGACACCTGTAGCTGCATGAAATCCCGCACCAGCGGCAGCGAATGCCGCTGGCCGCGCCAGTCCGGTGCGATGCCCCAGCCGCCCAGCCAGGCCCGCGTGTCGCGCACCCCCGCGAGCGCCACCGCCATCGGCGTGTCGCCGTCGTACCAGACGCAGGAGCGATCGAGGTTGACGCTGCCGAGCGCGAGATGCCGGCGCAGCATGGTTTCGTCGAACTGGAAGGGTACGAAGTAGCCGCGGTAGGCCTCGTTCCAGATTGCGAGCAGGGCGTCGAAAGCGAGCGCGCTGGCGGCGCTGCGGGTGAAGGGGTGGGGGCGCGTGTCCATGGTGAGAAGCGTAGCGCTGCCGGCGTGCCCTGTCCCGGGACAGTCGGCCCGGAGCGGGCCGGTACAATGTCGGCTTTCCTGCCCGGCCGCACCCCATGACTTCGCTTCTCGACAACCTGAACCCTGAACAGCTCGCCGCCGTGACGCTGCCGCCGCAGCCGGCGCTGATTCTTGCCGGGGCCGGGTCGGGCAAGACGCGGGTGCTGACGACCCGCATCGCGTGGCTGATCTCGACCGGGCAGACCACGCCGCACGGTTTGCTGGGGGTGACCTTCACCAACAAGGCGGCGAAGGAGATGCTGGCGCGGCTGTCGGCGATGCTGCCGATCAACACCCGTGGCATGTGGATCGGCACCTTCCACGGCTTGTGCAACCGGCTGCTGCGCGCGCACTACCGCGATGCCGGCCTGCCGGAGACCTTCCAGATCCTCGATTCGGCGGATCAGCTTGCGGCGATCAAGCGGCTGTTGAAGGCACTGAACGTCGATGATGAGAAGTACCCGCCGCGCGATCTGCAGCACTTCATCAACGGCAACAAGGAAGCCGGCCTGCGCGCGGATGCGGCGGAAGCGTGGGACGACTGGACGCGCAAGAAAGTCGCGCTGTATGCCGAGTACGAGCGCCAGTGCCAGAAGGAAGGCGTGGTCGACTTCGCCGAGTTGCTGCTGCGCGCCTACGAGTTGCTGACCCGCAACGAGCCGCTGCGCGCGCACTACCAGAGCCGCTTCCGCCACATCCTAGTGGACGAGTTCCAAGACACGAACCGCCTGCAGTACCTGTGGCTCAAATTGCTCGCCGGCCACGGTGGCCCGGCGCCGGCAGCGGTGTTCGCGGTGGGCGACGACGATCAGTCGATCTACGCCTTCCGCGGTGCGGACGTTGGCAACATGCGCGACTTCGAGCGCGAATTCGCGGTCAAGAGCGTGATCCGGCTGGAGCAGAACTACCGCTCGCACGGCAACATCCTCGACGCGGCCAACGCGATCATCGCGAACAACAGCCGGCGCCTCGGCAAGAACCTGTGGACCGAGGCCGGCGCGGGCGAGCCGATCCGGCTCCACGAAGCGCTCACCGACATGGACGAGGCGCGCTGGATCGTGGAAGAGATCCAGTCGCTGATCCGCGACGGCGCGGCGCGATCCGACATCGCGCTGCTCTACCGCAGCAATGCGCAGTCGCGGGTGCTGGAGCATCAGCTCTTTTCCACCGGCATTCCGTACCGCGTGTATGGCGGCCTGCGCTTCTTCGAGCGGCAGGAGATCAAGCACGCGCTGGCCTACCTGCGCCTGATCGCCAACGCCGACGACGACACCGCGTTTGCGCGCGTGGTGAACTTTCCCACGCGGGGCATCGGCGCCCGCTCGCTGGAGCTGCTGGCCGACTCGGCGCGCACCTACAACACCAGCCTCTACGCAACGGTGCCGCATCTCGCCGGCCGGCCAGCAGCCTCGCTTGCAGTGTTCGTGCGCCTGATCGAAGACATGCGCCAGGCGACGCGCGAACTGCCGCTGCCGGAAGTGATCGACCATGTGCTGGAGCACTCTGGCCTGCGTGCGCATTACCGCGCTGAGCGCGAAGGCGAAGAACGCCTCTCCAACCTCGACGAACTGCTGAACGCCGGCGCGAACTTCATTTCGGAAGCCGAAGACCCGACGCTCAGCGGCTTTCTCGCGCACGCCTCGCTGGAAGCGGGCGAGCACCAGGCCGACGCGGGGCAGGAGGCGATCCAGCTGATGACGGTGCATGCCGCCAAGGGCCTGGAGTTCGATGCGGTGTTCCTGACCGGCGTCGAGGAAGGCCTGTTCCCGCACGAGAACAGCATCCAGGAAATCGACGGCCTGGAGGAAGAACGACGCCTGATGTATGTCGCGGTGACGCGCGCGAGGAAACGCCTGTACCTCACGCTGGCGCAGAGCCGCATGCTGCACGGCCAGACGCGCTATTCGCTGAAGTCGCGCTTCATCGACGAGATCCCGCCGCAACTGATCAAGTGGCTGACGCCGCGGCAGAGCGCAGCGCGCTACTACGAACCCTCGCAGGAGTCGGCCCACCGCACGCCGCCCCGCAGCGCTGCGGCGCCGTCACGCGACCTCGGCGGTTTTCGCATCGGCCAGCTGGTGCGCCACGCCAAGTTCGGCGAAGGCGTGATCGTGTCGGCCGAAGGCAGCGGCGGGGATGCGAAAGTGCAGATCAACTTCGGCGGCGCCCATGGCATGAAGTGGCTGATGCTGGGCATGGCGAAGCTCGAAGCGGCTTGAACGCTGCGCCGGCAAATGAAAAGGCCACCCTGCGGTGGCCTTTTGCGTTTCGGCACGGCTGCGGTGCTTACTTGTCCTTGTCCGACTTGACGGTGTTCGCCCAGTCGTTGAATTCCTTGATCGCGGCATTGCCTGCTTCAACTTCGGCCTTGTACAGATCGCCGATCTTGTTTGCGGCAGCCTGGCGGTCCTTGATATAGGTTTCCATGCACGCCTTGTAGGCGTCGAAAGCCTTGTTGTAGCTCTTGATCTGCGCGTTGGACGGTTCCATGCCCAGTGGGGTCGGTTGCTTGCACTCGTGCTTGGGCGGCGGATTGATAGTGACCGGGTCGGCATGGGCGACGGTGGCCGACAGTGCCAGCGCGGTCGCGGCGATCAGGCGGATGTTCACGGGCTGTCTCCTTGTGAGAGCGAAAACCCGCATCCTACTCCGGCCCCCGGGGGCGGAACTTGCGCCAGGTCGGCAACTGATTGTGTCGAGGCGACCTGTCAGCCGGTGCTACGCGCCCGTTCCCGCCAGGCCGCCGGCGTGGTGCCGTACCAGTCGCGGAAGGCGTGGTTGAACGAACTCTGCTCGCGGTAGCCGAGCAGGAAAGCGACTTCAGTCATCGTCATGCCGGGTTCGCGCAGGTACTGCTCGGCCAGCTCGCGCCGCGTTGCGTCCAGCACGGCCTGGTAGCTGGTGCCCGCATCCGCAAGCTTGCGTTGCAGCGTGCGCGGCGTGCAGGCCAGCGCGTCGGCCACGTCCGCGAGCCGCGCGCAGTCGTGCGCCAGCAGCGCAACGATCTGCTCGCGCACTGCGTTGATGATCTCGGGCTGGCGTGCCTCTCGCTCGCGCGCGGCGAGCAGTTGCTCGGCATGCCGAGCCAGCACCGGGAACAGGCTCACATCCGCATTCGGCACCGGCCAGTCGAGGATTTCGGCCGGGAATCGCGCGCAGGTCTGTGGCGCATCGAAGCGCACCTGCGCGCCGAAGAACTGCTCGTAGGCCGGAATCAGCGAGGCATCCGGCGCCGGGTGTGCGAAGGCCACGTCGATCACCGGCACCCGGGTATGCGCGAGCCAGTTCGCGAAGCTCAGGATGCCGGCCATCACGCTTTCCGGCAGGTGGCGGCAGGGCAGGGCGGCCAGCCACGGTGACTCCCACACGTAGTGAGCGACGGCCCCATGTTCCTCGATGCGCGAGCGGCCCAGGTCGTGCGCGAGGCCCTCGAAGCGGCGTGTCTGCTCGGTGGCGGCGCGGAAGTTGCGGCAGGAGCACAGCACCAGGCCGTAGACCGCGAAGGTCGACAGCCGCGTGCGTTCGCCGACATGCAGGCCGAAGAGCGGGTCACCGCACAGTGCCGAGGCCGTATCCAGCAGCCGGATGTAACGCTCGACGCTGAGGTTTTCGGTGGCCGGTGCGAGCGATTCGGCGGGAAGCCCGAGCTCTACGGCAAGCCGTGCGGGCGACACGCCCTGCTCGGCTGCGGTGTCGATGGCGGTTTGTGCATAGGGGCCAACGACGCGCGCAAAGGCGAGGTTCGGAATCGGCGCGGCGGCTGTGGTCGTCGGTCGGGCGTGCTCTGTCATCTTCAGACAATCCTTGTGTCGGCGGCCGACAAGCCACGGTGTGGGGGCGTGCGGAGAATCCACCGGCAATTGAAGACTCGGGGACGGGAGTATTACAGATGCGACGCTGGAACGGCTGGGGCGATACCGCCATCGATCAGCCCCTCAAACCCGAGGCGCTCGCCTTCCTGCGTGAAGCGGTCGGGCCGGGCGCCACCCCTGTCGATGCGGCTTACGAGGCGGCGCTGGCGCAGGTGGCGGCACAGCCGGGCCGCTTGCCGCCGCATCCACTGATCGACGTTTCGCCCGCCGCACGGCTTGCGGCGAGCTTTGGTCAATCCTGTGCCGACTGGCTGCGGCTGCGCTTCGGCGTGCTGGGACGGGTGACCGATGGCGTCGCCTTCCCCGAGAGCCGCGAGGCGGTGCGCGAGCTGCTCGATCGGGCGGCGCGGCAGGGCGTGGCCGTGCTGCCCTGCGGTGGCGCGACCTCGGTGGTCGGGCATCTGAGCCCGGCGGGTGACAAACCGGTGCTGACGCTGAACCTGACCCGCATGATGCGGCTCACCCACCTTGACCGCGCCGCCCAGCTCGCCAGCTTCGAGGCCGGCGTGCTGGGGCCGGATCTGGAAGCGCAGTTGCGCGCCCATGGCTACACCCTGGGGCACTTCCCGCAGAGCTTCGAGTATTCAACACTGGGCGGCTGGATCGTCACGCGATCCTCCGGCCAGCAGTCTTCCCGATTCGGCCGCATCGAACAGTTGTTCGCCGGCGGCCATCTGGAGACGCCGCTGGGGCCGCTCGATCTGCCGACCTTCCCGGCCTCCGCCGCCGGGCCGGACCTGCGCGAATGGGTGCTGGGTTCGGAGGGCCGATTTGGCGTGCTGACCGAGGCGACCGTGCGCGTGACCCGGCTGCCCGAACGCGAACAGTTCATCGGCGTGTTCTTCCCGGACTGGGCGCGTGCGCAGGCCGCGGTGCAGGCGCTGGCGCAGGCGCGCGTGGGCCTGTCGATGCTGCGGCTTGCGAACCCGATCGAGACGCTGACCACGCTGAAGCTCGCCGGCCACGCGCGCGCGATCGGCTGGCTGGAGCGCTACCTCGCGCTGTGCGGCGCCGGGTCGGAAAAATGCCTGCTTTTCGCAGGCTTCACCGGTAACAAGGCGCAGGTCGGCGCGATGCAGCGCCAAGCCAAGGCCATCATCGCTGCCCACGGCGGCGTTTCGACCGGCACGCTGCTGGGCGACAAGTGGCGTGCCAACCGCTTCCGCGGCGTCTATCTGCGCAACAGCCTGTGGGCCGCCGGTTACGCGGTCGACACCATGGAAACGGCCTGCGACTGGCCGCGGGTCGCGCCGATGATGGCGGCGATCGAGGCGGCTGGGCGCGACGCGCTGGCGGCATTCGGCGAACGCACCCACTGCTACACCCACTTGTCGCATGTCTACCCGCAGGGCTCCAGCGTCTATTCGACCTTCGTGTTCCGCGTCGGGCCGGATTTCGACACCAGCTTCGCGCGCTGGCAGGCCCTGAAGCGTGCGGCGTCGGCGGCGATCGTCGCGCACGGCGGCACGATCAGCCACCAGCACGGCGTTGGCAAGGACCATGCGCCGTGGCTCTCGGCTGAGAAGGGCGAGGCCGGGCTGGCCGCGCTCGCAGCCGCGCAGCGGCATTTCGATCCGCAAGGCGTGATGGCGCCCGGCAACCTGCTCGGCGACGCGTGACCGTGACGACTGATTGTGACCTGCTGGTCATCGGCGGGGGCATCACTGGTGCCGGCATCGCACTGGAGGCAGCGCGGCGCGGCCTGTCGGTGATATTGGTGGAGACCCGCGATTTCGCCTGGGGCTCCTCATCGCGCTCATCCAAGCTGGTGCATGGCGGTCTGCGCTACCTGAAGGAAGGTAAGCCCGGGCTCACCCGCGAATCGGTGCACGCGCGCGCCGCACTGATGCGCGACCTCCCCGGCCTGGTCGAGCCGCAGCCCTTCTTCATGGCGCATTACGCTGGCCGCGCGCAGGGCCGCTGGCTGCTTGGCGCCGGGCTGGCCGTCTATGACGCCTTCGCTGGCGTCCGTACCCGTTGCTACCACGCTGCCGACCCGGCGGCGTGGCTGGCGCCCCATGTCGGCAGAACCGGCCTGCGTGGCGCCACCACCTATCTCGACGCGAAGACCGACGACGCGCGGCTGGTCTTGCGCGTGCTGCAGGAGGCGCGTGCGCACGGCGCGCGGCTCGTGAACTACACACGCGTCGAATCGCTGCTGCGCGACGACGGCGGCGTCTGCGGCGCCCTGCTGCGCGGCGAGCAGGGCAAGGCGTGCGAGTTGCGCGCCCGCAGCGTCGTCAACGCCACTGGCGCCTGGGCCGACAGCCTGCGCGGCAGCATGGGCGCGGCGCCGAGACTGCGCCCGCTGCGTGGTAGCCACCTGCTGTTCCCGCTGTGGCGCCTGCCGCTGGCGCAAGCGATCGCCTTCATGCATCCGCGCGACGGCCGGCCGGTGTTCACCTACCCGTGGGAAGGGGCCGCTTTGGTCGGCACCACCGACGCAGATCACCGCGAGGATCTGGCGCAGGAGCCCGGCATCACGCGCGCCGAGGCGGACTACCTGTTCGAGGCGCTGGCCTGGCAGTTCCCGGCGCTGGAATTGACCGACGCGGATGTACTGTCGGCCTACGCCGGCGTTCGTCCAGTCGTCGCCAGCGGCCATGCCGATCCGTCGAAGGAAACGCGTGACCACCTGCTGCTCGACGAAGCCGGCCTGCTGACGGTGACCGGCGGTAAGCTGACCACCTTCCGCGCGATTGCCCGCGATGCGCTGGCGCGTCTCGCGCCTCGCCTGCCGGCTGCCGCGCATGACGGCCGCCCGGTGTTCGCCGCGCCGCCCGTTTCGGCGGCACTCGCGGCCTTGCCCGCACCGCTGCGCGAACGCCTCGTCGCCCGCTACGGCTGCGCCGCGGTCGAGCTGGTGGCCGCGGCGCAGCCAGGCGAACTGGAAACGCTTGCCGGTACCGCCACCGTGTGGGCGGAACTGCGCCATGCGGCGCGCCGCGAGCAGGTGCGGCATCTCGACGATCTGCTGCTGCGCCGCACCCGGCTCGGCCTGCTGCTGCGCGACGGTGCCGCCGCTATCCTGCCGCGCGTGCGGCAGATCGCGTCGCAGGAGCTGGGCTGGGACGACGCGCGCTGGGCGCAGGAGCTCACCCGCTACCGCGACCTCATCGCGCGTTGCTACGCGCTGCCGGCTACCGCAAGATCCGCGTCATGACCCAAGCGAAACCCGACGATCTGTTGCTCTCGCTGGATTGCGGCACGCAAAGCGTGCGCGCGCTGCTGTTCGACCTTCGCGGCAATCTGGTCGCCAAGGCGCAGGTGCGCTTCGACGATTACGTCGCGCGCGAGCCCGGCTGGCTGGAGCACGACCCCGAGGGCTTCTGGGCGGCGACCGCGCAGGCCTGCCTGCAGCTGTGGGCCTCGCACGCACACCTGAAGCCCGCGGTACGCGGCGTCGCGGTAACCACCCAGCGCGGCACGGTGATGCCGATCGACCGCGAGGGTCGGCCACTGCATCCGGCGCTGATCTGGCTCGACCAGCGCAAGGCACAACGGCTGCCGACGATCGCGCCCTGGTGGCGGGCGGCCTTCAAGGCGGCCGGCGTCGCCGACACGATCCGCTACTTCCAGCGCGAGGCGGAGGCCAACTGGTTTGCTGAGCGCGAGCCCGCGCTGTGGGCGAAGACCCACAAGTTCCTGCTGCTGTCGGGCTGGCTCAACTTCCGGCTCACCGGTCGCTATGTCGATTCGATCGGTGCGCAGGTCGGCTACCTGCCCTTCGACTTCAAGCGCCAAGCCTGGGCGCGCGGGTGGGACTGGAAGTGGCAGGCGTTGGCGATTGCGCCGGAACTGCTGCCCGAACTGCTGCCGGTCGGCGCCCTGCTGGGGCAGGTGAGCCGCACGGCGGCCATAGCGACGGGCATCCCGGAAGGCCTGCCGGTGATCGCGGCGGCGGCGGACAAGGCCTGCGAGATCCTCGGCGCCGGCGCACTGACGCCGGAGGTGGGCGCGCTGTCCTACGGCACCACGGCCACGGTGAACGTCACCACCGCGCGCTACTTCGAAGCGCTGCCCTGGGTGCCGCCGTACCCCGCGGCGGTGCCCGGCCAGTACAGCAGCGAGGTGCAGATCTTCCGCGGCTACTGGATGGTGCGCTGGTTCAAGGAACAGTTCGGACAGGCCGAGCAGCTTGCCGCCGAGCAGGCCGGCATCGTGCCCGAATCGCTGTTCGACGAGATGGTCGGCACCGTGCCGCCCGGCTCCATGGGCCTGATGCTGCAGCCCTTCTGGTCGCCGGGTATCCGCCATCCGGGGCCGGACGCCAAGGGCGCGGTGATCGGCTTCGGTGATGTGCATACCAAGGCGCATCTGTACCGCGCGATCCTCGAAGGCCTGGCCTATGCACTGCGGGACGGGCGTGAGCGCATCGAAAAACGTGGCGGCGTCGCGATCCGTGAGCTGCGGGTGTCGGGCGGTGGTTCTCAGTCCGACGCGGCGATGCAGCTGACCGCCGACATCTTCAACTTGCCGACCTCACGCCCGCACACCTACGAGACCTCCGGTCTTGGTGCGGCGATCGATTGCGCGGTCGGGCTTGGCCTGCACCGCGATTTCGATACCGCGGTGGCGGCGATGACCCGCGTGGCGCAGACCTTCGAGCCGATCCGCGCCAATGCTGAGCTGTACGAGGCGCTGTACTCGCGTGTCTACCGCCACATGTACGAGCGCCTCGCGCCGCTGTACGCCGAGATCCAGCGCGTCACCGGCTATCCGAAGCTCGACTGAGCCGGCTCAGCGCGGCGCACGCCAGCCCGGGTGCTCGAAGTTGTCGCCGTAGTTGCGCAGCGCCTGCGCCAGGGCAAGTGCGCCGGCGCGTTGCAGATCAGGCTTTGCGCCGCGCATCAGGCCAAGGGCGTAATTCATGTCGCCGAGGATCTGGTGAAAGGCGTGGTCAGCATCCTTCGGCAACTGGCAACGGCTGACGGTGTTGGCGATTTCACCCTCGATGCGGCCGGCGATCGTCAGATAGGTTTCGTGCGGCAGCCCATGTTTCTGGATTGCCTGCCAGTGCGGCTGCAACGTGCCCGCAATCGTACTCATGCCTTGGCGCAGCGTTGCGTCGGTCGGCCACTTGCTGCCATCGGGTGCGCGCAGCGATACAGCGGCGCTGTGTTCCTTGTGTTCGTCGTGTTCCGACGCGAAGGCCGGCAGGCTGCTCAGTGCGAGCGGTAGCGCCATCGCTGCGGCGAACAGGGTGCGACGGATCTTGCAGGGTGTTGGCATTGCGCTTCCTCCAGGTTTCGGGGGCTTTTCGCCCGGTCTGACGCCGGGACGCAAGCCATGCTGGAAGCGCTGCATTAAGCGCGGCTTAACCGGGTGCGCGCCGAAACGAAAACGCCCCGCACGGGGCGGGGCGCTTGCTTGAGCCGCGAGGCGAATCAGGAATCCGCCGGCTTCATCTGCGACTGAAGGTAGTTCTGCAGGCCGACCTTCTCGACCAGTTCGAGTTGGGTTTCGAGGTAGTCGATGTGCTCCTCGGTGTCGTCGAGGATCTCCTGCAGGATGTCGCGCGACACGTAGTCACGCACCGACTCGCAGTGGGCGATCGCGTCCTTCAGGTCGCCGTGCGCGGTCTGCTCCAGTTTCAGGTCGCCCTGCATGCACTCGACGACGTTCTCGCCGATCATCAGCTTGCCGAGGTCCTGAAGATTGGGCAGGCCCTCGATCATCAGGATGCGCTCGATCAGCTTGTCGGCGTGCTTCATCTCCTCGATCGACTCGTGATACTCGTGCGAGCCGAGCCGCTCGAAGCCCCAGTTCTTGTAGATCCGGGCGTGCAGGAAATACTGGTTGATGGCGGTGAGTTCGTGCTTAAGCTGCTTGTTGAGCAGCTGGATGACCTTCTTGTCGCCTTTCATGTAGGGCTCTCCGTTCTTGCGCAGGGGCTTGCGCGTTGGGGCAGGCATGGCAATCGCGCAGGCACGCCAAGGCATGCTGCGCGCAACGGCCGCATTGTGTGGCCACGCCCAGCGTCGCGCTCAAGTCGCGCAGACGACGCGCACCGTTGCCGGCGGCTTGCTGGACTTGCCGCTCAGTGACGGCATTGCAGACACACACATACATAGCCTAGTCCCGCGGAGAGCATTGCCACAAGCCCGTCTTCACAGATTGGATGCGGCAACATGAATAGGAATGGTTCGCATTCTAGATTGTGTGGCAGTGAAGGTCAAATGGCGGCGTTTGAGGTTGCGGCGGTACCAATGAAAACGGGCCGCAGAAGCGGCCCGTGATGGGAGCGACCAATAAACGGCCGCGAGTCGCGATACGGCTACTGAGCGGGCTTCGCTGGCGCCGGCATGCTGCTGTTCAGCGATTCCTGAACCACATCGAGCTGGCGGATCTGTTCCGGCGTCATGACTTCGAACAGGCGCACGACCTTGCGCACGCCGGTCGTCGTGGTGCCAACGAAAGTGGCGACTTCCTGCTCGCGCGGCGAGACGATGCCCATCAGATAGGCAACGCCGGATTCGGTCACCACCTTGACCTGCGTGGACGAGATTTCCTTCGTTTCGACCAGACGCGCCTTGACCTTGGACGTCGTCAGCGCATCGCCGCTCTGCTGCGAGAAACTGGAGCGGGGGCCGATCGTGAGCTCGTTGTAGACCGTTCTGATCTGATAGGGCAATGCACGCAGTTGCCGTTCCGCTTCGGCCTTTGCCGCTTCGTCAGGCACTTCGCCACTCAGCAGCACGACGCGGTTGAAGCTGGTGACCGACACGCGAGCCGTCGGCCCGAGCTTCGTACTGATTGCCGACGAGGCCTTCGCCTCGATCGTAGAGTCTTCCACCTGTACGCCGTAGGAGCGCCGATCCATCGTCGCCGTGACGCCGACGGCGGCGCCGGTGACGACCATGGGTACGCAGGCGGGCAGCGAGGCCGCCATCGCTAGCGCCAACGCGATGTTGCGCAGCCTCATGCCTCGGATCCCAAAAGCAGGCAGTCGATGCCGTCGCAGATGCAATGGATCGCGAGGATGTGGACTTCCTGGATGCGTGCGGTGCGGTCGTGCGGCACGCACAGATGCACATCACCATCGCGCAGCATCGCGCCGATCTTGCCGCCGCCTTTGCCGGTCAGGGCGACGACACGGATGTCGCGCTGATGTGCCGCTTCGATCGCCGCCATCACGTTGCCGGAATTGCCCGAGGTGGAGATCGCGAGCAGTACGTCACCCGCCTGGCCGAGGCCACGGACCTGCTTGGCGAAAATCTGTTCGTACGAGTAGTCGTTCGCAATCGCAGTGATCGCCGATGTGTCCGTCGTCAGCGCAACGGCAGCGAGTTCCGGGCGCTCGCGCTCGAAACGGCCGATCAGTTCGGCGGCGAAGTGCTGGCAATCGGCCGCAGAGCCGCCGTTGCCGCACGCGAGGATTTTTCCGCCGTTCATCAGCGCGTGGGTCATTGCTTCGATCGCGCCAGCGATCGGGGCTGCCATCGCGTCAACCGCCGCGATCTTGGCGTTGGCGCTGTCTTCAAACTGCTGAGCGATATGGGCAATCAGGTCCATCGTGGCCCCCTTGTCGGTGTCTGAATGGGCGTGCGTCCTAGGATGCGGCGGAGTTTAGCATGCACCTCCAAGCCTCCTTTCGCGGATCTGAAACAGGATGAAACCGCGCTCATCCGGGTATCATCCGCGCCCAGCATGATGCCAAGAACCTTGCGTCACCCGCGTCACGAGCGCTGGCTGGCGAACACCCCCTGTGTCCCGCGTACCGAGATGCGAGCCTGGCTCACCGGCAGGGGGTCGCTGACCGCACGTATCCGCGCTCGCTGCACTGACTTCGAGGTCCGCGTGCAGCAGCAGCGGCTCGGCTTGCCGCTGCCCGACGAGCGCCGATTGATCGGTGTGCGCTGGCATGCATCGGCGCTCGTGCGCGAAGTGCTGCTGTGTGCCGACGGCGTGCCCGTCGTGTTCGCACATTCGGTCGTGCTGCCACAGCATCTGCGCGGCGCTTGGCATTTGGTCGCCGGTCTGGGAACACGGCCACTCGGGGCGGTACTGTTTGCAGATCAGTCGGTCCGCCGCGGCCCGCTGCGCCTCAAACTGCTTGATCCGCGCGACCGGCGCTGGCAGCGCGCCGTGGCGGCCAGCGGTATCGCGTCGAGCGAGGCTCTTTGGGCGCGGCGCAGTGTGTTCAAGCGTGCCGGCCGCCCGATCTTGGTGACCGAGGTCTTCCTTCCGACCCTGGCGAGGCTATTCAAATGACGATTTACGAACGCCTGCGGACGTATGAGCGCCTGATGCGGCTCGATAAGCCGATAGGGATTCTGCTGCTGCTGTGGCCTACCCTGTGGGGTCTGTGGTTCGCTGGCGCGGGCAAGCCGAGTCTTTGGGTTGTATGGATCTTCGTGCTTGGTACCGTGCTGATGCGCTCGGCAGGTTGTGTCATCAATGACTATGCCGATCGCGACTTCGACGGGCATGTGGAGCGCACTGCGCAGCGCCCTCTGGCGACTGGCGCCATCGGTACAACTGAGGCGCTGCTGCTGGCGGCCGTGCTGGCGGCACTGTCGTTCTGTTTGATCCTGCCCTTGGAGCGGCTGGTCTGGTACATGTCCGTGCCGGCGGTCTTTCTTGCTGCCAGCTATCCGTTTACGAAGCGCTTTTTCGCGATTCCGCAGGCCTACCTCGGGGTGGCGTTCGGATTCGGTGTTCCGATGGCATTCGCCGCCCTGTGGAACGAAGTGCCTGTCGTTGCCTGGTGGCTGTTGTTGGCCAACGTCTTCTGGTCGGTCGCCTACGATACCGAGTATGCGATGGTTGATCGACCTGATGACCAGAAGATTGGCATCAAGACCTCCGCCATCACCTTCGGTCGCTTTGATGTGGCGGCGGTGATGCTGTGCTACGCGGCAACGATCGGCTTGCTCGCTTGGGTTGGCTGGCTATTCCAGCGTGGTCTGTACTTCAATCTCGGACTCGCGCTCGCAGCCGGTATTGCTGTCTATCACTACACCCTGATCAGGACACGTGACCGCGCCCTGTGCTTCAAGGCCTTCCTGCACAACACCTGGTTCGGTGCGGCAGTATTTGCTGGGCTGGCGCTCGATTACGCCCTACTCGGCGTGCATTGAGGTTCAGCGTTTCCTGTCGAGCTGCGCGATGCGGGTGTTCGCATCGCGCGCACCAGCGAAGGCCGGGTCGATCTGCAGCGCGCGCCGGTAAGCCTGCACCGCTTCCTTGTTCTGACCGGCCGCCTGGCGGAGCAGGCCCAGCTGATACAGCGAGTCCGCCTGCGGATGTTCCGACGCCGCGATTTTTTCCAGCAGCTTGGTTGCTTCCGCTCGGTTGCCGCGTGCGATGTGAACGCCGGCAAGTGTGTCGAGATAGGTATTCTCGTTCGGCGACAGCGCCACCGCTTTCTGAGCCCAGGCCAGCGCGTCGTCAAGGCGCTCCTTGCGTGACGCGGCGAGTGCCGCAGCGTTGTTGTAGGCCAGCGCGAACTTCGGTTCGGCTTTGATCGCCGCGAGATAGCCCGCGTAGGCGCCGCCTGCATCGCCGGCCGCATGATGCAGCATGCCTTGCTTGAAACGAACCTGAGCGGACTTCGGATCGACCACCGCTGCTTTGTCGACGAGCTCGACAGCCCCTTTGAGATCGCCCGATGCCTGCCGAGCTTCAGCGCCTGCGACCATCGCCGTGCTGAACTTCGGATCAAGTGCGATCGCGCGGTCGTAAGCGCGTGTTGCTGCGCGATAGTCGCCGCGTGCGGCTTCTGCCTGCCCGAGGCCGTAATGAGAGAGCGGATTCTCGGGCGCCAGTCGGACGGCCTCGTTCATTGCGCGCGCCGCATCCGCTGGATTCTGTTTTGCCAGCAGAGCCATGCCCAGGCCGAAGCGCGCGCCAGCGTGATCCGGCTTCAGTTCAGACGCTTTTTTGAACGCCTCGGCAGCAAGATCCGGCTTGTGCTGCACGTTCAGGTACAACTCGCCCAGATCGAGTTGCGGCGCTACGGCTTTCGGATCTGCTTTCGCTGCTTCCAGAGCAAAACGCTCCGCTTCCTTCCACTGCTTTGTCGCTATGCTCAGGCGCGCCATCGCGACCAGCGCATCGACCGATTGCGGCGCGGCCTTATAGGCCTTCTTGACCCAGTCGGCGGCCTCTGCGTCTTTGCGCTGCAGTCGAGCAATATCCGCCAACCCGAGCAGTGGGAGCGGGTTGGCTGGTTCAGCCTTCGCCGCTTCACTGAACAGTTGTCTCGCCTGATCGTACTTGCCCTCATTGAGGGCGTCATACCCTTTGTCGAGTGGGGTTGCCGCCTTGGTCACTGCGCGCGGTTCGATATCCAGGAAGTTATGGATCGGCGTTGCGATCGACGCGAGTGGCGCGAGGCCAGCGAGCAGTAATGCGATGTGACGGAGTTTCATGGCGGGCGAGAGTCTGAACACAAAAAAAGAATACCCCTTTCCGGAAACCGGAAAGGGGTACTTTTGCGTACTGCAGAGAAAACTTACTTCGCGCGGCGACGGCGTGCAGCGGCCAGACCGGCAAGACCCAAGCCAGCCAGAGCGAGGCTGCCCGGCTCCGGTACGTCACCACCCGGCGGGATGAACACGCCAGCCGAGGCGCCGAAACCGAAGATGAAGGTATTCGGCACGCCGGTCGTCGGGCCGCCTGCCACATTGGCCTGACCGTAGGAGTAGATGCCGATTTCGACATCGGACGCGTCGCCGTCCACCATGCGGCGGGCCAGATCGGCATCAGCTTCGGTGCCGGCGGCGCCGTAGTAGGTGGTGAACTTTACGCTGTCACCGGCGCCAACCGCGGCAAAGTTGAAGTCGAACAGCGCGCCGTGGTCATCCGGGCCGCAGTCGGTGAAATTGGCGTCGTCCTGAGCACAGGCTGTTGCGCCGAGCAGGCGGTGGCTGGAGTCAAGCGGGTTCGATGATGCGAAGCCGTCACGCGTCGTGTGCAGCAGGTTGCTGCCGTTGGCGATACCCAGCGCGCCGGGTACGCCCTGAATCGTCACAAACTCGTTGAAGGCGGTCGGGTAGATATCCCAGTCCATCACGCGGCGATAGCGCAGGTCGCCCGAGGCGATCGCAAACGTCTGAAGATTCTTGATCGTGACGTCCACTGCGTACAGTGCGGAGGTGGTGGCAATCGGGTGGTAATTGTGCGTGACTTCGAGGATTGCAGCACCAGCGGCGTTCAACACGCGGGTGACCGAGACTGCGGAGGACGCGGTGGAGGTGAAGGACACCAGGCTCAGGCCGCCGGTACCGACGGACGTGTTCTGGTAGCCGGCAACACCGGTCGAAGCGATTGCGGCGCCCCAGCCTTCGCAGGTGCAGCCATACACCGTGCTGTCGCCACCGGTGACGTTGTACTTGAGACCGACGCCGTCGTAGTTCAGCGCGCCGAGGTCGTTAACGCCAAGGCTGACGGTTCCGTTGGAGATGACTGCGCCGGCGCTAGCGGCCGTGGAGATTGCAGCTCCGCCGATCAGCAGGATGGCGGCAGCGAGTGATTTCATTTTCACGATTGAGCCTCGTTGTCGTTGGGTGGCAGGACGATGTCCCGACTCGCGGAGCATTAAGCAGGCGCCGTGCCAGCTTGGGGTTGGCGGCTAGCTTGTTGAAATAATTGATGTTTTCTGCGTTATTTTCGAGTCTGATGGCCATGGTGTAAGAATTTCCGTCGCACCTGAACCGCGTCGGTGAGACGCCAGCGGTATCATCTTTGTCCTGTTCGAACCCGTTTGAAAGACGCTGAATTCAATGCGCTACAAGGACCTGCGTGACTTTGTCGCGCAACTCGAAACCCGCGGCGAGCTCAAGCGTATCGCCCAGCCGGTGGATACCCACCTCGAAATGACCGAGATCGCCGACCGTGTGCTGCGAGCAGGGGGGCCGGCCCTGTTGTTCGAGAAGCCGCATACACAGGGGCGTGCATGCGCGATGCCGGTATTGGCCAACCTGTTTGGCTCGCCGCAGCGTGTTGCGTACGGCATGGGTGAGGACGGCGACTGGAAAACGACCTTGCGTGAAGTGGGCAAGCTGCTTGCCTTCCTGAAGGAGCCGGAGCCCCCGAAGGGTTTGAAGGATGCGTGGGAGAAGCTGCCGATCTTCAAGCAGGTAATGAACATGTCGCCGAAGGTGGTCGGCTCCGCACCGTGCCAGGAGGTGGTGTGGGAGGGCAGGGACGTCGACTTGGCGCGCCTGCCGATCCAGCACTGCTGGCCGGGCGACGCTGCGCCGCTGATTACATGGGGGCTGGTCGTTACCCGAGGCCCGCACAAGAACCGCCAGAACCTTGGCATCTACCGCCAGCAGGTGTTGGGACCGAACCGCGTGATCATGCGCTGGCTGGCGCATCGCGGTGGCGCGCTGGATTTTCGCGAGTTTCAGCAGGCCAATCCGGGAAAGCCCTTCCCGGTTGCGGTGGTGCTTGGCTGTGATCCGGCGACGATTCTCGGCGCGGTCACGCCGGTGCCGGATTCGCTGTCTGAGTATCAGTTCGCGGGACTCTTGCGCGGGGCGAAGACCGAACTGGTGAAGTGCGTGGGATCGGATCTGCATGTGCCCGCTTCGGCGGAGATCGTGCTGGAAGGCGTGATTCACCCCGACGACATGGCGCCCGAAGGCCCTTACGGCGACCACACCGGTTACTACAACGAGGTGTCGAACTTCCCAGTGTTCACGATCGAGCGCATCACGATGCGGCGCGATCCGATCTACCACAGCACCTACACCGGCAAGCCGCCGGACGAACCGGCGATGCTCGGCGTGGCGCTCAACGAGGTCTTCGTGCCGTTGCTGCAGAAGCAGTTTCCGGAGATCGTCGACTTCTACCTGCCACCGGAGGGCTGCTCTTACCGCCTGGCGGTGGTCAGCATCAAGAAGGCCTACCCGGGCCACGCCAAACGCGTGATGTTCGGCATCTGGAGCTTCCTGCGCCAGTTCATGTACACGAAGTTCATCATCGTGGTGGATGACGACGTGGACGTGCGCGACTGGAAGGAAGTGATCTGGGCCATGACCACCCGTGTCGACGCCACGCGCGACACCACCCTGGTCGACAACACGCCGATCGACTACCTGGACTTTGCGTCTCCGGTGGCCGGGCTGGGCAGCAAGATGGGGCTGGATGCGACCAACAAATGGCCGGGCGAGACATCGCGTGAGTGGGGGCGCACGATCGAGATGGACGCAGCGGTGAAACAGCGGGTCGATGATATGTGGGGCGCGCTGGGGCTGTAGGCCCGGCGAAGGGGGCAAGCGATGGATACCACGGTGCCCGGAGATCGGTTCACGCTTTACGACGCGCCGCGTCTGGACAAGGTTGTGGACTGGATGGCGGCGCAGGCCTTTCCGTTGCTGGCCGGGGCCGAGGATCCACTGTTGCTCGGCATCCTGCGGCGCGGTGGCCCGCTTTCGACGATGTTGCAGTTGCGTCTGCAGGCGGTTTACGGGCTGAGCTTGCCGCGCTACGAGATCAAACTGAAACGTTACGGCGACGATTTGTCGCTGCTGCACGCCGACACGCAACTGACCGAGAACGTCGACTTCGCTGCGCGTGATCTCTCCCGTGCGACGGTACTCGTCGTGGATGACGTGCTCTACCAGGGGCACTCACTCGCGCGCGTGCTGGGCTACCTGACGCAGCGTGGGGCGCTGGCGGTGCACGCCGCGGTGCTGGCGGATCGCTGTGTCGCATCGCTGCCGGTGAAGGCCGATTTCGTCGGGCTCTGCCTGCAGCTGTCAGACCGCGATGTGGTCGAGTGCCATGTGCCGCCGTACGAGCCGGAGTTCAAGATCGAGTTGCTGCGGCCCCATCATTTCGGCGGGCGCTGAGCGGTCTACAGGCCGGTCCGCTTGCGTTCGACCGCGAATCGGGCCAGCGCGGCCGAGCCATCGAGTTCAAGTTTGCGTTTGATGTTGAGGCGGTGCGTTTCGACCGTGCGCACCGACAGATCGAGCCTTTGGGCGATCTCCTTGCTCGAGAGGCCTTCAGCGATGAAGGCCAGCACTTCCTTTTCACGCTGCGTCAGCAGCGGATCCGGCGTTGTGCCGTGTGCCAGTGCGTCAGCCACACCGGCGGAGTAGTAGCGGCGGCCGGCCATCACGGTTTCGATGGCGGCGACGATCTCTTGCGCCGGGCTGTCCTTCAACACATAGCCGCGTGCGCCGACGCGGAAGGCTTCGACAACGACCTGTGGCTGGTCGTGCATCGTCAGCATGACGATGCGTAGCGCCGGGAAGCGCTCGTGGCATTGGCGGGCGAGTTCCACGCCATTGGTGCCCGGCAGGCCGACATCCATCAGCGCGATATCGGGCGAGTGCTGTTCGACCATCGTCAGCGCTTCGGCCGCCGAGCCGGCCTCGGCGACGACGCGAAAGCCAGGCACCGCTTCGAGCCGCGCCCTCACGCCATCCCGCACCAGTGGATGGTCGTCGACGAGCAGGATGCGGATGGAGGAGGAAGTGCCGGAAGGAAGCGTCATCGTGTCAGGGCCGCAGCGCAGATTCGGGAAGCAGGGCTTCAATCGTCGTGCCCTCCGGGCCGGAACGCAAGTCGAAACGGCCTCCCAGTGTTTCGACCCGCTCGCGCATGCTGGACAGGCCCAGACCGCCGCGCGGATGTTCGTGCACCTCTTCGACATCGAAACCCTGGCCGTCATCGATCACGCGCAGGCGTGCACCACCCTCCGCGCGGGTGAGCTCGACCCTGACCGAGTGGGCGCCGGCGTGTCGTTCGATGTTCGCCAGCGCTTCCTGCACAACGCGGAAGAGGGCGGTTGCCACGGCTTCCGGGATGGGGATGTCGCGGTCGGTGTCGCATTGCACCGCGATCTGGGTGCGCGCGCCGAACTCGTCGACGATCTGTGTCAGCGCCGGTGCAAGTCCTAGGTCGTCCAGCAGCGCGGGGCGCAGGCCGTGCGAGATGCGGCGGATCTCGCGCAGCACTTCGTTCAGGCGCGTGATGCCGCGCGCCAGCGATTCGGCGACCGGCGCCAGATCGTCGTGCCGGAGCGCTTCGAGGCGTACCTGAACCGACTCGAACATGTACTTCACCGATACCAGCCACTGGCTCACGCCGTCATGCAGTTCGCGGGCGACGCGGGCGCGCTCGGTTTCCTGCGAGCGCACAACCTGGTGGGCCAGCGCGCGCATGCGTGCTTCGGCGTCGCGCTGATCGGACAGATTCAAGGCGAGCCCGCCCACGGCAACGAGCAGGGCTGCGACAACGGCGATGCCGGCGATCACGCCCAGCGTAGCGTTGATCGCACGCGAGGCTTCGCGGTCGATTCGCGCGCGGGCTTCGGCAAGGTCATCGAGGTAGATGCCGGTGCCGACCATCCAGCCCCACTTCGGCTCCAGCGCAACGTAGCCGAGCTTGCGTTCAAGCCGGCCGGTGGAAGGGCGCTGCCACATGAACTCGACGAAACCGCCGCCGGCCTTGGCTTGTGCGACCAGGCGCTGGATCGTCGGCGTGCCTTGCGGATCGCGCAGGTTCCACAAGTCTCGGCCCACCAGTTCCGGCTGGCGCGGGTGCATCAGGTTGCGGCCCGCCATGTCATAGACGAAGAAGTAGCCGTCGCGTCCGTAGTCCAGCTTGCCCAAGGTGGCGAGCGCGGCGTTGCGCGCTGCTGCGTCGTCGGGCTGATCGCGCAAGTGTGCCAGTGCACCCAACGCGAGCTCGACGTAGTGCTGCAACTCGGCCTTGCGTGCGGCAACCAGCACCGGTTCAACCGCTGCCAGCTCGGCTTCTGCAAGCGCACGTGATTCGATGCGCACGACCGCGGCGACGGCAGCGATGGCGAGCAGCAGCGGCGCGACGGCGAGGATCAGGACTTTCAGGCGGAGTTGCATGGTGCGGTGTTAAAGGCGATCGCGCTTTATAGCACCAGCGACCGGCGCTTGTGCCCGCGAATGGGCCGTGCATCAGGGGCCGTGCATCAGGGGCCGCGGCCGATCGACGCTACCGCAGGGGCGCGGCTTCGAGTTGTTCTTGAGCGCCCGGCCAAGCGTGCGGCGGCGAGCCTATGGCTGGGTGCTGCCCTATCAGCGGCGAGGCGGCGCTGTCCGCACGTCTTGTTTGAGCGGGTCGAAGAAGTACTGGCGGTAGTCGAAGTCCACGTCCTTGAGCAACGGATTCTCGATCCAGAACACACGGCGTTTATCGAGTCGCGCAAGGTCGACGCTGTCGCCGTATTTCTCGCGCCAGAGAACTTGCAGACTGCCGTCCTTGTGGGCGAGCCGGATGCCTTCCTGGACGCGCGCGATCGCGGCGGCGTTGCGTTTGTGGGTGTAGAAAAAGCGCGGCAGCGGGTATGCGATCGAAAAGCTCTCGTCGTAGCTCAGGCCTGGCAAGTCCTGGTGTGCGTTGTACTCGTCGAGCAATTCGTTGGTGCCCCGGCAGAACAGATCGAAGCGGCGCGCGGCGACCATGCGGAACAGGCTTTCGTATTGGTCCACCTCGACGACGTTGAACCCGTTGCCGCGCAGGATGCTCACGTCGGCCCAGTCGCGCCCCTGGCCAATCGTGAATCGCCGCAGCGCATCAAGACTCGTGGCCTTTGCCAGTTCGGCTTTCAGGTCCGGGTGCATGAAGCACACCCGGTAGCCGACGATGCCCAGATCGACCGGAAAGCGCACGTAGTCCAGGTTGAGCGCGTCGACATAACGTGCTTCGTAGCTCAGTTTGATGAAGAAGTTCGGATAGGTGTCGGTGCTTGCGGAGGCGATCGCGCGGGAGAAATTCATCGGCGGCGCGGTGACGATGCGGTAGTTGCCGTACCGGGCGCGCGTTTTCTCGAGCGCAAGGCGCAGCACACCGGTGTCGTAGTCGTAACGCGTGTCACCCGGGCCCTCCGGGCCGCGTACCGTGACCTCGAGCGTTGCCGGTGCTGCTGCACGTGCTGCTGCCGCGAACAGGCTGCCAGCCAATGCAAGGACCATACACAGCCACCGTACCGAGCGCTCGCAGGGGCTGCGGGGGTTCATTTACACCTCATCGGGCGTGGGGCTCATCAGAACAGTGTGGATCAAGGATACCCATATCACCAGAGTGGGATGGGGTTCTGCTACGTAGAACTACTGGCCTCCGCTCGGTAGTCGTGCGGATGTGCAATCAAATCTGCTTATCGATACTTAAGGCAACGTCGCAGTTAGAGCGCTGACGTCGACTGATATCGATAACCCATGCGGCTTCTGTTCGGGCCAGCACTGGAGGAGACCATGAAACGCTTTCTGCCGCACCTCGGTTGGGCCGCACTTGCCCTGCTCGGTGCATCCGCACTTGCTGTTGTCGCGCTGAGCCGTGGCGAGACCATCAACGCCCTGTGGGTGGTGGTGGCCGCGGTTTCGGTATATCTGATCGGCTACCGCTACTACGGCCTCTTCATCGCCAACAAGGTGGTTGGCGTTGACGGCTCGCGCATGACCCCGGCCTGGAAACACAACGATGGTCTGGACTATGTGCCGACCAACAAGTACGTGCTCTACGGCCACCACTTCGCGGCCATCGCTGGCGCCGGCCCGCTCGTCGGCCCGGTGCTCGCCGCACAGATGGGCTACCTGCCCGGCATGCTGTGGATTCTGGCTGGCGTGATCTTCGCCGGCGCGGTGCAGGACTTCATGGTGCTGTTCATTTCCACACGCCGTGATGGCCGCTCGCTGGGTGACCTGATCAAGTCCGAACTCGGGCCGATCCCCGGCGTGGTGGCGCTGTTCGGCACCTTCATGATCATGGTGATCATCCTCGCGGTGCTTGCACTGATCGTCGTGAAGGCGCTGACCGATTCGCCCTGGGGTTCCTTCACGGTGGCCGCGACGATCCCGATCGCGATCTTCATGGGCATCTACCTGCGCTTCATCCGCCCGGGCAAGATCGGCGAGATCTCGATTGTCGGATTCGTGCTGCTGATGGCCGCGATCGTGTTCGGCGGCGATGTGGCGGCGAGCCCGACCTGGGGCCCGATGTTCACGTTCGACGGCAAGCAACTCACCTGGCTGCTGATTGGCTACGGTTTCATCGCCTCGGTGCTGCCGGTGTGGCTGCTGCTCGCGCCGCGTGACTACCTTTCGACCTTCCTGAAGATCGGCACGATCATGGGCTTGGCGATCGGTATCGCCTTCGTTGCGCCGCACATGAAGATGCCGGCCCTGACCAAGTTCGTCGACGGTACCGGCCCGGTGTGGGCAGGCCCGCTGTTCCCCTTCCTCTTCATCACCATCGCCTGCGGCGCCGTGTCCGGCTTCCATGCGCTGATTTCTTCCGGCACCACACCGAAGTTGCTGGAGACGGAAAAGCACGCCGCTTTTATCGGCTACGGTGGCATGCTGATGGAATCCTTCGTCGCGATCATGGCGCTCGTTGCTGCATCCTGCGTTGAGCCGGGTGTGTACTTCGCGATGAACAGCCCGGCCGCGGTGCTTGGCAAGACCGCGGAAACCGCCGCTGTCGCGATCTCGCAGTGGGGCTTTGTGGTGACGCCGGAAATGCTCACGCAAGTCGCGGCCGACGTTGGCGAGAAGACCATCATCTCGCGTGCTGGTGGCGCACCGACGCTCGCTGTGGGTATGGCGCAGATCCTCTCCGGTGCGATCGGTGGCAAGGCGATGATGGCCTTCTGGTACCACTTCGCGATCCTGTTCGAAGCGCTCTTCATCCTGACCGCGGTCGACGCCGGCACACGTGCAGGCCGCTTCATGCTGCAGGATCTGCTGGGCACCTTCGTGCCTTCGCTCAAGCGCACCGAGTCGCTCGTGGCCAACCTGCTCGCGACCGGCCTCTGCGTTACCGCCTGGGGTTACTTCTTGTATCAAGGCGTGGTTGATCCGCTTGGTGGCATCAACACCTTGTGGCCGTTGTTCGGTGTGGCAAACCAGATGCTCGCCGCCGTGGCGCTGATCTTGGCCACCGTGGTGCTGGTGAAGATGAAGCGCGAGCGCTATGCCTGGGTCACGATCGTGCCGACGATCTGGCTGCTGGCCTGCACGCTGTCCGCTGGCTGGCTCAAGATCTTCAGCGAGAACCCGAAGGTGGGCTTCCTTGCGCACGCCGCCAAGTTCAGCGGCGCGGCCGAACGCGGCGAAGTGCTGGCACCGGCGAAGAGCATCGAGCAGATGCAGCAGGTGATCTTCAACGACTATGTCGACGCCAGCTTGTGCGGCCTCTTCATCGTCGTCGTGCTGACCGTGCTGGTGTTCGGTATCCGTGCTGCGCTGCGCGCTTACCGCATCGCTCACCCGACGGTGCAGGAATCGGCCTACCAGCCGATGCCGGCCAACGCTGCGTAACTGAAACAGGCGAACGATGTTTCGCGACCTCGCTCGCATGGGGCAAACCCTCCGTCAGGCAGCCCGCCTGATGGTGGGGCAGCCTGACTACGACACCTATGTTCAGCACATGCGCCTGACGCATCCCGAGCAAACGCCGATGACCTACGAGGAATTCTTCCGCGAACGTCAGGACGCGCGCTTCGGTGCGAAGGGCAACGGAAAGTGTTGCTGAATCGCTGAACACCCCCGAGTGCTCGGGGGCCTGCACCGGTTGCGATGCAGACCCGCGCGCACTCCATCGAGGACTCCGCCATGAACTCCAATGTTGCCCCGATTCCCGTCACCCTGCTTACCGGCTTCCTCGGTGCCGGCAAGACGACGCTACTCAATCGCCTGCTTGCGGCGCCACATGGCGAGCGCATTGCCGTGGTGGAAAACGAGTTCGGCGCCGAGAGCATCGACGGCGATCTTGTCGGCCCGGGTGCGACGACGGTCGTGGAGCTCTCGAACGGCTGCATCTGTTGCAGCGTGCAGGGCGAACTGGCCGCCGCGCTGGTCGACCTCGCCGAGCGGCGCGACATGGGGCTTGTCACGTTCGACAGGCTGGTGATCGAGACCACCGGCCTCGCCGACCCCGGCCCGGTGATCCAGAGCTTCTTCTGGGACGAAGCGCTGCGCGACATCTATGCGCTGGACGGCGTCATCACGCTGGTCGATGCCTGCCACGCCCTTGCCCAAATCGATCGAGAGCGCGTCGCCAGCGCGCAGGTGGCCTACGCCGACCGGTTGCTGGTGACCAAGGCCGACTGCGCCGATGCGCTGGCCCCGAGCGCGCTCTTCCCGGCGCTGCGCAACATCAACGCCCGTGCGCCCTTGTTGCGGGCGGGCTCGGCCGACGAGGACTGGCGCGATCTGCTGAACATCGGCGGGTTCTCGCTCGACGAGCGCGGCCTGCCGCCGCGCAAGCCGGTTCATCGCTTTGTGCCGAGTGCAAAGGGTGCTGCCGGCATTCAGGCGCCGCGCCACGATGCGGCGATCGGCTCGATCGTGCTGGAAGCGGATGGCGAACTCGACCTCGATGCGGTATCCGGCTTCGTCGAGTCGCTGATCGATACGCACGCCAACGATCTGCTGCGCTACAAGGGCATCCTGTCGATCGCTGGCGAGGCGCGGCGTTTGATCTTCCAGGGCGTGCATCGGATTGCCGGCTTCGACTACGGCCGCGAGTGGGCGCACGGCGAGCAGCGCGACAACCGCATCGTGCTGATCGGGCGTGACCTGCCGTTCGACGCGCTGCAGGCGCGCTTCGCCGCGTTGGCCATGGAGCGCCGCGCCGCCTGACACTGAACGTGCGTCAGGGGCAGGCGTAGCGGTAGCTGTCGTCGAGCTGTTGCGCGAGCACCAGCGTGAGGATCTGCGCTTGCTGTGCTGCGGCACACAGCACGGTGCGCGCACCGTTGGTGTTCTGCTGATAGCGCGCCGCGTACTCGGCGTTGAACACCGGCTTGCCGATCGCGATGAAGCTGGCGTAAGCGCCGCATTCATTGAGCGCAAAGCACTCTTCATTGACCGCGAAGTCGAAGTCGCCCTGCAAATCCGCGAGTTGTTCCAGATCGTTCTTCAGGGCGACGGCAAGCTTCCTCGCGTGCGCTTGCGTGGCGAGCCAGCGGTTGTAGTCCAGCTGCGTGGCGGCGCTGAGCGGGAGGCCGCTCGCGTTGGCGTAGCCGTCAACGTTGTCCGGCTCTACGCCGTCGCAGCGCTTGCTCGCCGCCAGATCGAGCCGCGCCGCCATGACGCTGCGAACGCTGGCTGAGCGGGTGTCGAGCCAGCGTTCGCCGGCCCAGCCGGCCAGTGCGGCGCCCAGATCCGCCGCGGCGAAGCCGGCATAGTCCGGCCGCCAGTCTTCGCCGCTGCCGGCTGAGAAGTAGCACACCACCTTGCGCCCCGCGGCATGCAGTGCGTCGATGGTGGCTTGCGGCGTGTCGAACAGGTCGATGTCGTACACGCTGACGATATAGCTCGTGTCCACGTTGCCATTGAGCTGCCACTGCCAGGTGTCGCTCAGCGTCGGCGTCCAGCGTCCGCTGGCAGGCGGCGTGGGTGTCGGTGCGGGCGGCGTGGCTGCGGTGCCGTCGCCACCGCCGCCGCCACAGCCACCCAGTGCGAAGAGCATCAGCCCGATCAGCAAGGCGACGCGCAGGCGCGCCACATGGCGTGCTGTGTTCAACAAGCTTTCGACCATGTCGCGCGGCGCTCAGTTTGCCTGGAAGATGGCGTCGAGCTGCTGTCGCACCGTGGCATCTAGTTTCGGCAGTACCGCCAGCGCGCCGAGGTTGTCGGCCAGTTGCCCGGCCGACGAGGCGCCGGTGATCACGCTCGACACCCGCGGGTTGGCACTGCACCAGGCAATCGCGAGCTGCGCCGGTGTGCAAGCGAGTGCCGCGGCGAGCTCGGCGAAGCGGGCGACGGTTGCATTCCTGGCAGGGTCGGTCAGCGCATCGCGCAACCACGCCATGTTCTCCAGCGCGCCACGGCTGCCCGCGGGTACGCCGTTGCGATACTTGCCGGTCAGCAGGCCTGAGGCCAGCGGGCTCCAGGTCGTCAGGCCGAGTCCGATGTCGTCGTACAGGCGGGCATACTCCTGCTCGACGCGGGCGCGGTGGAACAGGTTGTACTGCGCTTGCTCCACGACGGGCTTGTGCAGGTGATGGCGCTCCGCAATCTCCCATGCGGCGCGGATCTCGTCCGCGGCCCACTCCGAGGTGCCCCAGTAGAGCGCTTTGCCCTGTTCCACCATGTCGTGCATGGCCCAAACGGTTTCCTCGATCGGCGTGTGCGGGTCGGGGCGGTGGCAGTAGGCCAGATCGACGTAGTCAAGGCCGAAGCGCTGCAGCGAGCCATCGATCGCCTGCCGCAGGTATTTGCGGTTGAGCGTGTTGCGCTGGTTCGGGCCATCCGACAGGCCCCAGTAGAACTTGGTGGACACCACGTACTTCACGCGCGACCAGCCCAGCTCGCGCAGCGCGGCACCCATGATCGTTTCCGACTGCCCGTTGGCGTAGGCCTCGGCGTTGTCGAAGAAGTTCACGCCCTGATCGAAGGCCGCAGCCATCAGCTCGCGCGCGGCACGCGTGTCTACCTGATTGTGATAGGTCACCCATGAGCCGAGCGAGAGCTGGCTCACTTGCAGGCCGGAGCGGCCGAGACGACGGTTTTCCATTGCTTGCTCTCCTTACGCGTGGAGGGCGGTGCTAGATTGGCACTTTGCCCCACCCTCGAATCTGACCGACATGCTACGCGCCTCACGCCTTGCCCTGAATGCCTTCCTTCTGTTCGCCTGTTTCGCGCCGCCTGCCTGGTCGGCAGACGCGATGTCTTACGACGAAGCCGCCAACGCCCGTGCCGACATCGCCGCATCGCTGAAGCAGGCGAAGGCGCAGAAGAAGCAGGTGCTGCTGGTGTTCGGCGCGAACTGGTGCAAAGACTGTCGCGAACTCGCGCGCAAGATGGGCGAGGGCTCGCTGGCACAGCATGTGACCCGGCAATACATCGTTACCAAGGTCGACATCGGTAACTGGGACCGCAATCAGGACGTGGCAGCCGACTACGGCAACCCGAGCAAGAAGGGCATACCGGCGGTCGCGGTGCTGGATGCGAAGGGCAAGCTGCGCCATGCGACCTCGGCAGGCGAACTCGCCTCAGCCCGCGACATGGGCGATGCGGAACTGATGGCGGTGTTCGCACAACTCTCGAAGTAGGCCCGGCGCGCCAGCGGCTCAGTCGGCGGCGTAGAGGCGGGTCAGCAGCGCCTCCAGCGCGGCGTCACCCGCGTCGGCGTTGGGGTGGTTGATCAGCCAGGCGAAGGCGATCCAGCGCCCGCGCGCATCCAGCAGGTAGCCGGCGGCGCTCTTCACGCCATCCAGCGTGCCGGTCTTCACGTAGCCGCGCCCGGCGACCGGCGTACCCGGCAGCCGCTTCTTCATCGTGCCGTCGATGCCGATCACCGGCTGCGCGGCAACGAATTCCGGCATGCGCGGGCTTGCCCACGCCGCGCGCAGCAGCGTGCCGAGCTGGGCTGCGGTGGCGCGTTCCTGGCGCGAAAGGCCGGAGCCGTTCTCGATCACCCACTGCTGCGGGTCCAGCCCGCGCGTTGGCATCCAGCTGCGCAGCCGCGCTGTCGCCGCCTCCAGTGTCGCGGGCGTTGTCGCATCCGGCAGCGCGAGGCTGAGGAAGATCTGGCGCGCCATCAGGTTGTTCGAGTACTTGTCGGTTTCGCGCAGCGCGTCGGCCAGCGGCGGCGACTGCCAGCTTGTCAGCAGGTTCGCGTCGGCGGGCGTGGGCGCGCTGCGCACTTGGCCGCTGAAGCGACCGCCGAGTTCTTGCCAGATCGCGCGGATCACGCCATTCGCCATCAGCACCGGATCTGGCGCCGCAAGGTTCAGCATCTTCTCGCCGCACGCCGTCGGGAAGCGTCCCGGCAGGCGGATGTTGATCGTCTCGCCCTTTGCGCTGATCTCCGGTGCCACCAGGTCGCGCCAGCTCGGGCAGCTGTCGCCGGCCTGGGCGCGCAAGCCGTTGTCGATTTGCAGGCCAGCAAACGGCAGGGTTGGCACGGCGTCGATGCCGCCGTCGGCGCGCGGGTTGATCCGTAGCGTGATGGCGTTGAAGTTAACCGCCAGCGCATCAGGCGCTGCGTTGTAGGCGCGCACCGCGCGCCCGTCGAAGGCGGCGGGGTCGTGCTGGGGCAGCGCGAAGAGGCTGCGGTCGAGCACGATGTCGCCGTGGATCTCGCGTACGCCACGGCTGCGCACATCGCGCAACAGCCCGCCGAGCCGGTCCCAGGTCAGGAACGGGTCGCCGCCGCCGCGAAGGATAAGATCACCCTCAAGTACGCCTGCGCTCAGCGTGCCGCGCGTCAGCACTTCGGTCTTCCAGGTCCAGGCAGGGCCCAGCAATTCGAGCGACGCGAGGCTGGTCAGCAGCTTCATCACCGACGCAGGGTTGCGCGGCGTATCGCTGCGATGCGACCACAAGGGCTTGCCGCTCTCCGGCGGGGCTACCCACAAGGACACCGCAGTTTCCGGGATGTTGCCGGCGCGCAGCGCACGGGCGACATCCTCCGGCAGGGCGGCGCGAGCTGCAGGGTTGTTCAGGCAGACGAACGCGGCGGCGAGGGTGAGGCGAGTCAGGGGCTTCATGCGGCATACCGTACCACGGCACTTACAAAGCGTTGCAATGGCTCACGCCGCCGAAACGCCTGCGCTGCGGCAGTCGGGCACGATGCAGTCACGCAATGACGACCGGGTAGCCGGTGTCAGCGAAACGGCAGCAAGCACGCGCACCGCGCAAGGAGATCCGAATGAACACGACGCTTCGACTGATGGCCGTGCTGTTTGCCGGCCTCCCTGCCGCCGCTGCGATGGCGGCCGATACGACGGCGGTGGACCGCAACGTCAAACAGCAGGAACGCATCGAGCAAGGCCTGCAGAGCGGCGCGCTGAATACCCGCGAGGCCGCACGCCTTGAAAAGCAGCAATCGAAGATCGAACAGATGGAGGCCCATGCCGCCAAGGATGGGCAGGTCAGTGGCAAGGAAGCGGCGCGCATCCAGCAGGCGCAGAACGCCGAAAGTCAGCTGATCCACAGCGAGAAACACGATGCCCAGCGCGGCAATCCGAATTCCGCATCGAGCCAGCGTATGCAGAAGGACGTCGCGCGCGACATCAATCAGCAGACGCGGATTCGCAACGGGCTTGCCGACGGCAGCCTGACCACGCACGAAAGCGCCCGCATGGAGCGCCAGCAGGCATCGGGTGATCGCAGGCTGGCGGGTGCCGGCAGTGATGGTTACGTTGGCCCGGGTGAACAGCGTCGCGTGGCGAGTGCGGACAACCGCCAGTCCCGCCATATCTGGCACCAGCGTCACGACGCACAACACAACTGAATCCGGGCCGTCGTCCCGGGGCTGAGGGCTGGCTGGTCCTTGTCGGGTGCTAGTCGGCGCTCAGCCCAAAACGACACTCAGGTGCATCTCCAATCCCTTACGGGGGGTGAGGGTTTCGCTCCTCGCCCGATCCCCCCAATCTTTTTCACCCCGGACGCCCGTCCACGCGTGGGTTGATCAAGATCGGCGCATACCTGAACAGGTACAGCGCGAAAGCCCCACTCCAGCACAGCATCGCAATCCCCAGCACTGCACCCATCGCGCCCGGCAGTATCAGCGGACCGACGACGCGAACCAGCGCGCCGGCATGCAGCAGCGCATAGGCGGCGGTTTCGCTGCGACCAGCCAGCAACAGGCGCCCGGTGTGGCCCAGCGCCGTACGCGTGATCATGCCGAGGATCAGCGCGCTCATCGCGCCAAAGCCGAAGGCATGCCAGGCCGGTGACTGGGGGATCCAGCCGAGCGCCGCAACCGCAAGCAAGGCAAGGCCGACCGACAGCCACAGGTGCCCCAGATGCAGCACCCACAGCAGCGGCGTCTTGCGTGTCGCCCACGGATTCCAGCCCCAGGTGCGCACGGCCTGCAGGGTGGCTGCGATCAGCGCGACGATGGCGGCCAGCACGCTGTTGGCGCTACCGACCGATAGCGCCAGCGCACAGCCGGTGAAGCCGATCGCGCAGGCGTTGATCTGGTCGTTCTGGAATTGCTTCACGCCTTTCAGCGCATTGGCGGTGAAACTCGGCACGATGCGGCCAGCGATGATCGTGACCAGCATCACCACCAGCGCCAGCGCGCCATGCATCACGCTCAGCGGATCAGCGGCGACCAAGCCATGCACGCTGGCGTGGAACAGGCCATTGGTGGCGGTCAGCGCTAGCAGCAGCGCAACGGTGAAGTAGTTGCGTTGGCTCTTGGCCCGCCACAGCACACGGCCGAGCGCAATCGCCGAAACGGGCAGGAAGGCCAGATCCAGGATCGCGGCGAGCAGCGGCGGCGCGGCGTAGATGCCGATGCGGCCGACCAGCCACAGGGCGGCAAAGGCGGCGAGCGGCGCATCCTTCGGCGTGGGCAGACTTGTCCAGTTCTGCGCCGCGGTGAACAGAAAGCCGACGATCACGGCGACGGCAAAACCGAACACCATTTCGTGCGCATGCCAGAACAGGCCGGGCATCCACGGCGGTGCCGGCAGCAGACCGTGGAACTGTGCCAGCCAGATTGGCACCGCCAGCGTGGCGAACAGCGCGGCCAGCAGATAGAAGGGGCGGAAGCCAAGGGCGAAGAGCGCGAAGCCCTTGGGCGGCGTTTTGGGGCGGACGGTGGGTTCGTCCAGTCGAATCAAGGCCATTATTGTGTGCTCTGTTTTGGGGAGAGGCGAGCTTGATCCGGCGCGGGCGCTAGCGCCTTGCCTGCCATCAAGCGACGGGGCGCGCCGTAGCGCGCCCCGATGATGGGTCTGCCGTGCCGCGCTCAGGTGCCGAGCAGCTTGGTCTTGGTCGCGCGGTCGGAATTGAGTTCCGGCACTTGCGTGTAGCGATTCGTCTTGAGGTCTTCACGCACCTGTTTGAGCAACTCGCTGCGCTTGATCTGGCCTTTGGCCGCTTTGATGCGGGCGGTCAGGTAGTAGGTGAAGGCGCCGGCATAGGCTTTGCCGATCTTCGCGTCTGCGCTGGTCTGGCTGGCCTTGCACGCCGCCCACAGGATCGCGTGGTCGATACCGGCGTCGTCCAGCCGTTTGCGCAGGCCCGGCGCGCTGCGCCCGGTCATGTTGTCGACCGCGATCGGCGTCGGCGGTGGCATCCAGCGCGGCTTGCGCGTCGGGATCAGGTCGAGCGCCTTGAGGCCGGTGCCGCTGTGGCAGGTGTCGAAGTAGCACTCCACCAGTACGGTCTTCGGCACCTTGGCGAAGAGTGCGCGCAGTTCGTCGTCGACAATCACGCGGTCGCGGTCCCACTCGCCGTTCTTCTCGGCGAGGTCGTGCATGCAGAAGGCCTCGTCGGCGTTGTCGGCCTCGTCGTCATTGAGATCCGGCACTTGCGTGCCATGCGACGAGATGCTGAAGACCAGATGCGAGAGCTTGCCCGCCACCGCCGCGTCGACCAGCTTGCCCAGCGCACCCATCACCTTCGCCTTGGTGGCCTGCGCGTCGGTCAGCGTCTGGATGTTCTCGGCCGGGAAGCCCAGCTGTTTCACCAGCATGTCCTGCATGCTGGCAACGTCGTTCACGCAGCCGTTGAGTTGCGCACCGGGATAGTTCTTGAACTGGTTGATGCCGACACAGAGTGCACGTTTGGCGCCCGCCATGGGAAGCTCCTTGCTGGTTCGGGGATGCAGAGGGAAGGGATGCGCGCAGCGCATTCCATTCGTATAGCCCCGCAAGTGCCGCAGCGCAAGGCTTACCGCGCGGCAGGGGCTGATTTGCCGCGTCGGGTTGCCGTGTGCGCGGGGGTCATTCCCTTACATAGGGCTTCTTGGCGGGCGTGTCGCGATCCTCGTTGTACGGGAAGCGGACATGGCCGTAACGGATCACCAGCACACCGATCGCCAGCAGCAGGATCGCGCCCGAAATGGCCAGCATGCGCCATTCGGTGAGCTCCTTGAGATCGAGGATCAGGTAACGGGCGAGCGCCACCATGCCGATGTAGAGCGGAAAGCGCACCGGTAACTGCCCGCTCTTGAAGTACTGCGCGATCATCGTCAGCACTTCGAGGTAGAGGAACATCAGCAGCAGATCGGTCAGCGTAACGCGGCTGTTGCGCCACATCGCGACGACCTCTTCGCCCATTGCGATCGAGGTGGCGACGCCGACCACGGCGAGGCCGAAGAATTCGACCCATTCGAGGCCGTACTTGAATACCGCGCGGGCGCGGTGCAGCGGAGAACCTTCTGGTGTCATGGTGTGCCGGGGGGAGGGGCTGCGCGAATTGCGCGCCCCGACTATACCGCCCGGCCGCGGGGCGCGACACCCCGCGTCGCGTGAAGCGGCTGGACGAGGGCTGCGCCGCCACCCGCCAGCCGACGGATCAGGCGATCTTCTGCGCCAGTTCGCCGGACTTGTAGCGCACCGCCATGGTGTCGAGCGAAATCGCGCGGATCTTCTGCGCCTGCCCGGCGCAGCCGAAGGCCTCGAAGCGAGCCTTGCAGATCGCCTTCATCGCGTTCTTCGCTTCGACGAAATACTTGCGCGGGTCGAAGTTCTTGCCGTCCTTCGCCAGATGGCGGCGGATCGCACCGGTCGAGGCCATGCGCAGATCGGTGTCGATGTTCACCTTGCGCACACCGTGGCGGATGCCTTCGACGATCTCTTCGACCGGCACGCCGTAGGTGCTGCCCATGTCGCCGCCGAATTCGTTGATGATCGCCAGCCAGTCCTGCGGCACCGACGACGAGCCGTGCATCACCAGATGCGTGTTCGGGATGCGGGCGTGGATTTCCTTGATGCGGTCGATGCGCAGCACCGCGCCGGTCGGCGGGCGGGTGAACTTGTAGGCGCCATGCGAGGTGCCGATTGCGATCGCGAGCGCATCGACGCCGGTTGCGCGCACGAATTCGGCGGCCTCATTCGGGTCGGTCAGCAGCTGGTCGTGCGACAGCGCGCCTTCCGCGCCGTGGCCGTCTTCGGCTTCACCGTGGCCGGTCTCCAGCGAGCCGAGACAGCCGAGCTCACCCTCGACCGACACGCCAACCGCGTGCGCAAGTTCAACCACCTTGCGCGTGGTCTCGACGTTGTACTCGAAGCTCGACGGCGTCTTCGCGTCTTCCTGCAGCGAGCCGTCCATCATCACGCTGGAGAAGCCGGAGCGGATCGCTTGGATGCACACCGCCGGGCTGGCGCCGTGGTCCTGGTGCATCACGACCGGGATATCCGGGTGCGTCTCAAGCGCAGCGAGGATCAGGTGACGCAGATAGGCCTCACCGGCGTACTTACGCGCGCCGGCCGAGCCTTGCATGATGACCGGGCTGCCGGTTTCCTGCGCGGCCTCCATGATCGCTTGGACCTGTTCCAGGTTGTTGACGTTGAAGGCAGGCAGGCCGTAGCTGTGTTCTGCAGCGTGGTCCAGCAACTGGCGCATCGAGACGAGAGGCATCGGGTTTCTCCATTTCAGGGTAGTAAGGCCGCGAAACGGGGGGATGTCGCAGGCAATCGTTGGTAGGCGCCGGGGCACCGAAGGCGCGCATTCTCGCTGATTTGGGCCGCGAATTCGCGTCAGGATTTTCCATAACTCGGCCGCGGCAGCAATTCGTCGCCCGGCCTTGTCGCATGAAAAAAGGCGCCGCCCTTTCGGGTCGGCGCCTTTCGGCTGAGCCGGATGCGGGTGCGTTACAGCACGTCGATCGCGTTCAGTTCCTTGAAGGCCTGCTCGAGGCGGGCGATCATGGTTTCCTGGCCCTTGCGCAGCCACACGCGCGGGTCGTAGTACTTCTTGTTCGGACTGTCCGGGCCTTCCGGGTTGCCCAGCTGGCCTTGCAGGTAGGCTTCCTTGGCCTTGTAGTACTTCAGGATGCCTTCCCAGCACGCCCACTGCGTGTCGGTGTCGATGTTCATCTTGATGACGCCGTAGGACACCGAATCCTGGATCTCCTGAGCCGTCGAGCCTGAACCGCCGTGGAACACGAAGTCCAGGGTCTTGGCCGGCACGCCGAACTTCTCCGACACGTACTTCTGCGAGTTGTCGAGGATCGACGGGGTCAGCTTCACGTTGCCCGGCTTGTACACGCCGTGCACGTTGCCGAACGAGGCCGCGATGGTGAAACGCGGGCTGATCTTGATCAGCTTCTCGTAGGCGTAGGCCACGTCTTCCGGCTGCGTGTACAGCGAGGACTGGTCCATGTGGCTGTTGTCGACGCCGTCTTCCTCACCACCGGTGCAGCCCAGTTCGAGCTCCAGCGTCATGCCCATCTTGGCCATGCGGGCGAGGTACTTTTCGCAGATCTCGATGTTCTCTTGCAGTGACTCTTCCGACAGGTCGAGCATGTGCGAGGAGAACAGCGGCTTGCCGGTTTCGGCGAAGTGCTTCTCGCCAGCGTCCAGCAGGCCGTCGATCCACGGCAGCAGCTTCTTCGCTGCGTGGTCGGTGTGCACGATGACCGGCACGCCATAGGCGGCGGCGACGGCGTGCACATGCTTGGCACCCGAGATCGCGCCGATGATGGCGGCTTGCTGGCCTTCGAGCTTGAGGCCCTTGCCGGCGATGAACTGTGCGCCACCGTTCGAGAACTGAACGATGACCGGTGCCTTCGCCTTGGCGGCGGCTTCCAGCACAGCGTTGATCGAGTCGGTGCCGACGCAGTTGACGGCGGGCAGCGCGAACTTGTTGGCCTTCGCGACAGCGAAAACCTTCTGCACGTCGTCGCCGGTGATGACGCCCGGCTTCACGAAATCAAAAATCTTGGACATGGATTCTTCCAATCTCTGGGTTGGATGGGGAGGTCCGGATCAGCCGTTTTCGCCGATACGGACGATCTTCAGGCTGTTCGTACCGCCGGACTGGCCAACCGGGTCACCACAGGTGAAGACCACGATGTCGCCCGGCTGCACAACCTTGTTCTTCAGCAGGATCTTTTCAGCGTCGCGCAGCAGGCGCTCACGATCGACGTTGTCTTGCGGCGGCGTCAGGATCGGGTAGACCTCGCGCATCAGCGCACACTTGCGAACGGTTTCCTGATCCGGCGTCAGCGCATAGACCGGCACGCCGCAGTTCAGACGGCTCATCCACAGCGCGGTCGAGCCGGACTGGGTCAGCGCTGCGATTGCCTTGGCGCCCATGTGGTGCGCGGTGAACAGCGCAGCCATTGCGATCGACTGGTCGATACGGCTGAAGGTGCGATCGAGGAAGTGCTGATCCAGCGTGATCGGGTTGAACTTCTCGGCTTCGGTCGCAACGCGCGCCATCACCTCAACCGTTTCAACCGGGAACTTGCCGGCGGCGGTTTCGGCCGACAGCATCACCGCGTCGGTACCGTCGAGCACCGCGTTCGCGACGTCGGACACTTCGGCACGGGTCGGCACCGGGCTGGAGATCATCGATTCCATCATCTGGGTCGCGGTGATCGTCAGCTTGTTCATCTCGCGCGCGATGCGGATCATGCGCTTTTGCAACGCCGGCACAGCGGCTTCGCCCACTTCAACAGCCAGGTCGCCACGGGCAACCATGATGCCGTCGGAGGAGTTCAGGATCTCTTCCAGCGCCTTCAGTTCAACGGCTTCGGTACGCTCGATCTTCGCGATCGTCAGCGCATGGCCGCCGGCCGCGCGCATCAGCGTCTTGGCCATGTACATGTCGGCCGCGCTCTTCGGGAAGGACACGGCGAGGAAGTCGACGCCGATCTGCGCGGCGGTCTTGATGTCTTCCATGTCCTTGGCGGTCAGCGCCGGTGCGGTCAGGCCGCCACCCTTGCGGTTGATGCCCTTGTTGTTCGACAGCTCGCCGCCTTGAACAACCTTGGTGTGGATCTCGGTGCCCTTGACCTTCTCCACTTCCAGCGTGATCTTGCCGTCGTCCAGCAGCAGGACGGTGCCCGGCGACACGTCGCGCGGCAGTTCCTTGTAGTCGAGGCCCACGCGATCCTGGTTACCCATTTCGCAGGTGGCATCGAGGATGAACTTGGCGCCGTTGGCCAGCGTGATCTTGTTCTTCTCGAACTTGCCGACGCGGATCTTCGGGCCTTGCAGGTCACCGAGGATGCCGACGTTACGACCGACCTTGGCGGCCGCTGCACGCACCATGTTGGCGCGGGCGATGTGGTCTTCCGGCTTGCCGTGCGAGAAGTTCATGCGAACTACGTCGACGCCTGCAGCGATCATGCGCTCAAGCGTTTCCGGATCCGACGACGAAGGTCCGAGGGTGGCGACGATTTTGGTATGGCGTTGCATCCGAGCTCCTTTTTGGGGGGATGTCATGACGGTCATTCCGTCATCAGGGGGGAGAGGAACCGGGAGCGGAAAGCGCCGCAACGCACTTCCCGCGCACCGTTGATTCTAGTTTGCAGCGTTAAGGTCTGCCCCAAATGTGCGCGGCGACCAAGGCCACCGCGCTCATCCGCGTCAGGCCTCGGCGCGCTTCATCAGCGCGTCGACCGCCGGCAGGGTCTTGCCCTCGAGGAACTCGAGGAAGGCACCGCCGCCGGTCGAGATGTAGCTGACCTTGTCGGTGATGCCGAACTTGCCGATCGCAGCGACGGTGTCGCCACCGCCAGCGATCGAAAAACCTTCGGAGTTCGCGATGGCTTCGGCAATTGCCTTCGTGCCACCAGCGAACTGCTCGAACTCAAACACGCCAACCGGGCCGTTCCACACGATGGTGCCGGCTACCTTGAGTTGCGCGGCCAGCGCAGCCGCCGTATCCGGGCCGATGTCGAGAATCATCTCGTCGGCGCCGACATCGGCCGCAGCCTTGGTCGTGGCCGCTGCATCCGCCTTGAATTCGGTGGCAACGACGACATCGGTCGGGATCGGCACGCCGGCACCGCGCGCCGCCATCTTTTCGATGATGCGCTTGGCTTCCGGCACCAGATCGGCTTCCATCAGCGACTTGCCGACCGGCAGGCCCGAGGCCGCCATGAAGGTGTTGGCGATACCGCCGCCGACGATCAGTTGATCAACCTTATCCGCGAGGCTGTCGAGAATCGTGAGCTTGGTCGACACCTTCGAACCGGCGACGATCGCAACCAGCGGGCGCTTCGGATTACCCAGCGCGCGGCCGATGGCATCGAGCTCTGCGGCCATCAGCGGGCCGGCGCAGGCCACCGGGGCGGCCATCGCGAGCGCATGCGTGGTAGCTTCGGCGCGGTGCGCGGTACCGAAGGCATCATTGGCGTAAACATCGCAGAGCTTGGCCATCTTGGCGGCCAGCTCTTCGTTGTTCTTCTTTTCGCCCTTGTTGACGCGGCAATTTTCGAGAACGACCACTTCGCCCGGCTTCACATCGAAGCCGCCATCGACCCAGTTCTGCACCAGGCGCACCGGCATGTTCAGCAATTCGGACAGACGTTGTGCGCAAGGGGCAAGCGAATCATCGGGTTTGAACTCACCTTCAATCGGACGACCGAGGTGCGAGGTCACCATCACACCGGCACCTTTTTCCAGGGCCAGCTTGATGCCGGTGACCGAAGCACGGATACGGGTGTCGTCGGTGATCTTGCCGGCGTCGTCCTGCGGGACGTTCATGTCGGCACGAATGAATACGCGCTTGCCTGCGAGGTCCAGATCGGACAGCTTCTTGAATTGCATGGCGTTGTTCTCGATTTCAAGGGGTGAAAATCCGGGGCCGCGCGCCGCTCTAGGCGTCAGCGCTCGCGCAACCGCCAGTCTGCCTGCGAGCGTGCCGGAGCACGTTGCGCAAACTCAAACCGGCTGAGGGGCGGCGACCGGAGGGTCGAGGCCAGAAAAAACACGGAGGTCCCAGCGACGTCAGACGCCGGGAGCTCCGTGTCAGTTCATGCAGTCAGACCAATCACTTGGCGACGACGCGAACCATCTCCAGAACCTTGTTGGAGTAGCCCCACTCGTTGTCGTACCAGGCAACCAGCTTGACGAAGGTGCCGTCCAGCGCGAGGCCGGCTTCAGCATCGAACACCGAGGTGCAGGCTTCGCCACGGAAGTCGGTCGACACAACCTTGTCGGTGGTGTAGCCGAGCACGCCCTTCATCGGGCCTTCCGACGCGGCCTTCACGGCAGCGCAGATTTCTTCGTACGTGGCTGACTTGTTAAGTTCGACGGTCAGGTCGACCACCGAGACGTCCGAGGTCGGAACGCGGAACGCCATGCCGGTCAGCTTGCCCTTGACTTCTGGGATCACCACGCCGACAGCCTTGGCAGCGCCGGTCGACGACGGGATGATGTTTTCCAGGATGCCGCGGCCACCGCGCCAGTCCTTGTTCGACGGGCCGTCAACGGTCTTCTGGGTGGCGGTAGCAGCGTGCACCGTCGTCATCAGGCCGCGCTTGATGCCGAAGGTGTCGTTGATCACCTTGGCAACCGGAGCCAGGCAGTTGGTGGTGCAGGAAGCGTTCGAGATGATCGCCTGGCCAGCGTAGGTCTTGTCGTTCACGCCGTAGACGAACATCGGGGTGTCGTCCTTCGACGGGGCCGACATGACAACCTTCTTGGCGCCGGCGGCCAGGTGCATTTCGCCGGTTTCCTTGGTCAGGAACAGGCCGGTCGATTCGACGACGACATCAGCGCCGACTTCGTTCCACTTCAGTTCGGCCGGGTTCTTGACGGCCGTCAGGCGGATCTTCTTGCCATTGACGATCAGGGTGTTGCCCTCGACCGACACTTCACCTTTGAAGCGGCCGTGCACCGAGTCGTACTTCAGCATGTAGGCGAGGTAGTCGGGCTCGAGCAGGTCGTTGATGCCAACGATTTCGATGTCAGAGAAGTTCTGAACGGCAGCGCGGAAAACCATACGGCCGATACGGCCAAAACCATTGATACCAACCTTGATCGTCATTGTTTTCTCCTGGTAAAGGGGGTAGTGCTATGTCCCTGAACGACTGCCGCGCTGCGCGCGACCGGCACCGGACCGGGGGAGTCCATGTGCGCCTAAGAAATCACATCGACTTTACAGCAGCGCTTCGACTGCCTTTTTGACGTAATCGGGGGTAAACCCAAAATGTTTGAACAATTCGCCGGCCGGAGCGGACTCGCCGAAGGTGTCCATGCCGATTACGGCACCGTCTGAGCCCACATAACGGTACCAATGGGCCGAAACACCAGCTTCGACAGCCACTTTCGGCAGATTTGCCGGCAAAACCGAGGCTTTGTACGCGGCATCCTGCTTGTCGAACTGGTTGGTGCAGGGCATCGAAACGACGCGCACCGGCACGCCCGCGTCGGCAAGCAGTTTCTGTGCTGCCAGCGCCAGCGCGACTTCCGAGCCGGTCGCCATGATGATGGCCTTGGCGCCTTCGGCGTCGGACAGCACATAGCCACCGCGGCGGATGTCCGCGATCTGCTGGGCGCTGCGCGCAACGAAGGGCAGGTTCTGGCGCGACAGCGCGAGCACGGTCGGGCCGTCGGCGCGTTCGATCGCGTTGATCCAGCCGGCCGTCGTTTCCACGGTATCGCAGGGGCGCCAAACGTCGAGGTTCGGGATGATGCGCAGGCTGGCAACGTGCTCTACCGGTTGGTGCGTCGGGCCGTCTTCGCCGAGACCGATCGAATCGTGCGTGTAGACCATGATCTGACGTTGCTTCATCAGCGCGGCCATGCGGATCGCGTTGCGGGCGTAGTCCGAGAACACCAGGAAGGTTGCGGTGTAGGGGATGAAGCCGCCGTGCAGCGCGAGGCCGTTTGCGATGGCGGTCATGCCGAACTCGCGCACGCCGTAGTTGATGTAGTTGCCGCCCGCGTCGCGGGTCACGCTCTTCGAGCCAGACCACAGCGTCAGGTTGGAGCCGGCGAGGTCGGCCGAGCCGCCGAGCAGTTCCGGCAGTGCGGGCGCCAGCGCCTCGATCGCGTTCTGGCTGGCCTTGCGGGTGGCGATGGTCTCGCCTTTCTCAACGATCTTGGCAAGCGCGGCGTCGCGCTTGGCCGACCAGTCGGCGGGCAACTCGCCTGCCATGCGGCGCAGGAACTCGGCAGCCAGCTCCGGGAAGGCGGCCTTGTATGCGGCGAAGCGGGTGTTCCACTCGGTTTCGCGGGCGGCGCCGGCGTCCTTGGCACTCCACTGCGCGTACACCTCGGCCGGGATCTCGAACGGCGCATGGTTCCAGCCGATCACCTTGCGGGTGGCTTCGATTTCCTCTGCACCCAGTGGCGCGCCGTGCGAATCGTGGCTGTCGGCCTTGTTCGGCGAGCCCATGCCGATGATGGTCTTGCAGATCACCAGCGTCGGCTTGCTCGTCTCGGCCTTGGCGGCGACCGTGGCGGCGTCGATGGCGGCAGCGTCATGGCCGTCGATCGGGCCGATTACGTGCCAGCCGTAGGCTTCGAAGCGCTTCTTGGTGTCGTCAGTGAACCAGCCCTCGACGTGACCGTCGATCGAGATGCCGTTGTCGTCGTAGTAGGCGATCAGCTTGCCCAGGCCCAGCGTGCCGGCCAGCGAGCAGGCTTCGTGCGACACGCCTTCCATCAGGCAGCCATCGCCGAGGAAGCTGTAGGTGTAGTGATCCACCACGGCGTGGCCGGGGCGGTTGAATTCAGCGGCGAGCAGTTTCTCTGCGAGTGCGAAACCCACGGCGTTGGTGATGCCCTGTCCGAGCGGGCCGGTCGTCGTTTCGACGCCAGGCGTGTAGCCGACTTCCGGGTGACCCGGCGTGCGCGAGTGGAACTGGCGGAAGTTCTTCAGATCGTCGATCGAGACGTCGTAGCCGGTCAGGTGTAGCAGCGCGTAAATCAGCATCGAGCCATGGCCGTTGCTGAGGATGAAACGGTCGCGATCGGCCCACTTCGGGTTGGCCGGGTTGTGGCGCAGGTGGCGGCGCCACACGACTTCGGCGATTTCCGCCATGCCCATCGGCATGCCGGGGTGGCCGGAGTTGGCCTTCTGAACGGCATCCATGGCAAGCGCGCGAATGGCGCCGGTCAGCGCGTTGAATGCGGGAAGCGGGCGATTGGTCGACATCTTGAACACTCTGGGTTGGTCCGGGATGGCCTGGCGCGACTTTCGGACGGACGCGTCTCAGACGGCCGATGCACCATTGCGGTGCAGCAAAGACCGTAATTATGAGCGAAAACCGTTTATCGGCGTTAGCTGGTTTTCCTTATGGCCCTCTGCCGGGGCAGACGGGGTGGGCCGCGGCGCTCAGAGCAGCGCGCGCCGCCGCTCGATCAGGCGCAGCACAAGCGGCGTCATGATCAGCTGAATCGCTAGATCCATCTTGCCGCCCGGGACTACGATGGTGTTCGGACGGCTCATCCACGATCCATCCAGCATGGCCAGCAGATAGGGGAAATCGGTGCTTTTCGGATCGCGAAAGCGGATCACCACCATCGACTCATCGAGGGTTGGAACGTTGCGCGCGATAAAAGGATTTGAAGTATCGACCAACGGCACGCGCTGGAAGTTGATGTGCGTGCGCGAGAACTGAGGGACGATGTAGTGCACATAGTCCGGCATCCGTCGCAGGATCGTGTCCTGCACGGCGTCGATCGAATAGCCCCGCACCTTGGTGTCGCGCAGCACCTTCTGCACCCACTCGAGGTTGATGATCGGCACCACGCCGATCAGCAGGTCGACATGGCGCACGAGGTCGATCTCGTCGGTCACGATGCCGCCATGCAGGCCTTCGTAAAACAGGCAGTCGGTGTCGGGTGGGATGTCCTCCCACTGCGTGAAGGTCCCGGGGCGCTGCTTCCATTGCGAGGCCTCGGTTTCGTCGTGCAGATACCAGCGGCGTTGGCCACTGCCGTTGTCGCCGTAGCTGCGGAAGCAGGCCTCGAGTTCTGCGAACAGATTGCCGTCCGGGCCGAAGTGCGACAGAGGTGGGCCTCCCTTGCGCTCGACCTTGGAGATCGCGCGCCGCATGCCCTCACGGTCGTAGCGGTGGAATGCGTCGCCGGCGACGAAGGCGGCCTCGACCATCTCGCGCCGGAAGATCCATTCGAAACTCTTCTGCACGGTCGTCGTGCCTGCGCCAGACGAGCCGGTAACGGCGATGATCGGATGCTTCGCGGACACGGCGCCTCCTCCGATGGTCAGAATTTCATGGTAGCGCAAGCCTGCTTCGGGCGAACAGGGCTCGCGGCGTGGCGCTGCTCGTTACAATCGCAGACTTACATCAAGGCGCCAGGAGGCTCCGGATGCGTTTGATCCTGATTTTGATCGTGCTGGCCATCGTGGGCTGGCTTGCGGCAACGAATCTGAAGACGCAAGGGGCGGCCGTCAGCAATGCCGCGCGGCAGGCGGGCGTCGAGGTGTCGCAGAGCGCCACGCCACGCGAACAGGTGGAGGCGGTGGGCAAGGCGGTCGAGAAGATCCAGGCGCAGGAGGCGGAAAAACGCCAGCAGCTGCTCGATCAGGCCGAGGGCGGCGCCAAGTAATTCGCCGCGGTAGGGCTTCAGCCGCCAGCGCGCAGCAACCAGCCCAGCCACTGCGCGTGCAGTGCGGGGCTGGCCGCAACGACCACCGATTGCTTGCCGCTTGGGCTGGCCCGCAGCGGATTGCCGTCGAGCGCACTGGCGATGCCGCCGGATTCCTCCACCAGCAGGCGGCCTGCGGCGTAGTCCCACAGCATCTGGCCGCCGTGCAGGTAGACGTCAAGCCGACCGGCCGCGACAAAGCACCATTCGAGCGCACTGGAGCCAAAGTTGCGCAAGGAAAAACACGGCGAGTTCACGGCCAGATGCGCGGCCAGCGCGGGCGGCACGCGTTTGAAGTCGACGCCGCCGACCGCGGCCGACAGCGTGCCGGGCGGCTGGCGCAGCGGTAGCCGCTGGCCATTCAGCCATGCCCCGGCGCCGCGCCCGGCGTAGAAGGCTTCGTCGGCGATCGGGTTGTATACCACCCCGAACTGCGTTTCGCCGTTCACCAGAAACCCCACCGACAGGCCGAACAGCGGGATGCCGTTGGCGAAATTGGTCGTGCCATCGATCGGGTCGATCACCCACAGACCTTGCGCGCCCTGCGCCCAGCAGTCGCGCTGCTGTTCCGCGCTCATTTCTTCACCCAGCACCGGGGCGTCGACGACATCCATCAAACGTTCAGCGAGTGCGCGCTGCGTGGCGCCATCGGCTTCGGTCAGCGAGCTGCCGTCCGATTTGTGCAGGCGCCCGCTTTTCAGATACAGCGGCATCGTCACTTCACGCGCCACCTCGCGAACGACGGATTCGAGCGCGCGGGCGCGGGCAAACATCGGCATGTTCAGGTGCTCCGCCACTTGATCGAACAGCCGATCGACGGGATCTGCTCGCGCGGCCCATGGCCGGATTCCGCCACCTGCCGCATTGCGTTGAACAGGTCGCGGGGTGCGTCGTCGGGCGCCGTTTCCTTGCGCGAGGCATCGAGCCGGCCGCGGTACTGCAGGCCGAGGCTGGCGTCGTAGCCGAAGAAGTCCGGCGTGCACACGGCGCCATAGGCGCGCGCTACCGATTGATCTGCGTCGAGCAGGTAGGGGAAGGGGAAGTCCTTGTCGCGCGCAAGGCGGACCATCTCGTCCCAGCCGTCTTCCGGGTAGTCGGTCGGATCGTTCGACATGACCGCGACGCAGCCGATACCCAGTGCCGCAAGATCGCGCGCGTCGCGAATGATGCGATCGAGCACCGCTTTCACATAGGGGCAGTGGTTGCAGATGAACATCACCAGCAGGCCGTTCGGCCCGCGGCAGGACGCAAGCGTGTGCCGCTGCCCGTCGGTGCCGGGCAGATCGAAGTCGGGCGCAGGGGTGCCAAAGGCACACAAGGGCGTTGCGGTGCTGACCACGGTGAGGTCCAAGGGGGTGCGTAAAACTTATAATAGTACGATGCACGCTCGCTTCTTCTGCCCGGACCTGCCCGCTGCGGGGCATGAATTCACGCTTCCACCGGAAGTCGCCCACCATGCGGATCGGGTGCTGCGCCTGCGCGCGGGCACTCGTGTCACGCTCTTTGACGGCGCAGGGCACGAAGCCGAGGCGGTGTTGCTGCAACTGGGCCGCGACCCACTCGCGAGGATTGAATCGGTTGTCGCGCTGAATCGTGAGGCGCCGCTGACGGTAACGCTGGTGCAGGCGCTGGCGACGGGCGACAAGATGGACTGGATCGTGCAGAAGGCGGTGGAGCTTGGTTTCGCCGCAGTGCAGCCCGTGGCGGCCGAGCGCAGCGTGCTGAAGCTGGACGGCGCGCGCGCTGAGAAACGGGTGGAGCACTGGCGTCAGGTCGCCGTGTCGGCCTGTGAACAGAGTGGCCGCAACCGCGTGATGCCGGTGGCTGAATTGCTGACACTGCCGCAGTGGCTGGCGCAGCCGGTGGCGGGCGAACGCTGGATGCTGTCGCCCGAGGGCGGCGAACGCTTGTCGCAGCTTGCCGCACCAAGCGCGCCGGTCGCGCTGATGATTGGCCCGGAAGGGGGCTGGTCCGAGCGCGAGCTCGCCGCCGCGCGCGCTGCCGGCTGCAAGCCGCTGGCGCTCGGGCCGCGCATCCTGCGCACGGAAACCGCCGGCATCGCCGCAATGGCTGCGATGCTGGCACTTTGGGGTGATTTCTAATCGGGCCGCTGGCCCATTACACGAGGAAGGATCAATGCCGCACACGCAGTCGGATCAGCAAGCGGACCCGGACGCAAGGGTCATCAGCGACAAGGTATCGGCCGCCACGATGATGCGCGAGTCCGATGCGATCCGATTCGTCGAATGGGTGCGAGGTGCTGCGCCCTATGTGCATGCCTTCCGCGGCAAGACTTTCGTGCTCGGTTTCGGCGGCGAGGTGGCCGAAGGCGATCTGCTCGAAAAGCTGTGCTACGACTGCAACCTGCTCGCCGCGATGGGCGTGCGGCTGGTGCTGGTGCATGGCACCCGCCCGCAGATCGAGGAAGAACTCGCGCGCCGCAAGCTGCCTTCGCGCCTGCACGAAGGCGTGCGGGTCACCGATGCCGATGCGCTCGAATGCGTGAAGGCGGCGGTGGGCAGTACGCGCATCGAAGTTGAGGCGCGCCTCTCGCAAGGCCTGCCGAACACGCCGATGGCTGGTGCGCACATGCGCGTGACCGGCGGCAACTTCATCACCGCGAAGCCGATCGGCGTCGTCGACGGCATCGACTATCAATACACCGGCGCGGTGCGCAAGGTCATCGCCGACGAAATTGCGGCCGACCTCGACCAGCAGAATGTCGTGCTGATTTCGCCTTTGGGGGTGTCGCCCTCCGGCGAGATCTTCAACCTCGCGATGGAAGAGGTGGCTGAGCAGGTCGCGATTGCGCTCAAGGCGGAAAAGCTCATTTACCTCTGCGACGCCCCAGGCCTGCTCGACGAGCAGGGGCGCCTGATCGAGACGATCACCGCGGATGAGGCCGAGCGCATGTTCCGCGACGGCCGCGGCCTGACCGAAGACCTGCACCTGTTCCTGCCGCGCGCGATTCGCTCGGTGCGCTCGGGCGTCAATCGCGCCCACTTGCTCGATCGCGACAAGGACGGTGGCCTGTTGCTGGAGTTCTTCACCCGGCAGGGTGTCGGCACCATGGTGTCGAAGGAATCGCTCGCCCGCTTCCGCGAGGCAACGATCGAGGATGTCGGCGCGCTGCTGTCGATCATCGCGCCGCTGGAGGCCGACGGCACCCTGGTGCGGCGTTCGCGCGAGCTGATCGAAATGGAGATCACCCGCTTCTCGGTGGTCGAACACGATGGGGTGATGGTCGGCTGCGCTGCGCTGTATCCCTTCTCGGAAGAGCGCGCCGCGGAAATGGCCTGCCTTGCCGTGACCCAGCAGTTCCGCCGCAGCGGGCTGGGTGAGCGGCTGATGCAGCACATCGAAGCGCGTGCCCGCAACGGGGGGCTCGAACGCCTGTTCGTGCTGACGACGCGGACCGAGCACTGGTTCCGCGAACGCGGATTCCGTGAAGTCTCGCCCGATCAGTTGCCGCAGGAAAAACGCGAGCTTTACAACCTCCAGCGCCGTTCCAAGGTGCTGATGAAGCTGCTCTAGGCACCGCCGCATGACGCACCGCAGCCGCTTCGCGCGGGCCTTGATTGCTGCGGTGTCGTTTGCGGCGCTCTGGGGCGCGCTGACTTCGCTGCTGGCGGCGACGACCGTCACCGGCCCGGGTGCCTGGCCGCTCGGGCTGGTGGTGGTCGTGTCGGGTTTGTTTGGCTCGCTCGGCGCCTTGATCGCGTTGTCGCTCGCGCGGCGCTGGATGCAGCAGGTGTTCGACGATCTGCGCGACGCCGTGCGGGCGAGCGACCGCTCCGGCGGCGCGTTGGCGGGCGAAGCCGCGGGCTGGGCGGCCTTCGATGCGGTGGTGTCGGAGTTCGACCGCCTCGCGCGCTTGCGCGCACTGCGCATCGGCGCACTGACGCGGCAGGAGGCGCGCTTTCGTGCGCTGGCCGATTCCACGCACAGCGTGGAAGCGTGGTTCGACCGTACCGGGTCGCTGGTGTGGATCAGCCGTTCGGTGGAGCGTGTCAGCGGCTATTCGCGCGCCGAATGCCTGCTTGCACCGAGCCTGATCGAACTGATGGTGCCACTGAAGGATCGCCCCCAGCTCACGTCGCTGGGGCGCAGCGCACTCGCCGGCGAAGGGCGCAGCGATTTCGAGATCCGCATCCAGCGCAAGGATGGCGGCCTGCGCTGGGTCGCTTGCCACTGGGTGGCGATGAAGAATGCGGACGGGCGCATGCTGGGTGTGCGGCTCTCGGTCGAAGACATCCAGGCGCGAAAGGATGTCGAGGCCCGCTTGCTCGACACTGTGGCTGAATTACGCCGCGCGCAGGCGCTTACCGGCCACTATCTGCAGCGCACCGAAGACGAACGCCTGCGCCTCGTGTCACTGCTCGACACCCTGCGCGTCGGCATTCTTTTCGTCGATCGCGACCGGCGCGTTTATTACTGCAACCATGCGCTGCGCGAGATGTGGGGATTCGCGCCGGATGAAAACCTCACCGGCTTGCGCGACGAGGCGCTGATCGAACGCAGTGCGGCCTTGCGCGCCGACGATACCGCCTACCACTTGCATCTTGACGCCGTGTTGTCGCGGCAAGCCTCATCGCCACCGTACGAGATCCCGCTCAGCGACGGGCGGGTGCTTGAAGAGGTCTCCGCGCTCGTGAGTTCGGACGACGGCGCGCGACGCATCGGCCGAGTGTGGGTGTACGAAGACGTCACCGAACGCAAGCACACGGCGCAGCGCCTGATCGAAATGGCCGAACACGATGCGCTGACCGGCCTGTACAACCGTCGTCGCTTCCATGAGGAACTGGATCGGATGCTGGCGGTCGGACAGCGGCATGGCGAGCAGGTCGCGCTGCTGTCTTTCGATCTCGACGGATTCAAGCTGGTGAATGACCGCTTCGGTCACCAGGCGGGCGACAAGGTGCTGGTTGGCGTTGCGGAGGGCGTGGCGGCCATCGTGCGTCGGAACGAACTGCTGTTTCGCCTCGGTGGCGACGAATTCGCGGTGCTGGTGCCGGAGGCGAGGCCGGAAGAGGTGATGACGCTCGCACAGCGCATCAACCGCAGCATCGCCTCGCAGCGTTTCAGTTTCGACGACGGCGTGGCGAGTGTCGGCGTGAGTATCGGCGTCGCCTTGTTCCCGCAACACGCACGCGTTGCCGAGGCGCTGATCGAAGCCGCCGACACCGCGCTCTATGCGGCAAAGGCGGCCGGCAAAGGCACCCAGGTGCTTTATCAGCCGCCGGCCTGAAGCGCACCGGCGGGCGCGATAGAATGCGAGGCTTGTCGTGGCGCAGGCCACGCACCCATTTGGCAGAAAGGATACTTACGATGACGCGCACGGTTCAGTGCATCAAGCTTGGCCGCGAGGCCGAAGGGCTTGACCGCCCGCCTTACCCTGGCGAGCTGGGGGTGAAGATCTACGAGCAGGTGTCCAAGGAGGCTTGGGCTGCGTGGATCAAGCATCAGACCATGCTGATCAACGAAAACCGGCTCAACCTGATGGACGCACGCGCGCGCAAGTACCTCGCCGAACAGATGGAGAAGTATTTCTTCGGCGGCGGGGCGGATCAGGTACAGGGCTACGTGCCGCCCTCGGCCTGATCGGCCTTGTGCGAATGCAAGGGGGCTGCGGCCCCCTTTTTCATGGGCGCGGTGTTGTCGCTGCGCCGCAACGGCTGCGATGGAAGCGCTTGAGCGTAGCCACTGCATGACGACAGAATCCGTCATCGACTTCAACAAACGACCCAACGGAGCACGTATGAAGACCCACGCCACCGGCCTCGGCCTTGTCGCGATGCTCGCGGCGACGCCGGCGTTGGCCGACATCCAGGACTGTATCGGTGTGGCTGCCGACGCCCAGCGGCTGGCCTGTTATGACCGCGAATCCGGCCGCAATACGCGCCTCGCGCTGGCACCGGCATCCGAGCGGCCGGTCGAGGGTGTTGCGCCTTCGCCCCTTTCCGAGCGCTGGGAGCTGGACCCCAAGCACAAGACGGGCACCTTCCAGTTCCGTTACCACACGCCGATCTACTTCCTTGCCGCGCACTATTCGACCGACATGAATGACGATCCGTACTCGCCGACGCGCGGTTACGTGACGAGTAATTCGCGCGAGGCCTCGGGCGGCAAGATCCCCTACGACTCGACCGAGGTGAAGTTCCAGATCGGCTTCAAGGTCAAGCTGTGGGAGAACATGATCGGCGACAACGGCGACCTGTGGATGGGCTACACGCAGCAGTCGTACTGGCAGCTCTACAACAAGGATTTCTCGGCGCCGTTCCGCGAAACGAATTACGCGCCGGAGCTGATCAACACCTGGCGTACCAACCTGCAGATGGGCGGCGTGAAGCTCAGCATGGTCAACCTTGGCCTGATCCATCAGTCCAACGGCCGTACCGAGCCGATCTCGCGTTCTTGGAACCGGCTGTATGCGCAGGCCGGGCTTGAGGCGGGCGATTTCGCGATTCTGGTCAGGCCCTGGTACCGCCTCAAGGAAGATGCGGAAACCGACGACAACCCGGACATCGAGAATTTCGTCGGCCGCGGCGATCTGAATGTGATCTACAAGTACAAGGAGCAGGAGTTCGCGCTGCTTGCGCGCCACAGCCTGCGCGGTGGCGACGAGAGCCGCGGCAGCCTGCAGTTCGACTGGTCCTTCCCGATCCACGGCAACCTCAAGGGCCATGCACAGCTTTTCACCGGCTATGGCGAATCCCTGATCGACTACAACCACCGGCAGACCACCTTCGGCCTCGGTATTTCGCTGGCCCAGTGGATGTGAGCGTGCGGAGCTCATTGCTGGGCCTGCTCGAACAAGAGGATTCGCGCAGCGACGCGCCACATTCGTCCCGCCTCCGCAAGGCGGGGCAGTCGATGCCCAATTTGCCCCGCGCCGGTCTGCCGGGCGGGGCTTTTCTTTGCTTGATCGCGCACGCTGTCCGCGGCGGACAAGCCGCTGGCTCGCGGTGGCATGGTTGCGAGCGACGTGCAGCAGGAGAATGACTCCGTCGTCACCGCAGTCTCCGCTGTGTGCTGACAGACCTCTCCTCTAGTGGTTTCTTCACCCCGCCGTGCGAAGCACCGCGGGGTTTTCTTTTTGCGCGGCGGCTTGCCGTGCGCGCGTCGGCGGGTGTCCGGGGCCGCGGGCCACCGATCTTGCTGTGCGCCCTGGCGCTCGGCGTGGCGGTCTCGCGGGACAAGGCGTTGGCGCGCCATGGCATGGTGGTGCGAGCATCCCAGGCAGAGAATGCACTTGTCGTCAGCGCAGTCTCCTCGACCGGCTGACAGCACTCTCCTCAAGTGGTTTCTTTACCCCGCCGTGCCAAGCATCGCGGGGTTTTCTTTTGTGCAGCGCCGGCGTTCGATTGCGAGTTCCGCGCTGGGCGCTGCAGACAAACGTCTGGCCGCGTGGGGCGTGGGCGCCCGCTCAGGCGCGCCGCAGAATGAGTTTGTCGCCGGCCACGTCTTCGTGGCGGGTGACGGTTTTCATTGTGTGCGTAGCCCTTTTGCCCCGCCGTGCCTGTGCACGGTGGGGTTTTCTTTTTCTCAGCCGCGCAGCGCGGGCAGGCGCGAGTCGAGATCGGGCAACGCCGGGCGCGGATCGATCAGGCGCTGGTCGTAGATGTAATCCTCGTTGCGCGAAATCCGCCAGTTGAAGCGGTATTGCTCGGACAAGGCCTGCAGGATGTCGGCGAAATTCGTCCCGCGATTCGAGTCGAGCATGTAGAGCCCGGGCGGCGAAGTGAGCAGGGTAAGCAGCGCTGCCGCGGTGTCGTCGATGAACGAGCAGGCGGGCTGCCACCGTGTTGATGCGCCGATCGCGCCGTGCGCCGCCATCTCGCGGTGGGCGTGCGCCACCATGTTGTTGCCATCGCCCGCTGGATCGATCTGCCAGCCGAGCCGTGCAACGCGTGCGCCGCTCGGGTGACGCAGCAGCACACCATGTTCGGCGCAGCGCTTTTCAAAGCCGTAGCCTTCGCGCGCGTTGCTTGCCGAAGCCAGCGTGAAGGGGCCGCTGACACTGTTGTCGAACACCAGTGCAGTGCTCGTGAACAGGAACGGCAAACTGCGCTGCGCCGCCAGATCGGCGAGCGCGAGTGACCAGTCGACCGTGGTGCGCCAGCCTTCGTTGTCACGGCCGGTCGGCGTTGCCGCCACGCCGAGATGGATGATCGCGTCGGCACCGACCTCGTCGATGTAACGGCCGTGACTCACCGGATCGAGCGGATCAGCGGCCTTGCGGTCCCAGCCGATGGCGGTATGCCCGCGGGCCTGCGCGGCATGGGTGACGGCGCGGCCGACGGTGCCGTTACTGCCGGTAATCAGGATCTTCATGGTGGCCAATGCGCCCGCAAGCGCGCTGTAAATGGGGGAAAACCGCAAGGGTACCCGCATCGGCGGCGCTTGATGCGGCTCAAGCCTGCGTGGCGCCCAAGCGCTAAGGTTCTCGCCCTATGCGGCCCGAGCAGTCTTTGTGCGGGCCTTGGTCCTTTCGGGGGAAGGGGGAGTAGTAGTCATGACGGAACTGTTTCACTGGTCCGACGATTTTTCTGTCGGCATCGAGGAGATCGACGCGCAGCACAAGGAGCTGGTCGATCTGCTCAATCAGTTGCACGACGCAATCCACGAACACCACGGCCGCGATACCTCGCGCGCGATTCTCGACAAACTGGCCGACTACACCCGCACGCACTTCGCGGTGGAAGAGAGCCTGATGCGGGTCAGCAACTATCCGGACTTCGCGCAGCACAAACAGAATCACGAAGACCTGATCGCCCAGGTGCATGCGCTGCAGGAGAAACTCGACAGCGGTCAGGCAGCGATCACTTTCGAGCTGCTGCACTTCCTCAAGGTGTGGCTGACGCGGCACATCAACGAGGCCGACAAGCGCTTCGGCGCCTTCTTCATCACGGCCGGCGTGCAGCCGCAGTGGTCGCCGGAGGTGAAGCGCTCGATGGAAGCTAAGAAGTGGTGGTGGAAGTTCTGGTAGCCGAACGGCGCTCGCGCAGCGACAGGGCGCGCATCCAGCGCGCCGTGGTCGCAATCGCTTCGGTCGCTGGCGCGTAGCCTTCATGCTCTATCGATAGCGCGCCGCAGTAATCGATTGCGTGCAGGGTATCGAGGATGCCCTGCCACGCGTTGGCGTCGTGGCCCTCGCCGGGCGGTGCGAAGTACCACGCACGCTCGTCCATGCGCGCGTGCGGCGTGCAGTCGAGCAGACCGGCGTCGTCCATCACATCGGGCCGGAAGCAGACGTCCTTCAGATGCACATGGAAGACTGCATCGCCCAGGCGCTGGATCGCGCGCGCCGGGTCGATGCCTTGCCACCACAGGTGGCTGGGGTCCACATTGGCGCCGAGTGCCGGGCCACAGGCCTCGCGCAGGCGGCGCAGCGTGGCGGGCGAATGCACCGCGAAGCCGCCATGCAGTTCCAGCGCGATCTTCACGCCGAGCGCGCGGGCACGCTCGGTGAGCGGCTGCCAGTAGGGGATCAGCGATTCGTGCCACTGGTGTTCAAACTGATCGGCGTATTCCTGCGGCCAGCCGATGACTGGCCAGTTGAGCACGCCGCCGGTGCCGGGCTGGCCGGAGAACCCGACCACTACCGGAATTTCCATTTCGCTGGCGGCTTCCAGTGCAGCGCGAAAGTCGCTGTCGTGAGCGGCCGCAACGCTGGCGTCCGGGTGCAGCGGGTTGCCGTGGCAGGACAGCGTCATCAGTTCCACGCCGTGCGCCTGGCAGGTGTCACGCAGTCGCGCCCGCGCCGAATTGTCGCTGGCCAGTAAGCGGGCATCGGCATGCCGCGTGCCGGGGTAGCCGCCGACACCGAGCTCCAGGCCATAGATATCGTGCGTGACGAGGTAATCGAGCGCGCCGTCGAGCGTGTTGTGCGGCAGGCAGGATGCGAACGCGGCGAGTTTCATGCACTGAGCTCCGGGGCCAGCAGGTCCGCAAAATCGGTCGCTGCGCGTGCCGGGCTGAACAGGTAGCCCTGCACCGCGGGGCAGCCCGCCTCGCGCAGGAAATCGAGCTGCGCTTGCGTCTCGACCCCTTCGGCGGTGACTTCGAATCCGAAGGTCTGCGCCAGATGCAGGATCGAACGCGTGATCGCGATATCGCCCGGATGCACCGGCAGGCCTTGCACGAAGCTGCGGTCGATCTTCAGCCGGTGAATCGGCAATTGCTTGAGATAGGCGAGACTGGAGTAACCGGTGCCGAAGTCGTCTACCGCGAGCGCGACACCCAGCGCTGCAATGCGCGCGAGGGTTGAAATGTTGCCGTCGGCATCCGCCATCAGCACGCCCTCGGTCAGTTCCAGCTCCAGTGCATTGCCGGGCACGCCGGTTTCGCGCAGCCGGCTGCTGAGGCGTTCGACGAAGCGCGGGCTACCGAAATGCGTGCCGGAGATGTTGATCGCCAGCCGCAGGCTGAGATGCCCTTCGGCACGCCAGGCGGCGAGTTGGCGCAAGCCGGTGTCGAGCACCCATTCGCCGACTTGCTCGATCAGGCCGGTCTGCTCGGCGATCGGGATGAAGCGCGCAGGCGAAATCGGGCTGCCTTGCGCATCGCGCAGGCGCAGCAGCGCCTCGGCGCCGATGATCTGGCCGCTGCGCGCGTCATTGACCGGCTGGTAATGCAGCTCGAAGGCGTTGTCCTTCAACGCATCGCGGATCCGCAGTTCGATGCGGCGGCGGGCCGTGGTTTCGCTGGCCAGCGCTTCTTCGAACCAGCAGACGCGGTTGCGCCCCTTCTTTTTCGCCTCGTACATTGCGATATCGGCGTGCTTGATCAGGGTTTGCCGATCACGGCCGTGTTCCGGGTGCACCGCGATACCGATGCTGCTCGACACCACGTACTTGGTGCCGCCGATTTCGTACGGTGTGCCGATCGCCCCTTCGAGCCGGCTGGCGAGGTGGTCGAGCGCTTCCGGGCTGTCGGAGCCCAGCGGCGAGAGCAGCAGGAACTCGTCGCCGCCGAGCCGCACCAGCAGGTCGTTGCGGTCGATCTCGCCCTTCAGACGAGAGGCGAGCAGGCGCAGCAGTTCGTCGCCGATCGAATGGCCGTCGGTATCGTTGATCAGCTTGAAGTTGTCGAGGTCGAGGAACAGCGCGGCAAAGCGCGGGTGGCGCGCGGCGAAGGGCTCGAACTGCTCTTCGAGATGACGGCGGTTGAACAGCCCGGTCAGCGGGTCGTGGCGCGCGAGGAACTCCACCTCGCGTTGATAGCGTTTGCGCAGCGTGATGTCGCGTGCGATGCCCGCCGTGCCGACGACTTCGCCATCGGCGCCGAACACCGGCACCTTGATCGTTTCGGCCCAGCCGATTTCGCCGTCCGGCCGATGGATTTCTTCCTCGGTGCGCTCGACCTGGCGCGATGCCATCACCATGCGGTCGTGTGCCTGGTAATGCGCGGCCATGTCGGGCGGCGAGAGGTCGTAGTCGGACTTGCCGATCAGTGATTCGGGCGAAAGACTGAAGACCTCACCGAACTTGCGGTTCACCAGCATGAACCGGCAGTCGGCGTCCTTCAGCCATGCGAGATCGTCGATGCTGTCCATCAGGGCTTGCTGGTGCGCCTGTAGCAGGCGCAGTTGCGCCACCGCGGCGAGCGCTGCGGTACGGGCAGACTCCGAGACCTCTCGCTCGCGTTTCATCGCGTGATCGGCGCGCCGCGCACCGATCCAGAATGCGAGGGGCATACCCAGAGCGAATGCCGCGAGCGCCCAGCTAGACATGGTCCGACCTCGTCTGCTTGAACGTAAAGGCTGGCGCGTCGGGCCTTGCTGCGGACTGCGCAGGGGTAATGCGATGGGAGGGCATGCGAGTCGGGCGGGCCATGATCTGACGGATCTTACAGAAACGTCATTTTGCTGTGCGACTTGAGTTGCCCCTGCCGAGGCAGCCACGATCAGCGTCCGAACAGCGCTCCCAAGCCTTGTGCGAGCAGGTCGCCGTGGCCCTCCAGCGAGCCGCCCGGCGTGAGCTTGTCGACAAGTTGTGGCAGGCCTTCGGCAAGATGGTTGGATACGGTACCGGCATCAACGCCCAATGCGGTGCTCAGCTTGCCGAGCAAGTCGGGGCCGAGTGCCGCGGACAGTTGATCCGCGGATACCGGCAGGTTGGCACCCGTTCCGACCCAGGATTGCACCTGCTCGGCGAGCCCGCTCTGGTTGAGCTGAGCCAGCAGGCCAGCAAGCCCACCTTCGTGGTTCTGCAGCAGCTGTTGGGCGATCTGCAGTACCGGGCTTGTGCCACCGCTACCGCCCAGCAGTTCACCAGCAAGTTGGTCGAGGAGTCCCATGTCTGTCTCCGTGCATGTCTACCCCGTTAACTCAAGGCGAGATCGCCGGATTTGCCAAGCTCAATCTGCTTTCCGTGCCTGGCGGGAGATCGTCTCCCGCAGGCTGGCCTCGAAATCTGCGACCACGGCTTCCCATGCCAGCGGCAGCACGCTGCGGCGCGCCGCCTCGCCCAAGGTGGCGCGCAGTTCGGCCGCTTGCGCGAGGAGCACGGCGGTGGCGACGAATGCCGCTTCGTCGCCCTCGGGCACGGTGGCGCCGTTCTCGCCGTTGCGGATCAGCAGCGCGGCGGCCGCGCAGTCGTAGGCGGCCACTGCCAGCCCGCTGGCCATTGCTTCCACCGTGACGTTGCCGAAGGTTTCGGTGAGGCTGGGGAACAGGAACAGATCGGCCGAGGCGTAATGCGTCGCGAGATCGGCGCCGTAGCGCGCGCCGGCGAAGTGGTGATCGGGGTGGGCGCGGGCAAGGCCGTTACGGGCCGGGCCATCGCCGACCCACACCATGCGCGCGTTCGGCAGCGCGGCGTTGATGTGGCGGAAGCTCGCCTCGACCAGCGCAAGGTTCTTCTCTGGCGCGAGCCGGCCGACGTAGAGCACCGCAAGGCCCTCGGGTGCGAGACCCCAGCGCGCGCGCAGCGAGGCATCGCGCCGCATCGGCGAGTACAGCTCGGTATCGACGCCGCGGCCGACCACCCGCACGCCGGGGATGCCCTGTTCGCCAAGCGCGCCGGCGAGTTCCGGCGTCGGCACCAGGGTGGCATCGGCGCTGCGGTGGAAGTGCCGCAGCCAACGCGCGATGGCCGGCTTGAGCACACCGGCGCCGTAGTGGCGCGAGTAGCGATCGAAGTTGGTGTGGTAACCGGAGCTGATCGGAATGCCCAGCTTGCGCGCCGCCTGGATCGCGGACCAGCCGAGCGGGCCTTCGGTGACCACATGAACGGCGTCCGGCCGCTGGATTGCCCAGCCGCGCTGCAGGTAGCCGCTGGCGGGCAGGCCGAAGCGCAGGCCCGGGTAGCCGGGTAGCGGCAGGCCGCCGACCAGCCACTCGTCGGCAAGTGGCGTTTCGCGCCTTTGCTGGCGCGGGCGCACCACGGTGATGCGGTGGCCACGGCCGCGCATGCCGTGGATCAGGCGCTGCACCGTCATGGCGACGCCGTTGACCTCCGGCGGATGGGTTTCGGTGACAACGGCGATGCGGAGCGGGGTGGGCATGGACGATCCCTCAGGCAAGTAGCACACAGGCCCACACGACCAGCACATTGCTCAACGCGACGAACACGGCGGCGCTGCCGATATCCTTGGCGCGTTTGGAGAGCGTGTGGCTGTCGAGCGAAATGCGGTCGATCGCGGCTTCGATCGCCGAGTTCAGCAACTCCACGATCAGCACCAGCAGCACGCTGGCGATCATCATGGCGCGACCCAGCATGCTCACCGGCAGCAGCAGTGCGGCGGGGATCATCAGCGCGGCGAGCAGCGCTTCCTTCCGGAAGGCGTCTTCATGCCGGTAGGCGGCGCGGAAGCCATCCATCGAGTAATGAAAGGCGTTCCACAGACGCGTCAGGCCTGTTTTGCCTTTGAAGGGGCTTTCCATGCGGGCTCCTGGCTGGAATGGGCGAGCTGCACCTCGCGGTAGAGCGCGGCAAGGCGGGCGGTAAGGGTGTCGTCGGACCAGTCGCGTGCGAGCGTGCGGGCTTCGTCGCCGAGCCGGGCGCGCAGGGCGCTGTCGCCGGCAAGCTGCGCCATCGCGTCGCCGAAGGCGGTGACTTCGTAGTGCGGCACCAGCGCGCCGCGGCCGGCGCCGAGCAGGTCGCGGGTGCCCATCTCGGCCAGCGCGACGACCGGCAGGCCAACCGCCATCGCCTCGATCAGCACCAGGCCCTGCGTTTCCGTGCGCGAGGCGAAGGCGAACAAGTCCGCCGCCGCATAGCAATCGGGCAGTTCGCGGGCGCGATCGAGATAGCCGATGAAGCGCACATGCTCGCTCTGCCCGAGCGCATGTGCCTTCTCGCGCAAGGATTCAAGCGCCGGCCCTTCGCCGGCCACGACGAGTAGCAGGCGCGGCTGCGCGATGCGGGCGTGCGCCAGCGCTTCGATCAGGAAGCCGATGTTCTTCTCGTGGGCCGCGCGGCCGACGAACAGCGCGATCGGCTGGTCCGGCGGAATCCGGTAGCGGGCGCGGAAGCGCGCGCGGTGGCTGGCGCGATCACCGAGCGCGAACTGGCTGATTGGCACGCCGGTGGGCAGCACATGCAGCGGTGCAGTGATGCCGTAGTCGCGCAGGCGCTGCGCCATCGCATGGGACGGCACGATCGTCGCGTTCAGCGCGTTGCACTGGCTGCGAGAAAGGCGCCGTGCCAAGCCGCGCAGCCACGCCTCGGGCAGGAAACGCGCATACAGGTGCAGGTATTCCTCAAACAGCGTGTGGTAGGTGGCGACCACCGGCAAGCCGTAACGCCGCGCGGCGGCAAGCCCCGCGTAGTGCGCGGTGAAGGGCGTCTGGATATGGATCATATCGGCGTGCTGTGCGGCCGCCATCACCGCGCGGCGCACCCGATGCGGTGCGACGAAGCGGTCTTCCGGGTCCATCGGCACGCGCCAGCCGGGCAGGCGCGTGATGCGGGGTTCGCCGTCTTCGTCCTCATAACGCGGCACGATCAACTGCACATCCACGCCGAGCGCGGCGAGGCCGCGCCGATGGGTGTCGATGGCGGTCGATACGCCGTTGACGCGGGGGAAGAACACATCGGAAACCATCAGCACGCGCATCGATCAGGCTTCCTCAAGGAGTTCGGGGTTGGGCAGGGCGGCGGTTTCCGTGCCGCGCCAGCTCACCAGTTCAAGGCGGCCGTCGAGGTGCTCGACGATGCCGGTGCAGGAATCGACCCAGTCACCGCAGTTCACATAGGTCAGGCCGTCCACCTCACGGATCGCCGCCCAGTGGATGTGGCCGCAGATCACACCGTCCAGCTTGCGATCACGCGCGGCGTGGATCACCGACTCCTCGAAATCGAAGATGAACTGGAGTGCCGTCTTCACGCGCCGCTTCGCATAGCCGGCGAGCGACCAGTAGCCCGCCCAGCCGAGTCTGCGCCGCACCCATGACAGCACGATGTTGAGCCGCACCAGCAGCGTGTAGGACATGTCGCCCAACACCGCCACCCAGCGGTGATAGCGCGTCACCTGATCGAATTCGTCGCCGTGCACCAGCAGGAAGCGGCGGCCGTCTGCCGTGGTGTGCACATGTTCGTGCTCGACGCGGATGTCGCCGAACACGGTGCCGCAGTAGTCACGCAGCGCCTCGTCGTGATTGCCGGGGATGAAGATGATCTCTTCGCCGTGGCGCGCGCGTCGCAGCAGCTTCTGCACCACGGTGTTCTGCGCCGCGCTCCAGTGAATGCTGCGGCTCATCGCCCAGAAATCGATGATGTCGCCGATCAGGAACACTTTGTCGGCAGGGTGTTCGCGCAGGAAGTCGAGCAATTGCTCGGCTTGGCAGGCGCGGGTTCCGAGATGGATGTCGGATAGAAAGAGAGTTCTCACGCGCGGCATGGCGGCGGATCTTCCGGGCCGCGTGTTGCAGGGGCATGACGACGTCAAGCGATTTCAGTGACGCCCCTGCCCGACGCGCTGCGCCTTTCCGGCGGGCTCGCGCGGCCTTCGCTACAATCGCAATCCGACCGCTGCAACACTCAAGAACAGACCATGAACCAGGACCAACTCAAGCAACTCGTCGCGCAAGCCGCGGCGGACTATGTCGCGGCCAACGCACCGGAGGGCTGCGTGCTGGGCGTCGGCACCGGCTCGACAGCCAACCTTTTCATCGACGCGCTGGCGCCGATCAAATCGCGCTTTGTCGGTGCGGTGGCGAGTTCTGAAGCCAGCCGTGTGCGGCTGGAGGGCTTGGGGATCCGCGTGCTGGATCTCAACGAGGTCACCGAGATTCCGATCTATGTCGATGGCGCCGATGAGGTGGACCCGGGGCTCAACGCGATCAAGGGCGGCGGCGCAGCGCTGACGCGCGAGAAGATCGTCGCGGCGGTGGCGCGCGAGTTCGTCTGCATCGCCGATGCGAGCAAGAAGGTCGGGGTGCTGGGCAAATTCCCGCTGCCGGTCGAGGTGATCCCGATGGCGCGCGAGCATGTCGCGCGCGAGCTGCGCAAGCTCGGTGGTGATCCGCGTTGGCGCCAGGGCGTGGTGACCGATAACGGCAATGTCATCCTTGACGTGCATGGTCTCGCCATCACCGATCCGGTCGCGCTGGAAAGCACGATCGATCACATCACCGGGGTCGTCACGAGCGGGCTGTTCGCCCGCCGCGGTGTCGACCTCCTGCTGATCAGCAGCCCGAGCGGTGTCGAGCGACTGTCACGCAGTTGAAATCTTGGGTGCGTAACCTCTCCGGGTTATGCGTGAAAGGATTGAGGCATGACCGAACACACTTCAAAGCAGTTCGACCTTGAGCTGGAAAGCATCCGCACCCGCGTGATGCAGATGGGCGGACTCGTGGAACAGCAGATTTCGCGGGCGATCGAAGGCCTGATCGACGGCAATCAGGATCTGATCGAGCGCGTGATCGAAGACGATCATCGGGTCAATGCCCTCGAAATGGATCTCGACGAGGCCTGCTCGCAAGTCATCGCGAAGCGCCAGCCGGCGGCGATCGACCTGCGCCTGATCTTCGCGGTGCTCAAGGCGATCACCGATCTGGAGCGCATCGGCGACGAAGCGAAGAAGATCGCGAAGATGGCCAAGGCCATTCATGGCGGCGCACTGGCGGTGCCGCGCGTGCAGCTGTCGCACATGTCCGAGATGGCAATCAACGAATTGCGTCAGGCGCTCGATGCTTTCGCGCGGCTCGACACCGACGCCGCCGATGAGGTGGTGCGCTCGGACAAGCTGATCGACGCGGAATTCAAGGGCGTGATGCGTCAGGTCATCACCTTCATGATGGAAGACCCGCGCACGATCTCGGGCGGCATAGACATCATCTTCGTCGCCAAGGCGCTCGAGCGCATCGGCGATCATGCGAAGAACATGGCGCAGTACGTGTTCTACATGGCACGCGGCGAAGATGTGCGCCACGTGAAGTCGGTCGCGAACTGATCGCGGGCAGGCTGAATGAAAAAGGGCGGCTGGTGCCGCCCTTTTTCATTTCCGAGCCGGTTTAGACGACTCAGCTGACGCTTGCATCGTCGTCTTCATCGTCGCCGTACGGATCGGCGAGTTCGTGTTCGTGGAGTTCGGCGCGGCGCATCGCGCGTGCCAGTTCGGCATCGCTGATACGCAATACCGGATCGTTTGCAGCGGGGCCGCGATTCGGCACCGGAATGGGGGAGAAACAGATCATCTTGGGCCTCGTGTCGTGTGTTTGCCGCCCCACCATAGGCGCCCAGTGTTGCAGGCGCGTTTCATGCTAGAACGTTTCGCTGACCCGGCTGTGATGCTTCTCCTTTTGCAGCGCAGCAGAATCCATGACAATGGAAAGCTAGGTTTTCAAAGGACCACTCGATGATCTTCGTGACAGGTGGCGCCGGCTACATCGGCTCCCACACTTGCGTCGAACTGCTTCAGGCGGGCTACGACGTCACCGTTTTCGATAATTTCAGCAACAGCCATCCCGAGGCGCTCGCGCGCGTCGAACGCATCGCCGGTCGCTCGCTGCGCCATGTCCGCGGCGACATCCGAGACCGTGCCGCGCTGGTCGCCGCGCTGCGCGAATCCGGCGCCGAGGCGGTGATCCACTTCGCCGGGCTCAAGGCTGTGGGCGAGTCGGTCGAAAAACCGCTCAGCTACTACGACAACAACGTTGTCGGCACGCTACGTCTTCTCGAGGCGACGGCCGAATGCCAGGTCAAGTCGCTGGTGTTCAGCTCCTCGGCCACGGTGTACGGTGATCCGCAGCGCCTGCCGCTGACCGAGGATCATCCGCTGTCGGCAACGAATCCCTACGGCCGCACCAAGCTGGTGATCGAGGACATGCTGCGCGATCTCGCGCGCAGCGACCCGAACTGGCGTATCGCGATCCTGCGTTACTTCAACCCGGTCGGCGCACATGAGAGCGGCCTGATCGGCGAAGACCCTCAGGGCATCCCGAACAATCTGATGCCTTTCGTCGCGCAGGTCGCGATCGGGCGTCGCGAGTTCCTGAATGTCTGGGGCGACGACTACCCGACGCCGGATGGCACTGGCGTGCGCGACTACATCCATGTTGTCGACCTCGCGCTGGGCCATCTCTGCGCGCTGGAACGCCTGCGCCGCGAGCCGGGCTGCCTGGCGGTGAACCTCGGTACCGGTCAGGGTTACAGCGTGCTCGACATGGTTAGCGCGTTCGAGCGCGGCAGTGGGCGCAAGGTCGCTTACCGCATCGCGCCGCGCCGCGCCGGTGACGTTGCCGCCTGCTACGCTGAGCCAGCACTCGCGGCGGAGCTGCTTGGCTGGCGCGCGACGCGCAATCTCGATGCAATGTGTGCCGACACCTGGCGTTGGCAACAACAGAATCCCCATGGCTATGCGACCCACGCAGATGGCGTCGCCTCCCCCGCATAAGGAAAACAAGCATGACGATTCAATCCGTAATTCTGTCGGGCGGCTCTGGTACCCGACTCTGGCCGGCTTCGCGCGAGCAATATCCGAAGCAACTGCTGGCACTGACCGGCACCGATACGCTGCTGCAGGCAACCGCACGCCGGCTCGACGGCTTCAACGCCGCGGTGGCGCCGGATACCATCGTTGTTAGCAACGAGGAGTACCGCTTCGTCATTGCCGAGCAGCTGCGTCAGCTGGGCAAGCGTGGCCGCATCGTGCTGGAGCCGGCGGGCCGCAATACCGCGCCGGCCCTGACGCTGGCTGCACTGCTGGCCGTGCGCGGCAACGCTGATCCGGTGCTGCTGGTGATGCCGGCCGACCATGTGATCCCCGACATCGCCAGCTTCCAGACCGCCATCGCGGAAGGCGAGAGCCTCGCCGAGGCTGGCGCGTTCGTGACTTTCGGCATCGTGCCGGACCGTGCGGAGACCGGCTATGGCTACATCCGCAGCGGTGACGGCGTGGCAGGCGCCGCGAGCGCGCGTTCGATCGATGCCTTTGTCGAGAAGCCCGATGCGGCGACCGCCGCAAAGTATGTCGCCAGCGGTGACTACCTGTGGAACAGCGGCATCTTCATGATGAAGGCCTCGCGCTGGCTGGCGGCGATCGAGTGCTTCAACCCGGAGATGGCTGCGGCGTGCCGCCGTGCGATGGATGCTGCTACCGACGACGCCGATTTCGTGCGCGCCGACAAGACAGCCTTCCTCACTTCGCCGTCCGATTCGATCGACTACGCGGTGATGGAAAAACTGCCCTCGGCGCCGGAGTTGGGCCGCGGCGTCGTGGTGCCGATGGCTGCCGGCTGGTCGGACGTTGGCGCGTGGGACGCGCTGTGGCAGGTCTGCGAGAAGGACTCGGCCGGCAACGTTGGCCGCGGCGACGTGATGTTCGAATCCAGCGAAGACACCATGGTGATGGCGGAATCGCGCCTGGTGGCTGCGATCGGTCTCAAGGACATGGTGGTCGTCGAAACGCCCGATGCGGTGATGGTTGCGCACAAGCGCAACACGCAGGACGTGAAGAAGATCGTTGCCCGCCTGAAAGCCGAAGGTCGCACGCAAGCGAACAGTCATCGCAAGGTTTTCCGCCCCTGGGGTTGGTACGACTCGATCGACAACGGCGAGCGCTTCCAGGTCAAACGCATCGTCGTGAATCCGGGCGCCAAGCTGTCGCTGCAGATGCACCACCATCGCGCGGAGCACTGGATCGTCGTGAAGGGTACGGCGGAAGTGACTAACGGCGACCAGGTCTTCCTGCTGACCGAGAACCAGTCGACCTACATTCCGCTTGGGCATACACATCGTCTGGCCAACCCGGGCAAGGTGCCGCTCGAAATCATCGAGGTGCAGTCCGGCTCCTATCTTGGCGAAGACGACATCGTGCGTTTCGAGGATACCTACGGGCGCTGAGTGATCGTTGCGCCAGCGAGGGCGCGCTGAAAATGAAAAAGGGCCGCGCAAGCGGCCCTTTGTTTTGCCCGGAAGGCGCGCCTCAGACGACGGCTTCTTCCTTCTTCTTCGGCTGAATGATGAACTGTTCGCGCTTGACGCCCAGCCACTTGGCAAGCGGGGCTGCGACGAGCACCGAGGAGTAGATGCCGAACAGGATGCCGATCATCAGCGCGAGCGCGAAGTAGAACAGCGTTGGGCCGCCGAACACCAGCATCGACAGCACCATCATTTCGGTGGAGCCGTGCGTGATCATGGTCCGCGAGATCGTCGAGGTGATCGCGTGGTCGATCACTTCTTCGACCGACAGGCCACGCTTGCGGCTGTTGCGGAAGGTCTCGCGCACGCGGTCGAAGACGACCACCGATTCGTTTACCGAGTAGCCCAGCACCGCCAGCACCGCCGCCAGCACCGGCAGGGAGAACTCCCACTGGAAGAAGGCGAAGAAGCCCAAGATGATCACGACGTCGTGCAGGTTGGCGACGATCGCACTAACGGCAAGGCGCCATTCGAAGCGCACTGCGAGATAGGCGACGATACCGGCGACCACCAGCAGCAGCGCGAGGCCGCCGTCAGACGCGAGTTCCTTGCCGACCTGTGGGCCGACGAACTCGACGCGGCGGAGTTCGGCCGCCGGGCCTTCGACCTTTGCCAGCGTGGTCTTCACGCGCTCGGAAATCTGCGCGCTCGACTCGCCTTCGCGGTTCGGCAAACGGATCATCACGTCGCGCGAGCTGCCGAAGTTTTGAACCTGGAAGTCGACGAAGCCGTCCTTGGCGAGCGCCGTGCGAATCGGTTCCAGCTGCGGTGCGGTGGCGTAATTCACCTCCAGCACCGTGCCGCCGGTGAACTCGATCGAGAAGTGCAGGCCGCGCGTCGCGAGGAAGAACACGGCGGCAACGAATGTGATCAGCGAGATGACGTTGAAAATCAACGCATGCCGCATGAACGGGATGTCTTTCTTGATGCGGAAGAATTCCATGTTGGCTTCCGTTATGAAACAGGGTTCAAAGGCGGGCGACCGGAGCCGCCCGCATGTTCTTGCTTACTCTTGCGTGTCAGCAGCCGGGCGCCAGATCTGACCAATTGCGATCGACTGCAGCTTGCGACGGCCGCCGTAGATGAAATTGGTGACCATGCGCGACACCAGCACCGAGCTGAACATCGAGGTCAGGATGCCGAGGCAATGCACCACCGCGAAGCCGCGCACCGGGCCGCTGCCGAAGATCAGCAGTGCGATACCGGCGATCAACGTCGTCACGTTGGAGTCGAGAATCGTGCCGAAGGCGCGCTCGTAGCCGGCAGCAATCGCTGCCTGCGGGGTCGATCCATTGCGCAGTTCTTCGCGGATGCGCTCGTTGATCAGCACGTTCGCGTCGATCGCCATACCCAGCGTGAAGGCGATTGCCGCGATGCCCGGCAGCGTCAGTGTCGCCTGAAGCAAGGACAGCAGCGCCAGCAGCAGCAGCAGGTTCGAACCGAGCGCAATCACCGACACCAGACCGAACACCATGTAGTAGATCACCATGAACACGGCAATCGCGATGAAGCCCCACATCGTGGACTTGAAGCCCTTGGCGATGTTGTCGGCGCCGAGGCTCGGGCCGATCGTGCGTTCTTCGATGATGTCCATCGGTGCGGCGAGCGAGCCGGAGCGGATCAGGATCGCCAGGCTGGTCGTCTCGTCCGGAGAGAACTGGCCGGTGATCTGGAAACGGTTGCCGAATTCGCCCTGGATCGTGGCGACCGAGATCGCCTCGCCCTTGCCGCGTTCATACAGGATGATCGCCATGCGCTTGCCGACGCTGTCGCGCGTGACATCGCGCATGATGCGGCCGCCGGCGGCATCCAGGCTCACCGCAACGGCGGGCTGCTGGTTGCTGTCGAAGGTCGCGTCGGCGCCGTTGAAGCGGTCGCCGGTCAGCACGATCTGCTTCTTCACCGCCACCGGGATCACCGAGCCATCGCGACGACGCTCCGGAATCACGTCCACACCGACGCTGCTGCCGCTCTGCGTTGCGGCTTCGTCGACCATGCGCACTTCCAGCGTCGCGGTGCGACCGATCAGCGATTTCGCCTTGGCCACGTCCTGCACACCCGGCAGCTGCACCACGATGCGGTCCGCGCCCTGCTGCTGGATCACCGGTTCGGCCACGCCGAGTTCGTTGATCCGGTTATGCAGGGTGACGATGTTCTGCTTGATCGCGTCTTCCTGGATGCGGCGCTTGGCCTGTTCGGTCAGCGTGCCGACGATCAGTTGCTCGTCCGCTTCGGTCTTGTCGACCAGTTGCAGATCGGGCAGGCGATCGCGAATCACGTTGCGTGCCTTGTCGCGGGTCGCGACGTCGCGGAATCGCACAACCAGCGATTCGCCGTCACGCACGATGCCGCCGTGGCGGATGTCCTTCTCGCGCAGCATTGTGCGCATGTCGCCGGTGGTCGAGTCGAGGCGCTTGGTGATCGCGCCCTTCATGTCCACTTGCAGCAGGAAGTGCACGCCGCCACGCAGGTCAAGGCCGAGGTACATCGGCAGCGCGTGGATCGCGGTGAGCCATTTCGGACTCGCCGACAGCAGGTTCAGCGCAACCGTATGGCCGGGGTCTTTCGGATCCGGGTTGAAGGCGTGCTCCAGCGCGTCCTTCGCCTTGATCTGCGCGTCGGTGCTGGCTAGGCGCACACGCACCGAGTTGTTGTCGAAGAACACGCCGTCGTGGCTGATGCGCGCGTCCGACAAGGCCTTTTCGGCAGTCGCGAGCGCGGCATCCGTCAGGCGGATGGTCGACTTGGCGCTCGATACCTGCACCGCAGGCACTTCGCCGAAGTAGTTGGGCAGCGTGTAGAGGATGCCGAACAGCAGAACCACCAGAATCAGGAGGTTCTTCCAGAGGGGGTAACGGTTCATGGTTTGGGACCGGGCGAGGGGGCGGGCGGCGGGAGGCGCGGGCCACCCGTCCGGGGAAAGGCTCAGGCGCTCTTCAGCGTGCCCGTGGGCAGGACAGGGGCCCCGGCGGCCG